>CAZAOI010000087.1:0-12136 GCA_964486705.1 uncultured Oleiharenicola sp. | reverse complement strand
GTGGGGGTCGTTGTGGCGCCGGGCACGGCCGGGAGCTTCCTTGCCCGCGTCGGTCACCGTTTCGAAAAGCTCGACCTGACCCTGGAGAGTTTCGCGGTGAAGAAAGTTCCGGTCGATCATGACGGCGCGTGGCCGGTGGTTGAGGTGGTGGCGTTCGCGGGCTTGCGGGACGAAAGAAGCGGGAGCGATGTCATGCTCGACGATCGCGCCCGCAAAATGACCGGGACGCTGCTGGCCGTGTGCGATCTCGCCTCCGGGCTGCGTGAGTTGCACCAAGGCGACACGCTCGCGCTGGAGGCGGCGGTTTACCGTCTCGAACACATTCAGCTCAGTCCGCCGGAAGTGGTGCTGGTCCGGGAGTCCCCCGATTCGGCGCTCCCCGAAACCAAAATTCTTCGACCGCTCGCCGCGCCGCCGGCCGCAGTCAGCCGCCCGGTGCCCCCGTCGCCGGCCGCCCTGAATCTTCCGCCGACCGTCTTCATCAAAAACACCAACGAGGGATCACGACTATGAAAATCTTTGCGCGACATTATCGGGTAACGGCGGTTTTGATCTTCCTGGGGCTCGGAGTTGCCGGCCGGGCGGAGGGGCCGGCGCCAGTCGGGCCGGCCAGTGGCATGAAAGAATTGGTGGCGCGCGGGCGCGGCCAGTATCTCGCCGGGGAACATGCGGCCGCCGAGCAGACTTTCCGGCAAGTTGAAGCGCAGGATCCGGCGAATCCGGACGCACTCTTTTTCCTCCAGCGTCTGGCCGCCGAACCCGCGTCGGCCAATTCCACGCGGGCGCAGAGCAGCGCGCAGATGCTCATGGCCGTGGACGAGGCCTGGCGCCGGCCCGACCCGACGCGGGCGCCGGACTCGTCCCGTCCCAGCGAGCCGGGCGGACCGACTTTGGCGGAGAAACTTGATCGCATCGTGCTCCCGAGCGTGAGTTTCAGCGGGATGGAACTGAGCCGGGTGGTGAACACCCTGAGTCTGGTTTCAGAGGAATATGACTTCACGGGCCCGGCGCCCAAGGGGGTGAACATTGTTTTGCTCGACCAGGGAAATGCGAATCCGACCTTGAGCATTACGCTGCGCAACCTGCCCCTGAAGCGTGTGCTCGATTTGATCACCGACTCGATCGGCTACCAATACGAAGTGCAGGCTGATGCCGTGATCGTGCGGCCCGCTGGCGCGCCGGCCGCGCTCGAAACCCAGTTTTTCCCCATCGCCCGGTCGACGGTCCTGCGCCTGACTGGGCGAAACCCCGCCGCGGGAGTTTCGACCGGTCCCGACCCGCTGGCGGGTGGGGGTGGCGGACCCGGGTCGACGACGACGACAATGGGAGAAGGTCAGGCCATGCGCTCGTTTCTCCAATTGGCCGGGGTCAGTTTCGAGGGAACCCCGGGCGGCTCGCTCGCGTTCGATGGCTCGCAGTTGATTGTCACGCAGACGCCGCGCAACCTGGCGCGCATCCGCAATATTCTGGATCGTTATCGCCAGGTGCGGCAGGTCGAAATCGAGGCCAAATTCATGGAAGTGCAACAGGGCGCGTTGGAGGAACTCGGCGTGCAGTGGAACGTGGCCACAAGCGCGTCTCAAGCCAACGCGGGGGCGCAGGCTCGCTACACCACCGGGGGCGGCGTCAACCGCTCGCTCGCCGAGGCGTTTCGAAATGCCACCACCACCCAGCAGATCTCGATTTCGGGAACCGGCCAGCCTGACGGGGGCATCAACCTGCCCGCGAGCCCGCCCTCGATTCCAGGCGGCGTGATGCTCGGCGCCTCAGCCGGGCCGCTCGCCACTATCACGGGCGTCGTCGGCGAGTTTGACATCAATGCCGTGGTCCGCGCGCTTTCCCAGCAGAGCGGAACGGAATTGCTCAGTGCGCCGCGGCTGACGGTGCTCTCGGGAAATCCGGCCACCATCACGGTGGCGCAGGAAATGCGCTATCCGCAATCCTACGGGCAAATTCAGAGCCAGGTCGGCACGGGCAGCAATTCCGGCGGGGGCTCGGCGGGCGTCTCGATCACTTCCGGCACGCCGCAGGAATTCGCCACCCGCAATGTCGGCGTGGAATTGAAGGTAACCCCCACCGTGGAGGAGGACAATCACAGCATCAGCTTGGATTTGAATCCCAAGGTCACCGAGTTCGAGGGCTTCGTCGAATATGGCGGCCCGAGCATCGCCATCTCCGGCGGGACGACGGTCACGGTGCCGCCCGGGTTCTATCAGCCAATCTTCGCGGTGCGCGAAGTGACGACCAAGGTGACCATCTGGGACGGCGCGACGCTCGTGATGGGCGGCCTGACCCGCGAGGAAGTGAAGAAGGTGCACGACAAGGTCCCGGTGCTCGGCAGTCTGCCGCTCATTGGCCGGTTGTTCCGCAGCCAGGGGGAGAGCGTGCAAAAACGCAACCTGCTCATCTTTGTGACCGCCAACCTCGTCAACCCGGGCGGGATGTGGCAGCAGCAAACGGGGCTGGGGTCGCGGTCGGGTTCGCGATCCGAAAGCCCGCTGATCGTCACCCCGGAAGGAACCGTCGGCCGCGAGTGACGGCCGGGCGCCGGGAGCGCGCGGCGCGGGAGAAATCCCCGCCCGTTACTCGCAATGGGTCCAATGCCCCGGAGCTTGCGCCGGCTTGGTCGGGATGTAGGAGCTTGCTTGCAAGCGATTCGGGGCGCACGCGGACGGCCCATATTCTGAATCGCTTGCAAGCAAGCTCCTACAAATGGGAGCGAAAATACTGGGCATCCAGTGTTGGCGATGGCTTGGTCAAATGCCCCGGAGATTACTCCGGGCATCTTTACTTCGGCGGCGCCAGGACGACGTTGAATTTCTCCAGCGTGAGCCCGAGCTGGCGGTCATAATCGGCGAGCGCTTTGTGGTAATCGGACTGGGCCGAGGCTTCGCTGACTTCGGCAAAGGTCAGGATTTCCTGCTGCTGGGAGACGAAGAAGGTGTTGCTCTGACCGGCGCGCAGGCGCTTGACCTCGGCGTCGAGCGTGGCTTGGGCGAGTTCACGCGCTTTCCGGGTGGCCTGGATGCGTTTTTGTCCTGTCTCGACGTCGTCCGCCGCATTGCCGACGCGGACGACAATGTCCTGTTCCACGCGCTCCAACTCGGACTCCGACTGGCGCTGCTGCATCTGCGCCGCCCGATACCGACCGCGTTCGCTGGTGAACGTGAGCGGCACTGAGACCACCACGCCCCAGCTGTAGGAGTGGTAGTCCTGATCCTTTAATTGCTGTCGGCTGCGCGCGAGGTCGGTGTCGAGACCGTTGTAGCCGTAGGAGCCGACGAGATCGACCCGCGGGAGGAGCTGATTGCGTTGCAGGCGGGTCGTGAGGCCGTCGCGTTTCAGGGCGAGCTTCGCCTGCTGGTAGTCGGGTCGTTTTTCCAGGGCGGTGCGGAAATCCGTCGCGGCATCCACGAGCACAATGGGCGCGGGCGCCGGTTCCTCGATCTCGATCCGCTGCGCGAGCAGCCCGGGCGTGCGGGTGTCGGTGATCAACTGCTTGAGCGCATTCTCGCTCTGGCGGATGAAATTCTCGGCCGTCAGAATTCTCTCCTCGCGGCTGGCCGCGCGGGAGCGGGCGGAGGTTACGTCGTATTCGGACATCGCGCCGACTTTGAAGCGCTTCTCGTTTTCCGCCAACAGGCCGGCGGCGAGATCGCGCGAGCGGACGGCGGTGCGGTGGTTGGCGTAACTGAAATTGAGGTCGTTGTAGGCGAAAATGACGCGCGTGATGGTGTCCATCACCGTCTGCCGAAACTGCCACTCGCTGATTCCGTGGCCCGCTTGGGCGATGCGGATCGAAGCGAGCGTGGGACCAAAACCGAAATTGCGCAGAAGGGGCTGCGTGCCCGACACCCCGGCGAAGGTGCTGAAATTGTCGCTGAAGGAACTAAAGGTGCCGCGGGGGTTGGTGGTGCTGGTGCCGACCTGATAGGTCATGCCCCACGGCAGCACGCCGCCCACGTTGAGGTCGTAGTCGACCGTGTTGGTGTAGAGGGCGCTCGGGCGTTGGCCGCTGGCAAGGTCGATCAGCCGCGGCGAGTAGTTGTCCGCGTTATTGTACGAACCGCTTAACATCGGATCGAATTTCCCCAGTGACTCGGTCACGCGGGCGGCCGCGATGGCGGCGGAGAATCCTTGCACTTTGATCGCGAAATTTTTCGCCAGGGCGCGCTGGATGGCGTCCTGCAACGTGATTTTTTCGGCATGGTCCACCACGGGAGGCGCAGTCTGGCCGAGCAAGGCAAGGGAGCACAGGGGGAAGAAAAATAAGGCGAGAAGGCACCAGCGGGTCGACATGGGTAGTGAGAGTTGTCCGAAGCTTTGCAACCCGCATGCCAGTCCTCGGGATAAAATTATGTTCCGATTGGCCAGCAAGATGTGGCAGCGGCGCACCCAATGGCCGGACGCGGTCGCTTCAACCGCGGGATTGGGGAATCCCGAAAATGGGAACAGCGGGTCGGTGGAAGCTCGGTCGCCGACCGGCCGGCTACTGCCCCGTCGGTTGCGTGGCGGCGGCCGGAAAATATCAGGCGCGCCGCACCAACCCGTCACGGACCTCGAAGACCCCGATGGCCGTCTGGCTGCGCAGCTGGCCGTCCTTGCCCGTCCAGTTGGCGCGCTCGCGGAACACGACATGCGAGCCGGTCTGGTTCACCTCGAGCAGTTCCGATCTCACCGTGGGCAGCGACTCGAAGTAGCCTTTGAGCCAGGTGCGGATGCTTTCGCGCCCGGCGCCCTCGGCCAGGAAGCGAGCGAACAGGCGAAGGTAACGAGCACTCTTCGAAGATCAGCCGATCAGCAGGCCGTCAGCGAGGCGGATGACCCGCGAACCATAGGTGGCGTTCTCGGCGGAGTGGGTGACCTGGATGATCGTCGTGCCTTCTTCGTTCAATTTCTTGAAGAGCTTCATGATTTCGCGGCCCTGGTCGGAGTGCAGGTTGCCGGTGGGTTCGTCGGCGAGGATGAGCGAGGGTTTGGCAATGAGCGCCCGGGCGACGCCCACGAGCTGCTGCTGGCCACCGGAAAGCTGGCTGGGGTAGAGGTCCTTTTTTGCGACGATGCCGAATTTGTCGAGGACGTCACACACCACGGACTCCCGTTCCTTCCTGGGGACATCGCGGTAGGAAAGCGGAATCTCGAGATTCTCATAAACCGTCAGATCGTCGAGCAGATGGTAGCTTTGGAAAACGAAGCCGAGATGTTTTTTCTGGAGCTCGAAGCGCTTCTTTTTATCGAGCTGGTGCACGGCCTCGCCGCGCAAGGTGTATTCGCCGCCCCAGGTACTGTCGTGCAGGCCGAGGATGTGCAGCAGCGTGGATTTGCCCGAGCCGGAATTGCCCATGATGGAGACAAATTCACCTTCGGCGATCGAGAGGGTGATGTTGCGGAGGGCGTAGAAGACGCCGCCTTTGAGCGGATAGACTTTTTCGACGTTACGGAGTGTGATCATGGGATAGGTGAGGTTTGTGACGCTCTCGTGGCAGAGAGGGAACACTGATTTTTGGCCCGAAGTTGCAGGAATTATTCACCCGCCGGCCCGATTGAGGTTATCCGCCCGTTCGCGTGGGCCCAGCGGTGCAGGGAGGGACCGGCGCCGTCCTTGAGCCGTTTGAACAGCTCGGGTGCGTCGCGTTTCTGTAGCATGAGCTCGCTGACGCCACCGGCGTCGCAGTTAAAGAGTTTGGCGTATCCCTTGTAGTGGCGGGCGTCGCCGAGAATGCAGGCGAGGCCCACGGGCGTCGCGACGGTCCGCCGGTCGAGCACGAGAAAGCTGTAGGGCAGGGAGCGGAGGTCGATGCCGGCGCGTTGGCCAAACTTCACCCAGTTGGAATCGGCGTAGAGGCTGGGTGGCGGGGAGGCGAAGAAATGGCACCAATGGCGCTCGTTGCCGGCGGCCAGCACGCCGCACCCGGCCTGATGCGAACAAGGCGCGACCGCCTGCAGTCCGGTGGCGCGCATTTTTTCCCGCCAGTCGCCGAGCGTCCGGCTGACCTCATGCGTCCCGGGTTCGACCCAGAGCACGGTTTGGGCCCGGGCGAGCAGCCGACGCAACTCCGCCCGCGCGGCCTCATTCAGCTCGTTGAGCACATGGCTGATCACCAACACCCCGATGGGCGCATCGCCTTCAAGAAAAGTTGCCCCGGCCTTTTCCACCGCGAGTCGGGGAAACGTTTGCCTGGCCTGATGCGCGGCAAAATCCATCGCCAGCGCGGAGTGGTCGTGCACGAGGAGGCGGTCGAATTTGTCCGCCCCGAAAAAATCCAGCACCCGCCGGCCGGCGATGCCGCTGCCGCAGCCCCAGTCGAGCATCGCGGCCGACGCGGGCGGCGTCCACTGGCGGCGCTTGAGCTCGGTGAGGACGGCGTCCCATTTCCAGCCGATGCGTTCCCCGAAAGTGAAATCATAGCACTCGAGGTCGGTCATCGTATGCCAGTAAGGTCCGTCCGCCGCCGCACCGGAGAGAAAATTCCCCCGCAGCCGGTCGAGCACCTCCCAGTCAAGTGACTCCCAGTTCATGCGAGCTTACTGGCATCCAAGCATAATATGTAACGTAGTACGTTACCTATTGAATTGGTCGAAACAGTCATCGGGGCAGTTCGAATTTGAGATGCCGGGCCAAGGCGTGGGCCTTGATGCCGTAGAAGGAGGCGAGGTCGCGGACGGCGCGCGCGGCGGCCTCGGTGCGGGACGGCCCGGGCCGTTTCGTCGCGGCGATCATGACGTTCTTGGCCGTGTGGTCGGTGGAAATGAATTCAAACACCTTGGTGTCGTAACCGGCCCACTCGAGCAGCAGGGCGCGCAGCGCGTCGGTGACGAATTCCGCATGCCGTTCCTGGAAAATTCCGTGGCGCAACGCCGGCGCCAGCACGGGCGCCGGCCGCAATTGGGGCCGCAGTTCCTTCTGGCAGCACGGCGCGACGACGATCAGCGACGCCTCGGCCTGCACGCCTTTCGCCAGGGCGTCGTCGGTCGCGGTATCGCAGGCGTGGAGGGCGATCAGGACGTCGAGGTTGGGGAACGCGCTGGACTCAATGGTGCCCGCTCGAAAGGACAGGCGGTTGCAACCGGCCTGGCGGGCGGCCTGATTGCACTTTTCGGCGAGCTCGGCGCGGGCCTCGATGCCCTGGACGTTGGCCGGGCGGTTCGCCACCCGGTTGAAATAATCGTGGGTGGCAAAGGTCAGGTAGCCCTTCCCGCAGCCCATGTCGGCGATCTCCAGCGGTCGATCGGCGGGGAGCACCGTTCCGGCCTGCTGGCCGGCCGGTGTTTGTCCGGGCCGGTCGCCCGGCAAAGCGGTGAGGTGGCTGAGGATCTCAACGAATTTGTGGATCTGCCGGTGTTTGTCCGCCATGCCCTCGCGAACGGCGCCGGTCACGGTGGTCACGCCAAGGCGGTGGAGCCACTGCTGGCTCTCGGCCGGAAGCAGGCGGGTTTTCTCGCGATCATGGGCGGTGGAGGGCGCCTCGGTGCCGGCCTTGGCGTAACTCAGGCGCGGCTCGCCCTTCTTGTTGAATTCGAGCTGGCTGATGCGCGCGGCGGTAAAAAGATGGGCGCTGTAGAAGTCGGTTCCGAGCAGGTGCGTGATCAGCGCCGTGGCCGCGGCGGCGGGATGATTCTTCGTGAGATCGCGCTGGTCGTGGTGCCACACGAAGGAGAGCTGCGGCTCGCCGCCGATCTGTACTGGGCGGACAAAAATATTTCGCAAGGTCGGATCGGCCCCGCGTGGTTTCCCCAGCGTCAGCTTGACGAAGCTGCCCTCCGCCACGCTCGCGCCGAACTCGCTGAGGAAATCAACCACGGGGATGGGCGTCATGAGAACAGCGAAAGGCCCGGGGAAGACACCGGGCGGGCGACAGGCGGAAAGTGCATGGCTGGTGTTACCGGTGCGGCGGGCCGCCGGCAAGCGCGGGGTCGTCAGAGTTTTTTCAGTGACTCGAGGGCTTGCGGGAATTTGGGGTCCACCTTGAGCGCGGCCTCGTAGGCGGAGCGGGCGGCGGGCTGGTCGTTTTTCTTCTCGAGGATAACACCGATGCGCCAGTGGGCGGCGGCGTGACCGGGCTGGCCTGCAGGCGGGACTTGCGCGAGGCATTGCCGCAAGACAATGAGGCCGCGATCCAGTCTCTCGCCGGAAATGGCCGCGAGCCGGCCCGTCTGAAACAACGCCGTGTAGTCGGTGGGATTCGTTTTCAGGGCCTCCTCGAATTCGCCAAAGGCCAGATCGTATTTCTTGTCGGCCGCATACACCATGGCCACGGCGACACGGCCGCGCTGGGCATCCAACTTCTTTATTTCCTGCGCCTGCACGAGCGCCTTGTCGTTGCCGCCGCCGGCGATGCCGGGAGCCTGGCGACAGTATTCCATCAGGCTCCAGCGGGCATCGATGTTTTTCGGATCAAGCTCCACCGCTTTTTCGTAGGCGGTGCGGCATTTTCCGGCCCAGCTCATCTTGGAGAAGATCCCGGCCTTTTGGGCCGTGAGACCATAGGCGTCGCCGAGCCGATGGTACATCCGACTGTCGGTGGGGGCAAGGGCGACGGCCTTTTCGAGGTGCGCGACGGCGGCTTCGTGGTCGTTGCGCTGGAGCGCCAGCCGGCCGAGATAAAACCGGATCTCGGCGTTTTCCGGGGCGGTGGGGGCGAGGGCCTCGAAGGCCTTTTGCGCCTCCAGCGGACGGCGCTGCGCGTAGAGTTCGACGGCCGCGGTGAAGGCGGCTTGATCGAGGGCGAAGCCGGGAATGACGGCCAGAAGGAACGTGGGGACGAGCCAGAGGTTGGACATGGAATTGGGAGGACTAACGATTCGGGTTGTTCCGTCAAACGGGTTAACTGTTCAGTGCTCTGCGACGGTTCCAGGAGGACTGGAATCCATTGGTGGGATCGAGGGAATGCGGTTATTTCGCGCGCAGCGCCAGGGCGTACGGGTGCACTTCTGCGGTCATGACGCCCGCGATGACACAGGGATCAGCCAGCATGAACTCCCGGGCGGCGGCATCATCGGCGGCGGTGAAGACGACGAGGCCGAAAGTCTTGTCGAGCGATTCGTTCGTGCGGCCGGCAAGGATGACTTGGCCGGCGGCGGTCGCGGCTTTCAGGCGCTGAAAATGGGCGCCGACGGCAGCGTTATCTTCGGGAGTCCACGCCTTGTCGTCGTGGAGGCGCGGGGCGACGTGGAGAACGATGACAAAGTGTTTGGGCGGTGGTGCGGCGGGCAGGGTTGCGGCGGTATCGGCGGCGGTGAGCGCGGAACAGAGTGTCAGGCAGGCGAGGGCGTAGCGGGAAATATTCATTTCAGGTGGTGGTGAGATTTGCCCAGGCGAAAGGCAGGGGGCGAAAGGTGACATCCGGCACACCCTGCGCGATCAGCCAGTCGTAGACAGGCTTGCCCCGCTCGCCGCCCTGTTGCGCACAATGCAGCAGGGTGAAACCGTGCGGGCCGGGGATCTCGTGGGCCGTGGGATTGAGGGCGAGCACGGCCTTGATAAAATCGAGTTGGCCGAGCATGGCGGCGGCGTAGATATCAAGGCGCGCGCCTTTCGAAAGCAGGTATTCGGCGATATCACGGCCACCCGTGTGGGCGGCAGCCTGCAGCGCGGTCTCGAAGTCCCCCCCGCCCCAGTCCCAACAGGCGTTGGCAAGCAGGGGCGTCTCGTCGACGAGCTTCATGACGTTTTCCAGGCTGCGATGGGACTGGCCCACGGTGGCCTGCACTTTGTCGGGGGGCAGCGCCGGTGGCTTGGCCGGCGCTTTGGCTCCACCGGGGAGCGGGGCTTTGGTTTCCTGGGCCGAGCCCAGGGTGAACAACAGACTGGTGGCCACAAGGCCGGCCGAGGCGTGCAGGAACATCCGACGGGTAGGGGGGTGATTCATGGGAAATCTATTCGGCGCGCAGCGCTCCTATCGGATCGACGCGGGTGGCGCGGCGGGCGGGAATGAGGCAGGCGAACGCGGCGACGAGGGCGAAGAAGCCGCCGACGGCGGCGAACACGGCGGGATCGAAGGGTTGCACGTCGTAGAGAGCCTGTTGCAGGAGCTTGCTGGCGGCGAAGGCGCCGACAAAGCCGAGCGCGAGGCCGGTGCCGACCTGGATGGCGCCAGCCCGCAGCACGAGCGAGAGGATGTTGCCGGTGCTGGCGCCGAGTGCCATGCGGACGCCGATCTCTCCGGTGCGCTGGGCGACGGAATAAGCCATGACCGAGTAGACTCCGACGGCGGCGAGCAGGGCGGCGATGCCCGCGAAGGCAATGAGCAAGGCCATCGTCACGCGCTGAACACCGAGGGACTGCGTCACGAGTTCATCCATGGTCTGGGGAGTGGCCAGCGCCACGTTGGGATCGAGCTCGACGAGAATCCGGCGGAGCACGGGAACCACGGCTGCCGCGCGCAGACCGGGTTTTGCCTGGCCGACGACGGCCATGAAGGCGCCGCCGCGCTGGTCGCGTGGGTAGTAGATTTCGTCGGGCACCGGCACGGCCAATCCGTTGGACTTGACGTCGCCGATGACGCCCACGATGCGGACGGGGGTGTCGCCCCCCGGGCCGGTAAGAAAATGGTGGTCAATGGGCGATTCGGAGGGGAAGAGCCGCTTCGCAAATGACGCGTTGATGATGGCGACTTGCTCGCTGCCAAAAAGATCCCGGTCGGTGAAGAAGCGACCGGCGACGAGCCTGATGCCGAGGGCAGCGAAGTAGTCGGGTGTCGCGATGCGGATGTTGGCCAGGGGGCGATCCTGCACCGGGGGCACGGCGCGCCCCTGCACGGCGTAGGGCGAGAAAAAGCCCCCCTGCGTCAGGGGCAGACCCACGATCGCGGCGCCGTGGGCGAGTTCGGGCGCGGCGCTGAGACGCTCCTGGAGGCTGCGGTAGAAAGTCCGCATCAACTCAGGCGTATTGTATTTGGATGCGGGCAGGTTCACGAGGCCGTAGGCGCGCCCCTCGGAAACGAAGCCCGGCTCGGCCTTTTGCAGTTTGTAGAAACTCATCACCATGAGGCCGGCGCAAATGAGGAGGGTCAATGACATCGTCACCTGGGTGACGACCAGGAGATGGCGGAAGGTTTTGGCCGCAGTGCCGCCACCCGCGCCGCGGGAAGTATCCTTGAGCACCGTGTTAACATCGGTGCGCGAGGCCTGAAACGCGGGATAGAGTCCGATGAGCAGTCCGGCCAGGAGGGCGACCGCGAGGGAGAAAAGAAGAACGCCGGGATCGAGGGCGATCTCGTTGGCGCGCGGAATCTGGGGTCCGGCGAGTAGTTGGATGCCGCGCAGACTCCACCAGGCGAGGAGCAGGCCCACCCCGCCGGCGGCGAGGCTGAAGACGGCGCTCTCGGTCACGAACTGGCGCACGATTTCCCGCCGGCGGGCCCCGAGGGCCAAGCGCACGGCGATTTCCTTCTGGCGTGCGCTGACTCGGGCGAGAAATAAGTTGGCGATGTTGGCGCAGGCAATCAGCAGGACGGCGGCGACGGCGCCGGCGAGGGTCCAGAACGTGCGCCCGAGATTGCCGAGCACCTGCTGGGTGACGGTGCGGATCTCATTGTCATTGGTACTGTCGATGTGCGAAGGGTTGGCGGTCTTGAACTGGGCAACCATCTCCTTGATGCGCCGATTGGCCTGCGCGAGGGTGACGCCCGGAGCCAGGCGCGCGTAGGCTTGATGGACGATGGCGAATTGGCGCTGTTGCGGGTTGATGTAAGGGAGTTCGAGCGGACGCGGCACGATGATGTCGGTCCCGTTGAACGGCACGGGCATGAGAGCCGGGAGGACGCCCACCACCTCGCGAGCGACGCCGTCGATCTGGACCAGGCGGCCGATGATGGCAGGATCGGCGCTGAAGCGGTTCTGCCACAGACGCTGGCTGATCATGACAACCGGCGGCCCGCCTTCCTTGTCCTCTTCCGCGGTGAACTGCCGTCCGCGGATCGGCTGGAGACCGAGGAGGGGGAGAAGGTTGGCTGAAGCGTGCAGTCCAAGGACCTGTTCCGGTTCCCCGGTGCCTTCGGTGAGCGTGAAGCCGTTGGCGGCAGACATGCTAATCTCGGCGAAGACATCGGTGCGTGTCCGGTACGCTTCAAATTTGGCCCACGAAAGGGCCGGAGCTTGGAGATTCCGCTCGTTGTTGATCGCCCAGACGCTGACA
>CAZAOI010000086.1:0-12146 GCA_964486705.1 uncultured Oleiharenicola sp. | reverse complement strand
ATCCGGAGGATTCGCCCTACCCAAGACTCCGTCACTTCTATGGGTAAGACTCAATCAAAGGGGTCGTCGACTTCCCAGCCGCCGCGGAGGCTGCGCGACTGGCTTTGGGTTCGCAGCCGTGAACAACCGGACAGATCGACGATCAGCGTCGGTACGGAGACCGACGCCCACCCAATGCATGATCCCGCCTGAGTGGCGAAAGTCCGCGCTAGCGCTTCGGTGCCTGGGCGGCAAACAGGCGGTCCGCGAGTTTGTTGATAATCTCCGACGGAGTCAGGCTGAGCGGGATTTGGGCGTCGAAGGTGACGATGGCGTACGGCTGGTTGGAGTTGGGATCGCGCACGTTGATTTTCAGGAAAACCAGGTGATCGCTGAAGTCCCAGGTCCAGCGGTCCTGGAACGTGACGATCGCCTGGGTGTTGTCCGGCATCATGGTGCGCGGCCCAGTCTCGGCGATGAGGCCGCGGGCGTGCAACGCGGCGGCGATCTGCTGATCAAACGCGTGGTTGTCGTTCAGGTTGCTCACGACGAAAAACCGCTGCACGCCGACGAGGCTGCGGCCGTGCTCCATCTGCGCGTCGTACGAGGCGCAACCGCCGAGCAGCAGGCTGAGGCTGAAAACGAGCCCGGCTCCGGCGAAGGAAATCCTCATGCGGAGTG
Organism: uncultured Oleiharenicola sp.; assembly: GCA_964486705.1. Lineage (GTDB taxonomy): Bacteria > Verrucomicrobiota > Verrucomicrobiia > Opitutales > Opitutaceae > Lacunisphaera. The sequence goes on along the minus strand of CAZAOI010000086.1, from coordinate 11,486 downwards.
CTCTTCCCAGACTTGGGCGAGGTGCACGAGCGTTTCGACCGCCTTGGTCATGTCCTGCAGGCTCACCCATTCCCGCTGGCTGTGGACCTCGTGCATGCCGACGAAAATATTCGGTGTGGGCAAGCCGCGCTGGGTGAGGTTGGAGCCGTCGGTGCCACCGCGGATCGCCTGTGAACGGGGGGTCAGGCCGGCGCGCTGAATCGCCTCCTGCGCAAATTCGACGGGCCGCATGTCCTTTTCCAGCCAGTAGCGCATGTTGCGGTATTGCTCGGTGAAGGTGAGGGTGATCCGCGCCTTGGGCTCGGCCGTGCGAAGGTCCGCGGCGAGTTGCTCCAGCAGGGCGTGCTTGGCCGCGAGGCCGGAGAGTTCGAAGTCGCGCAGGATCATCCGCACGCGGGCGTGTTCGGCCGAGGCCGTGCATTCGACGGGGTGAATGAAGCCCTCCTTGCCGGCGGTGCGCTCGGGCGATTGCTCCGGCGGCAGGGTGGCGAGAAAACGGCCGGCGAGCCGGGCGGCGTTCACCATGACGTCCTTGGCCCAGCCGGGATGCGAGGCGATGCCGTGAATCTCCAGCAGGGCGGCGTCGGCGCTGAAGGTTTCGAAATCAATCTCCCCCGGCTCGGAGCCATCGAGGGTGTAGCCGCACGCGGCGCCGAGTTGGCTGAGGTCGAGTTTGTGCACGCCACGGGCGATTTCCTCGTCCGGGTTGAAGCAGATGCGGATTGCGCCGTGGGGAATTTCCGGGTGCTGCAGCAAATGCCGGACGGCGGACATGACGGCCGCAATGCCCGATTTGTCATCGGCGCCGAGCAGCGTGTCGCCGCTGGCGGTGATCAGATCCTGGCCGATGGCGGCGCGCAGGAAGGGGGTCGATTCCACCGTGAGGATTTGCGTCGGGTCGGCGGGCAGGATGATGGGCCGGCCGTCATAGGCGCGATGCACGATGGGTTTGGCGGCGCTGGGCAGATTGGTCGCAGTGTCCACATGGGCGAACCAGGCGATGACCGGGGTTTTTTTCGGCGATGTGGCCGGCAGGGTGGCGAGCACGTAGCCGTGTTCGGTCAGGGTGACGTCGGCCAGTCCCAGCGCTTTCAATTCCGCGGCGAGCAGGCGGAGCAAGCCCCATTGGCCAGGGGTGCTCGGGGTCGTGGTCGACTGGTCGTCGCTGCGGGTGTCGATTTGCACATAGCGCAAGAAACGTTCGAGGAGGTCGGTGGAGTCGATCTGCATTGGATCATTCTCTAGGACCTGGCCGCCAGACGCCAATGCCTTTTTTCGGCGAAGAATTTCTTGGCGGAAGCCAGCGATGTCGCCGCCGGGCAAATCGGCGACCACCAGCACGGAACTGATTTTCCATGAAACTCCGGCGCGATTTGGGCGTCTCAGTCCGGATGAATGGCACCACGAATCCGCTCGAATATCGGAAGCGCCTGGCCCAGGCGGGCGCGACGATTGTCGTCATCACGGTCGCCTGCCTTTTTGCCGTGCCGGTAGTGCGCGCCGAGGTCCAGGTGGGCGGCTCGGTGGGGGTTGCGCTGCCCCGTGGCTATGCCGAGGTGCGGGTCGGGCATGACCACTATTACACGCATCGCGGGGTCTTTTACCAACGCGGGCCGCGCGGTTATGTCGTGGTTGGGGCGCCCCGGGGGGCCGTGTTGCGGACGCTGCCGCCGCATTACACCCGCATCTATGCCGGGACGTCGGTCTATTACCGGTACGGTGGAGTCTATTACCAGCGGGCGCGGGGAGGTTATGTGGTGGTGGAGCAACCCAAGGTCGAATCGCTGCCGCCGCCCCGTCCGGCAGAGGAATATCAGTCCGTCTGGGTGGGCCAGGGCGAGTACCTGTTCAAGGACGGACAATTTTTCAGCAAGACGCCCGATGGCCTAGTCTGGACCCAGGCGCCCCTCGGTGCGCTGGCGAAGATCCTGCCGACCGATGCGCAGAGCGTGTGGTACCTGGGCGTGGAGTATTTCGACTGCAACGACGTGTATTTTCGCAAGACCCCTGACGGGTACCACGTGGTGGAGCCGCCGTGGAAGAAGTAAATCGGGGACAGGGCGGGCCATCGGCGACCACCTTATCGGCCTGACGCTGGGAGCGGTTGTCCGCCGGACTATTCTTTCGCGGCGGCGAAGATCCGGTCCATGACCTCGGCGTTGCGGAGCGACTCGACGAGACTGAACTGCGGCCGGCGCCGCTCGAGGATGGCGGCGGCGAAATCTTCGACTTCGAGCCGGTAGCGGTCGCTGGCGGCGACGGGAAGCTCGCGCCGTTCGTCGCCGACGGTGAGCGTGAGCACGCCGGCGTTGTCAAAATAAGTCTCGGGAATTTCCAGCAGGCCGAGCGTGCCGCCGATCTCGGCGAACACCCGCTTCTGACTGGTGAAACCGCAATGGGCCGCCGCGACCAATCCGGAGGAATATTTTAGCAGCGCCGACAGGCTGACGTCCACGCCGTTGCTCCGCACGCTGACGGCGGTGACGGTTTCCGGGGCGGTGAAGCCGCTGTCGGGCCGACCGGCCATTTCATCGGCGACAAGTCCGATTAGATTTACCGGATAACAACCCACATCATAGAGGGCGCCGCCGCCGAGCTCGGGCTTGAGCTTGATCGAAGCCGCATTGGCCATCGGGTAGCGGAAGCTGGCGTTGATAAACTTGATTTCGCCGAGGGCGCCGCTGCGCAGCACCGCGCGGATCTGGGCGGTGCGATCGGTGTAACGGTACATGAACGCCTCCATCAGCAGCACGCCGTGCGTTTCCGCGGCGGCGATCATCTCGCGGCATTCCGCGGCGTTGAGCCCAAGGGGCTTTTCGCAGAGAATATGTTTGCCGCATTCCGCGGCGCGGAGGGACCACTCGCGATGCTGGGCGTTGGGCAGCGGGAGGTAGACGGCGTCGATGTCGGGATCGCGCAACAGCGCCTCGTAGCCGACGTAGCCTTTCGGGATGTTGAATTGCGCGCGGGTTTCCGCCAGCTTGGCCTCAGCGCGCGACGCCAGGGCGCACAGCTCGGAGTTTGCCGCCCGCTGGATGGCGGGAATCACACTTTGCCGGGCGATGCGAGCACACCCGAGCACGCCCCAGCGAATCTTGCGGTTGAGCGGAGTGGTCGGCATGCTCCGAGCCAACGCGGAATTGCCGGGCGGCTCAACGGGATTTTCCGCCGATCGCCGCCCGCTGCTGCCGGGCTCCGTCCGGCGCTCGCTCCGTGAGCCAGGTCAGCGGCGGCGGCGGCCGGGGTCGAACGAATCCCGTGTGGCCATGCCCCGAATGGACGGGCCGTCACCCAGGAGAAAATCGTGCCGGGACCGGCCCCGGTCCGACAGGTCGGAGTAAAATGAAAACGGCGCCGCCAAGCGCGCACCGTAGCCATAGCCATAATCGTCGGGATAATAGCCGGAATAACCGGGGCCGCCGTAATATCCGGGACCGGTGAAATTGCTCAGCCCGATGCCCAGACTGAGGCCGCTGGCCGGATCGAAATAGTCGAGCCAGAGCGAGGCGCCATGAAAACTGCCGCCCCGGTTCCAACCATATGTGAGTGTCACGGCCCCGTGGATCTCGAGTTTTCGCGCCGCGCTGACGACCTCGTCGTCCTTGAGCCGCGGGCGCTCCTTGGGTTTCGGGCGGAGCATGAGCGCGGCGGCGACGAGCTCGTCAAGCCGGGCGAGTTCGGCGGCGGACAAGCGGTCGAGCCCGCTGGCTTGGCGTTCCTCCGCGGTGCGCCGGTTGACGAAGCTGCCGGAGATTTCGTCCTGAAGCAGGCGCCGCCCCGAGGCCAGTTCCGTCGCCACCAGTTGGTCGAGCGCCGTGCGTTCGGCGGGGGACAAGGCCGCCAGGCCGGCGGTGGCTTGCTGGTGGGCGGACAAGTCGCTGAAGAAACTGCCGGTGGCCGCGGACAAGGCCCCGGCCAGGGCCAAGACGCCGGTGAGCGCGGCGCGCCGGCAAGACGACAGGTGGTGGCGGAAGGCGGCCATCGTTGGAGAGACCGCGGTTGGCGTGGCTGGTTTCATGTTTTTCTTCCGCGGGGCATATTTGGAACGAACCTTTGGCCCGACTGTTGGTCTGAGCCTCGAGAGACACAATCGATTACCTGCATGAAAACCGCCTTCTTTTTTTTGTTGATTGGAGCCATCGCCGGCGCCTTCGGGTGGAATTACTATCAACGCACGCAGAACCCCGCTCCCGGGCCGCGAGCAGTGGATTTGGAGGACCAGACCCGGGCTGCAGCCATTGCGACGAAAGCGACGGTCGCCCGCAAGATCGAGGACTGGAACCTGAACCCCGAGAGCATCAAGGCGGAGTTGGACAAAACCGGCCAGGTCGTCCGCACGAAGGCCCGGGCCGCGGGGGAGGTGATCGGCGACGCGCGCATCGTCGCCGTGATCAAGGGAAAATATGTCGTCGAGAAGGAACTTTCCTCCTTTGCTATTAGTGTGGAGTGCCGGGATGGCCAGGTACGGTTAACCGGTTCAGTGGCCTCCCCGGAGCAAATCGGCCGGGCGGCGACCCTGGCGCTCGAAACCGGCGGCGTGCGTGATGTAGTTTCGCAACTCGTGGTAAAAAACTGAGGAGCAATCCTTGATTCCGGTCCCAAGAACAACCCAATCTCTATCCGATTCTCTTATGAAAACCAAAGGCATGATTCTCTTTCCAATTACGCTGGCGTTATTGTGCGCCGGATGTGTGGGCACCGGCCCAAACACCCAGCAGGGCGCCGTCACGGGCGGGGCGCTGGGAGCGATCGCGGGGGCGATCATCGGCAACAACAGCGGCCACGGTAACGGTGCGACCGGAGCGTTGATTGGCGCGGTGGTCGGCGCGGCCGCGGGCGGCACCATGGGAAATACGGCGGATCACCAACGGGGTACGCTTTACGGGTCGGAAGCTCCGGCCGCCGCCCAACCGGCAATCGAAGCCCCGCCCCCGGCGCCGCCGCGGCCGAGCGAGGTCATCACGGCCCAACCGACGCCTGAGGCGGTCTGGATCCAAGGGTATTGGGCGTACGCGTCGCGCGGCTACGCCTGGGTGCCCGGGCACTGGGAAATTCCGCCGCGGGAGCACAGCCGCTATGTGGCCGCCCACTGGGAACGGCAGGGCAACCGGTACACATTTGTGAACGGCGTCTGGCAGTAAACGGCCTCGGCGAGTTGGTGGACGACCAGCTCTGCCAGTTAGCCCGAATGCTTCATTCCGGGGGGTGTGAAATGTTCGCCCTGTTGGGCCGACTTGGTGGGGGCTTACCCCGACATATCGGGGCGGGCTCGCGACCAGGTCGCTTTTCCTCGACGCGACGTCGGGGAAAACGGATATTTTTCTGCTCGGTTTGGACTCAAAGTGTGAAATATCCGGGCTCGGGCGGACTATAGAATACTGGGTCCGTCGGTGGTCGCTGATTTCCACATCGGCGACATGGATTGCCAATCAGGCGCCGGTAGGAAGACCGGCGCCCACCCGATTTCTTCACAGCGCGGTCCGAACGCGTTTTGCGGCCGAGGCGGTATCGTTCCGAGTCACAGCGTGGCAAAAAGCTCCCGGAGCTGGCGGGGGAAAATCGGTTTCGGGAGAATGTGATCCACATTCAGCCGGCGGTAGGCGAGATCCACCGCCTCGCTCAATTCGGAGCTGAAGACCACGATCTTGCCGGTGAACGGCAGCGTCCGGATGCCGCGGACCAACTCCAGCCCGTTCAGATCGGGCATATGGTGATCCGTGATCAAGACGTCGTAGCCCGAAGGATGCGTCGTGATTTTGTCCAATGCCTGCCTTCCGGTGGCCGCAGTCTCCACGGTGTGCCCGTCGCGCTCCAAGACGATGGCGATTAACTCAAGCAACTGCAGCATGTCATCGGCGTAAAGCACGCGCAGCTGCCTCCGGAACGGATTGGCCGTATTCGCGATCGACAGGGAAGGCTTCATGTTCGTTTGGTCCTTGGCTAATAGGAATGCAGACTCGGTTTTTTGCAAAAAGTTCAATCAAAAGGCCGAATCGCTGAAGTTTGGTCCGCAAAGCAAAAAAGCCGGGCTGGGAGCCCGGCTCGAAGGAAAAATGCCGCCTGGGAAACTCGGGTTTAAGTCCGGATCCCGTGATTTTTAAACTTGGGCGCCGCCGCGCCGGGAGGGAAGGACCGCCGGGCCGTCCACGAATGGCCTGACCGCGGGACTACCGATACGGGATCATGCCGTTGGGTGCGCGTTGGTCTCCGCACCGACGCCGATCGTCGATCTGTCCGGTTGTTCGCGGCTGCGAACCCAGGGCCAGTCGCGCCGCCTGGATTGTTTCTGGATCCGTGGAGCTCCGTGGAATCTGTGGTTCAAATGGTTAGGGGCACTGCTGAAAAGAGGATTACTTCGCTGCCGGGGCGTCGAGCCCGCGGCGCTTGAGCAGGGGCGTGATGTCCGGTTCGCCCCCGGTGAAGTCGCGGAAGAGCTTCATCGCCTCTTCGCTGCCGCCGCGGGAGAGCAGCGTCTTTCGGAAGCGGTCTCCGTTGGCGCGGGTCAGACCGCCATGGGTCTTGAACCAATCGACCGTGTTGGCGTCGAGCACCTCGCTCCAGAAATAGGAGTAGTATCCGGCCGAGTAGCCGCCGGCAAAGCTGTGCGAGAAATAGGTGCTCCGATAGCGCGGCGGCACCAAGGCGAAATCGGCGCCCGCGCGTTGCAGCGTGGCGGCTTCGAAGGCGAGGACGCCATCGGCGCCGGGCACGTCCTCCGGTTTCAGCTGGTGCCAAGCCTGGTCAATGGCATTCGCGGCCACCAGCTCCGTGGTCGCGAAACCTTGGTTGAATTTCGTCGTGGCGAGCACCTTGTCGAGCAGGGCCTGAGGCAGCGGAGCCCCAGTCTGGTAGTGCTTGGCGTAGTTCTGGAGCACTTCAGGCCAGACGCGCCACATTTCGTACACCTGGGACGGAAACTCCACGAAATCCCGCGGGACGGCGGTCCCGGAAAAACGGGGGTACGTGACATTGGAGAATATGCCGTGCAGGGCGTGACCAAACTCATGGAAGGCGGTTTTAACTTCGTCCCACGTCAGCAGCGTGGGTTCACCGGCCGGCGGCTTCGGGATGTTGAGGTGATTTGCGATCACCGGCTTGTCGCCGGTCAGGCCGGACTGTGGCACATAGGCATTGGCCCACGCACCGCCGCGCTTGTTCGGGCGCGCGTAGTAGTCGACGAGGAAGAGCGCCAACGGGCTACCGTCCTCGTTGAAGACCTCGAAGACGAGCATGTCGGGGCTGTAGCCCTTGAGGTCGGGGCGTTCCTTGAAGGTGATGCCGTAGAGCTTGGTGGCTGCGAAGAACACGCCATCGACGAGGACGCGGCGGAGCTCGAAGTAGGGCTTGAGTTGCAACTCGTCGAAGGCGTAACGCTCCTGGCGCACCTTCTCGGCGTAGAAATCCCAGTCCCAGGCGGCGATCTGGAAGCCGCCCTTCTCGGCCTCGACAATGGCCTGCATGTCCGCGGCTTCGCGGCGGGCGTTGGCGACAGCGGGTGGCGTGAGCTGGGCCAGGAGCTTGTTGACCGCCGCGACATTGCCGGCCGTTTGCTCGTCGAGTTGGTGGGCGGCAAAGGTGGGATAACCCAGCAGGTTGGCCCGTTCGGCGCGAAGCCGGGCGAGCCGGGCGACGATTGCACGGTTGTCGAATTCTCCGCCGCGGCTGCCGCGCGCGAGCGAGGCTTCCATGATCTTCTGGCGCAGGGCGCGGTTGGTGAGGGCGTCGAGGGGCGGTTGGCCGGTGGTGTTCTGGAGCCGGATTAGAAATTTGCCTTCATGGCCGTCGGCCTTGGCGGCAGTGGCCGCGGCTGCGATCTGCTGGTCAGTCAGGCCGGCGAGTTCCTCGCAGGCGTCGACCAGGACGGCGGAGGCCCTGACTTCCTTCAGGACGTTCTGGGAGAATTTGGTCTGGAGGACCGCGAGCTCGGCGTTGAGGGCTTTCAGTTTGGTCTTGTCGGCGTCGGAGAGTTTGGCGCCGCCGCGGACGAAGTCCTTGTGGTAGCGCCAGAGCACGCGCTGGGACTCGGCGTCGAGCCCGAGGGTGTCGCGCGCGTCATAGAGTGCCTCCACGCGGCTGAAAAGCGCGGGATTGAGCCGGATGGCGTCGCGGTGCGCGGCCAGTTGCGGGGAAAGATCGGCCTCGAGCTTTTGCAGGCTGGGATTGGTGAGCGAGCCGGTGAGAATGCCAAAGGCACGTTGCACGCGGCTGAGCAGTTGCCCGCTCCGCTCCATCGCCACGATGGTGTTTTCGAAGGTGGGCTGCGCGGGATTGTTGGCGATGGCCTCGTTTTCCTTGAGGTCTTTCGCCATGCCCTGCGCAAAGGCCGGGGCGAAATGCTCGTCTTTGATCTGGTCAAACGGCGGCAGGTGGTACGGCAGGGTGCTCTCGGTCAGGAGCGGATTCGGATTCGCGGCAGGCACGGCGGCAGTCAGGGGCACGGCGAGGAGACACGCTGCTGACAGCAGATAGGTCAAGCGGTCCTTCCAGCACGAAGCCTGTTTCATCAACCAACCACGCTGCTCAGAACATCTGGGTTTGCAATTTAACGGTACCCAAGCGCGTGCGGTAAGACCAATTCTGATGGAGGCCTGCTGCGGCGCTACTGCGCCAGGGCTTTTTTCAGGTGCGGCACCAGGCGCTTCGTGAACTCCACGGAATCGGGACCGGACAGGTGCGACCACTCCGGGCAGGTGAAACTGCTGAGCTCGGGGTGGTCGGAGAAATAAATGCCCGGTGCACCCGTCTCGTTCAGGAAACGAGTCCAGGGGCCGGCGCGGGGCGTGATCTTGTCCTCGATCTCCTTGACTCCGCCTTCGAAAGGAAAGCGGACGAACACGACCTTGCCCCCGCGGGCCTGGATCTTCTTCACGGCCGCGGCTGTGTCGGCGAAGCGCTTCTCCATCGCCGCGCCCATGGCTTTGCCAAAGGCCTCCGGCGGCACGTAGCTCGGCGGGGGTGGGGGTGTGAAAAGCGGCAGCCAGCCGTACTTGACCCGATCCTGCAAGGCCCCGGGCTGGGCGCAGGAATCGGTCATCCAGGTGCGGCGATCCCGGTCGATAGTCTGGAAATAGGGCGGTAGGGGCGGCCCGCCCGCCCCCGGGCGGTTCACGATCGGCAGCCGCTTGAGCAGCTGTTCCAGTGTCAGTTCCTCCTGCTTCATGAAGGCGAGACGCTCTTCCAGGAACATGCCGAGATGATGGCCGCTGCGCTGGGCCAAGGTGCGGGTTTGGTACTGCTTGAGCGCCTTGAGGGCGTTTTTGTAGGGCGGAGACGGCGGCGGGGCCAGCCACATGAGCGGAATGAGGCTGGCGATGACCGTTCCATGGAACGACTCGTCGTTGGCTAGATTTTCCAGGACCGGGTAGCCGCAAGTGCCGGGCATGGCGAGTTGCACGGGGCGATGACCTAGGCCTTGCTCGAGGGCGTCGAGATCCATGTCAAAAATGGCGCGCGAGTCTCCGATGATGACGATCGATTCCGGCTTCACCTTTTCCCGCCAGTCGGCCCAGAGGTCGGGCGTGTCGTTCAAGGTTGGGGCGTAGCCCCAGGTCCGGACGCGGATTTCCCAAGCGATGGTGGCGCCGAGCGTCAAAAGCGCCGCCGCCAGCGCGAGGCCGCGCCACGGCAGGGCGGGAATCACCCGTTCAAAATTGGAAGTAGATGAAGGCATTGCCGGTTCCTTGAGTGAGAATGATCGCGGACAGCATCAGTGTCCAAACAATGACGATGAGCGCACGGGGCAGCCGGGTGACGACGGTCTCGAGGGTGGTGTCGCGCAGGTGCCAATGGGCGATCAGCAAACCGGCCGTCACGCCCCCGACCTGCAGGATTTCCCGGGTGGTCAGAATGGCGCTGCCGTGGGGAATGAGGCCGGTCATGGCGGAAATGATCCGCGCTGCCGTCGGGAAGTCCGCGGCGCGGAAGAACACCCACGTATAGCAGACGGCGGTGTAGGTGCCGAGCACGACCACCAGTCTTCCGAGGAAAGATTGCGCCCACCGCGGCTCTTTCGTGAAAGCGGTCAGGAACCGCTCCAGCACCAGATAGACGCCGTGGAGCACGCCCCAGGCGACGAACGTCCAGGAGGCCCCGTGCCACAGGCCGCCGAGGAACATCACGATCATCAGGTTGACCGCGGCCCGCATCGGCCCGAGCCGGTTGCCGCCGAGCGGAATGTAGAGATAATCGCGCAGCAGGGACGAGAGGGAGATGTGCCAGCGCCGCCAGAAATCAGAGAAGCCCTGGGCCGAGTAGGGGAACTTGAAATTGTCGACCAGTGAAAACCCCAGGCACAGCGCGGCGCCAATCGCGCAGGTGGAGTAGCCGGCGAAGTCAAAGAAGATCTGGCCGGAGAAGGCCAGCACGCCCGTCCAGGCATCGAGGGCCTGCAGCGGACCCGGGTAGGCGAAGACCGCTTCCGAGGAACTGGCGAGCAGGGTGTCGGCCAGCACGATTTTTTGAAACATGCCGAGCGTCATCAGGAAAAACCCCCATTGCATCCGGCCGGCGCGGAAAGGGGCGGGTCCGTCGCATTGGGGGATGAAGTCAACCGCGCGCACAATCGGCCCCGCTACCAGCTGGGGGAAAAACGCCACGAAGAAAGCGAAGTCGCGCAGCGAGCGGGTCGGCTTGAGGTCCCCGCGGTAGACATCGAGCGTGTAGGTGAGCGATTGGAAGGTGTAGAAGGAGATGCCGACCGGCAGGACGATGTCCAGATGGGCGGGCTGGTAGTCGATGCCGAACCGGGCGACCAGCCACTGGAAATTTTCCAGCATGAAGTTGCCGTACTTGAAGAATCCGAGCAGGCCGAGATTGGAGATCAGGCTGACCACCAGCCAGCCGCGCCGGGCGGCCGGCCGTTCCGCCGTGCCCATCTTGAGGCCGAGATAAAAATCCAACACCGACGAAAACATCAGCAAGAGCACGAACGGCGGATTCCAGGCGCCGTAGAAAATGTAGCTCGCGGCCAGCAGCACATTCTTGCGTGCGCTCCAGGAACGCAGCGTCCAGTGCAAGGCTAGGACAACGGCGAAAAAGACAACAAACGTGAGCGAATTAAACAGCATCGGGCGTGGACGGGATGGCTGGGGGTAGCGCGGAACCAATCGGAATTTCCCGGGAGATCAAGCGCAATGCGGGAGGATTGAAGCCGAAGCGATTTTTTCAGGAGCCGGGTCGCCGGTGATTTCGTGGTGGGCGGGCGCGTCCCGGTGCAGGCATCCGGCCGACGAGGGCCAAGACGGGCCGGGATCCGTCGCCGCTCCGGTTCCGCCGTGCCGGCCCGGCTTCTGGATTGCGCGGGCGCCCAGTCTTGATCCAAGGTTGCCGAGTTGGTTTTTCCAATGAAATATTGCCTGCTGCTTATGCTCACGATCACTGCGTTCGGACAATCTGCCGCTCGCGCCGTGGCGCGGACGGAAATTCCGCTCTGGCCAAGCCAGGCGCCCGGTGAGAAATCCGGCTTGCCATCGGAAGCCGACACGACG
>CAZAOI010000085.1:0-12193 GCA_964486705.1 uncultured Oleiharenicola sp. | reverse complement strand
CACGACCGGCGTCGTGCACAAGTCCTGCCTCAAGCCCCTCGGGACCGCCTACACCAACAAGACGGTCGACACCGACAAGGGCATCGTGAGCGAGATCACCATCGAGCCCGCCAACGAGACCGAAGCCGCCGACACCGTCGCCGTCATGGGGGGCGAGGACTGGGAAATGTGGATGCAGGCGTTGGCGGAGGCCAAACTGCTCGCCCCGGGTGCCACTTCCGTCGCCTATTCCTACATCGGCCCGGTTCACACGTGGGCCATCTACAAGGACGGCACCATCGGTCGCGCCAAGATCGACCTCGAGCGCGCCGCCCGCGCCATCGATGCCAAGCTCAAAGCCCAGGGCGGCGGCCGCGCCTTTATTTCCGTCAACAAGGCGCTCGTCTCCCAGGCGAGCTCGGCCATTCCGGTCGTGCCCCTGTATATTTCAATTCTCTACAAGATCATGAAGGCGAAGGGCACCCATGAGGGCTGCATCGAACAGATGCAGCGCCTGTTTGCCACCCAACTTTACAACGACTGCACCCTGCAGTTCGACCACGAGGGTCGCGTCCGGGTGGACGACCGGGAAATGCGGCCGGAAATCCAAGCGGCGGTTTCCGAAATCTGGCCGCTGGTCACGAATGAAAATCTGACGCAGCTCACCGACATCGAAGGCTACCGGAAGGAATTCCTGCGCATGTTCGGCTTCGGTCTCGCCGGCGTCGACTACGACGCCGAGGTCGAGCCGCACGTCGCGATGCTGTGATGCCGCCGTCGGGCAGGTCTGCGACCTGCCATTCCCACGCCGCCGTTCAACGCCGATGAGGCCGCGCCGCATTTGCGAAATCGGTCCGCAGCCGTAGGGCAGGCCTGCGACCTGCTTTCTTCCCATGGGGCACAGTCCGGTCACCATCCGCTTGACCCACCGGAAGCTCCCGCATTGGGAGGTCGAACACGGCCGGTACTTCATCACCGTCCGCTGCGCGGACAGCCTGCCCGAACAAGTCTTGGCTCGCCTGGTTGAAATCCATCGGACGATGGAGCGTCTTCCCGTCTCATCCGCCGGGTCAGTCGTCGCCCAACGACGGCAGTTTCTCACGCTGGGAAAATACCTGGATGCCGGCCATGGGGCCTGTCCACTGCGGCAACCCGCCGCGGCCAAGATTGTCGTCGATAAATTGTCCGCTCTCCGTGACTGGCAGATCGACGTCCCTCATCTGACCGTCATGCCGAATCACTGGCCTGCTTTGCTCGTTCCGAAGGAATCCGAAGCCCATTCGCTTTCCCAGATCATGAAACGCGTGAAAGGACGCACGGCGAAACGCATCCGCCAACTCCTTCCCGGCCACGGTCGATTCTGGCAAGGGGAATGGTTCGATCGTTGGGTCCGTGGTAAAGATTCCCGGGGCAAGCCCTGGGGCATTTGCTCAAACTAGCGCCAACTCACATGCCCGCCATTTCTTCTTCTATTTGGAAGAGCCTGCTTGCAGGCGATTCAGCGTGTGGTCCTTCGGCCGGTGTTCCGAATCGCCTGCAAGCAGGCTCCTCCATGCCAACCAAGCCGAAGCGAGCTTCGGGGTATCGGACCCACTGCGCTGAACCGGAATGGAACCGCCTCACGGCATATATCCAAAACAATCCGGTCAAGGCCGGCTTGGTTGCGCACTGGCAGGATCATCCGTGGACAAAATGATTGGCAGGTCGGAGACCTGCCCTACCTTCAAAACATGCGCGTCGTCGTCCAGCGAGTTTCCTCCGCGAGCGTGACCATCGCCGGGCGCGTCGCCGGGCAGATCGAACGCGGTCTGCTCGTCTTCGTCGGCCTCGAGGCCGCCGACACCGTCGCCGACGGCGCGTGGCTCGCGCAGAAGATCAGCAAACTCCGCATCTTTGCCGATGCCGCGGGCCAGATGAATCGCTCGTTGCTTGATCTCGCGATCGCCCCGGACTCTCAACGTGCCAACGGCCCTCGGCCGCTGGTGCTCCTCATCAGCCAGTTCACGCTGCACGCGAGCACGCAGAAAGGCGCGCGGCCTTCCTTCAACCAAGCCGCCCGCCCTGAACACGCCCGGCCGCTTTATGAGGAGTTCATCGTCCAACTCTCCGCCGCGCTCGGCCGCCCCGTCGCCACCGGCGAGTTTGGCGCCTTCATGGAAGTCGCGCTGGTGAACGACGGGCCCGTGACCTTGATTATCGATTCCAAGGCGCGCGAGTGAGCGGGATGCGCAGGGAAAACCGGCGCGCACCCACTTGCCTGATTTTGGCTGCGACCGAGAATTGCAGTTCGATATTTCCCTGGCCTCGGAATTCGCCCATAAACCCCGCATGCCCCTGCTCGCCGTGTTCCTCGCCACTGTCTTTTTGTTTCTTGCCGCGCTGCATGTTTATTGGGGCTTCGGCGGAAAATGGGGCGGCGCGCTCACCGTTCCCCAAGATCCGGCGGGCCGCCCGTTGTTCACGCCCGGGCGCGCCGCCTGTTTCGCCGTCGCCATCGCCATCGGCGGTTTCGCCCACCTGTGCCTAGCCGCCGTCGCGCTGGCGCCCCTGCCGCCCCTGCCGTTTTCGCGTCGCCTACTCATCGTCGGACTCAGCGCCCTCTTCGCGGCACGAACCGTCGGGGACTTCCGCTATTTCGGATTCTTCCGCCGCGTTCGCGACACCGGCTTTGCGCGGCTCGACCGGATTTGCTACACGCCGCTGTGCGCCGCACTGACCGTGCTGCTGCTCGTGCTGGCGGCCGGAATGCGGTGACCGAATCAGTGGCCTGCGCCGGGCACGCTGACGGACTGGCCGTTGTCCTTCGGGCCGAGTCGGAGAATAAAGGGGGCGGCGGTCTTGGCCCAGACGTCCGCCTTCGGGTGGCTGGCGGCTCCTTCCGGCCAGCACAACCGGAGCATCTCGGTGTCGATCGCCCCGGGATTAAGGGGCACCGCCGCCATGCCGGCCGGCAGTTCCTGTGCCAGCGCCTTGGTCAGGCCCTCGATCGCATATTTGCTCGCGCAATAGGGCGCGACCTCGGGCGACGTGCTGCGGCCCCAGCCCGAACTCAGATTCACGATGACACCCGACCCGCGCGCGACCATCGCCGGCACAAAATGGCGGATGACATTTGCCACGCCCTTGATGTTCACGTCGATCAGCTTGTTAAACTCTGCCGCGGGCACCTGCCAGAGCGGGGCGGGATGGTTCATCAGCGCGGCGTTGTTGATGAGCAGGTCGGGCGCGCCGTGGACGGCGAGCGTTTTTTCCGCCCAAAGCGCCACGCGGTTTTCCTCCGCCACGTCGAGCGCGGTGAAGTCGCTCGGCGCCGGATGGGTGAAACGCAGAGTGAGAATCTCCGCGCTGCGCCCGCATCCGATGACGGTGTGGCCATTCGCGATGTACCATTCGGCCAAGGCCCGGCCGAGCCCGCGGGTGACCCCGGTGATGAGGATGGTTTTCATATTGTAGGAGCCTGCTTGCAGGCGATTCAGCGGCAGAGAATGCACGCCTCTACATCGCCTGCAAGCAGGCTCCTACAAACAGAGGCCCGACCGCCCTCACCGCGACTGCAGCCGGATCTTGTTCAACCCCTGCTTGCGGCAGGTGTCCATCGCCTGGGTCACGAAACGCAGCGGCGTATTCTCATCCGACCGGATCACCACCGTGATATCCTTGCTGACGGTGCCGACCTGCCGCACGAGCTCGGCCAGCGTTTCCATCGTGGCCGGCTTGCCGTTGAAATCCACCGTCCCCTCCTTCGCGATGCTGATCGTGATGGAATCCTTCAGTTCGCTTTTGCCCGCCGTCTCCACCTTGGGGAGCGTCAGGTTCATCGTCGTCGCCTGCTTGAACTGCATCGTGACGAACGCGAAGAAAACCAACATCACCAGCACGTCGATCAACGGCACGAGATTCAGCTCCGGCCGCTTGCGGCGCTTTTGATAAAGCCCGCTCATGGGGTCTTCTCGCCGCGGGCCAAAATGCGCTCGAGCAGCAAGTCGATCTTCACGGCATAGTTTTCGATCTTGCGCGTGAGGAAACCCGCGGGCACCAGCGCCATCATCGCGACCACGAGGCCGATGACGGTGGCGGACAGGGCCAAGGCCACGCCTTGGGTGAAGGCGACGGGATCGGGCAACCCGGTTTCGGGTGAAATCTGCTTAAAGACCTGCAGCAAACCCGTGACCGTGCCGGTCAGACCGATGAGCGGGGCCAAGGTGTAGATCACATCGAGATACGGGACGCCGCGCTCCATCCGGTTAATCTGCAGGCGCGCGAACGCCTTGATCGCCTCCGGGTCATCCCGGTGCGTCTGCGCAAAGTCGACGATTCGGGCGAGGACGGAATACCGGCCGCCGGTCGTGACCTTCCCATCGACGATCGCGTCGACGAGATCATCGGGCAGAATGGCATCCTTGCGCAGCGCGTAAAGGCGCTCACTGACGATATAGACGGCAATGACGGAGCAAAGAAGGAGCGGCCAGAAGAGAATCCCGGCACCTTTGATGATATCGAGCATAAGGGGAGTGAGAGTGAAGTGCCCTCTTAGACGCCGACAAGCCGGAAAAGGTTCATTTTCCCTCCATTTTGGCCAGTTAGCCCATTCGCCACCCGGAACCGAGCGCGGGCGATCGGCGCGGCCGACACCCATAGTCAAAAAAACGCCGCCGGCGCCCGGGGCACCGGCGGCGTGAGATTAATGGCCGTTAAGGCGATACGCCGCTCTCGGCGGTGGGCGACTTGATGCGAAACTCCAGCTTGTCGCCATTGCGCACGACCAGAATGGGTTCGTTTTCCTTGACCTCCCCGCGCAGGAGAGCCTCGGCCAGCGGATCTTCCAGGTAATGCTCGACCGCCCGGCGCAAGGGCCGCGCGCCGTACTTTTCGTCATAGCCCTTCTCGATGAGCAGGGTCTTGGACTCGGGCGAAAACTCGAGGAGGATGTTGCGCGCCGCCAGCCGCTTGATGACCTTGCCCGCCTCGATCTCCACGATTTTGAGCAAATCCTCTTTGTTCAGCGGCCGGAAAACGACGAGATCGTTGATGCGGTTGAGGAACTCGGGCTTGAAGATGCGCTTGGCTTCCTCGAGCACCTTTTCCTTCAACTTCTCCAAGTCGTGGAAGTCGGACGCACCGCCCGCCGCGAATCCCATCGTCGTCTGCCGCTGGATGAGCTGCGCGCCGACGTTGGTCGTCATCAAGATGATCGTATTGCGAAAATCCACCGTGCGACCGAGCGAATCGGTCAGGCGGCCGTCCTCCAGAATCTGCAACAGCAGCTGGACGACGTCCGGGTGGGCCTTCTCGATTTCGTCGAAGAGGATCACGGAATATGGCCGACGGCGCACCGCTTCGGTGAGCTGGCCGCCTTCCTCGTAACCGACATAGCCCGGAGGCGAGCCGACGAGGCGCGAGACGGCGAACTTCTCCATGTATTCCGACATGTCGATCTGCACGATCGCGTCCTGGGAGCCAAAAATCTGGGCCGCCAGCTGCTTGGCCAGCTCGGTCTTGCCGACGCCCGTCGGGCCCATGAACATGAACGAACCGATGGGGCGGCGCGGGTCCTTGAGATCGGCCCGGGAGCGGCGCAAGGCCCGGGCAATGGCGATCGTGGCCGGATCCTGGCCGACAATGCTCTTCTGCAGCTCGGACTCGAGGGCGAGCAGGCGCTCGCTTTCCTTCTTCTCCAAACGGCTGAGCGGAATCCCGGTCCATTCGGCGACGACGATCGTCATCTGATCCTCGTCCACCACGATGCGGTGTTCGTCGCGGGTTTTCTTCCACGTCTCGATCAGCTCCTCATGCTTGGCGCGCAATTGCTTTTCCTTGTCGCGGTATTTGGCCGCCTCCTCGAAATGCTGGGCGGCGATCGCCTGTTCCTTCTGGCCGCAGACCACCTCGATTTCCTTGGCGTGCGTCTCGATCTCCGGCGGGCGGTTCAAGGTGGTGATCCGGGCGCGGGAACCCGCCTCGTCCATCACATCGATCGCCTTGTCGGGCAGGAAACGGCCGGTGATATAACGGTCGGACAGCTTGGCCGCGGCTTCGAGCGACTTGTCGGTGAAGGTCGCCTTGTGGTGCTCCTCGTATTTGCCGCGAATGCCCTTGAGAATGAGGATGGTGTCGTCGACCGACGGCGCCTCGACCTTCACCATCTGGAAACGACGGTCGAGCGCGCTGTCCTTCTCGATATATTTCCGGTATTCGTTCAGCGTGGTGGCGCCGAGACACTGCAGCTCGCCCCGGGAGAGCGCGGGCTTGAAAATATTGGAAGCGTCCATCGCCCCTTCGGCGGCGCCCGCGCCGACGATGGTGTGCATCTCGTCGATGAAAATCATGACGTTCTTGGTGCGCTTGATCTCGTCCATCACGGCCTTGATCCGCTCCTCGAACTGGCCGCGGTACTTGGTGCCGGCAACCATCAGGGCCAGGTCGAGGGTGATCACCTTCTTGTCGGCGAGAATCTCGGGCACGTTACCCTTGGCGATTTCCTGCGCCAGACCCTCGATGATGGCCGTCTTGCCGACGCCGGCTTCGCCGACCAGGACGGGATTGTTTTTCGTGCGCCGACAGAGGATCTGGATGACGCGGCTGATCTCTTTCTGCCGGCCGATCACCGGGTCCAATTCGCCCTTGCGCGCCAGCTCGGTCAGGTCGCGACCAAAGGCCTTCAACGCCGGCGTCTTGACTTCCTTCTTGTCGTCCGAGGGCGCGCCGCGCGAGGCGATCTCCTCGCCGCCGGCCGGCCCGCCGGCCACACCGCCGGGCTCGCCGGCCTGACCTGCGGAAAATTGGGGATCGAGTTCGCGTAAAATCTCATTGCGGGTGCGCTCGATGTCGACTTCCAGCGTCCGAAGGACACGAGCGGCCACCCCCTCGCCTTCGCGCAGCAAGCCGAGCAGGATGTGTTCGGTGCCGACGTAGCTGTGGTTGAGGGCTTTGGCCTCCTTGCCGGCCAAGGCCAGGACTTTCTTGACCCGGGGCGTATAAGGAATGCTCCCGACCGGCGTCTTGCTCTCCTGGCCAATGCCCACCTGCTTCTCCACCTCGGCCCGGACCGTCTCGAGGTCGAGCCCCATCTTCTGGAGCACGCTCACGGCCACGCCTTGCCCCAACTTGATCAGTCCGAGCAGCAAGTGCTCGGTGCCGACGTAGTTATGGTGGAAGCGATCAGCTTCCTTGCGGGCCAAAGCAAGGACCTGCTGGGCGCGCGGGGTGAAGTTATTCATTGGTTCCATCGTCGGTGTGGTTGTTATATCGGTTAGCGGACGGTGTTACTGAAGTCGGGAGCAGTCATTTTTGCAAATTCTCCGCGCAGGCGGACCGCCCGCAGCACGTCGCGCTGGCCCGCCTCGAAGGAGCCTTTAGCCGCATGTTGCAGGTGGCCGGGCTGGCACTCGATGAACAGCCGGTCCACCACCGCGCGCTGTTCGTCGGCGAAGATACCCAGATCGATGCCCAGGCGGATGAGCGAGAGCAAATTCATCGCCTCGCTGGAATTGAGCAGGAACCCGTTCTGCAGGATGCCGAAAGCGCGACCGATCTTGTCCGAGATTTTGTTCGGTTCGGTCTCGAGCAGCTTGTCGCGGGCATTCAGCTCCTGCTCGATGATCGTGCTCAACACGCCATTCAGGTGCTTGATGATCTCCTCCTCGCTTTCCCCGAGAGTGGTCTGATTGGAAATCTGGAAAATACTGCCGCTGGCATCGGAGCCCTCGCCGAAGAGTCCGCGGACCGCCATGCCCAGCTGGTTCACGGCGCGAACGACTTTTTCCATCTGGCTGGAAATGACGAGGGCGGGCAGATGCATCATCGCCGAGGCGCGGATCGCCGTCCCGAGATTCGTCGGACAAGCGGACAAGTAGCCGAGCTTCGGGGAAAAGGCGTAATCGATGTGTTCCTCGAGGTCGGAATCAAGGGCATTGATCGTGTTCCAGACCTTCTTGAATTGGTAGCCCGAGCGCAGGACCTGGATCCGCAGGTGGTCCTCCTCGTTGATCATGACCACACAGGTCTGGTCCTTGCTGATGACGATGCCGGCGCCCGACTTGGCGTGACACAACTCGCGGCTGATGAGATGGCGTTCCACCAGGATTTGTTTTTGCAGCTCATCAAGGTTCTCGACCGGAATGGCGAGGCCGCGCTTCATCTGCGGCAGCGCCGCGACGGCCTGCATGCATTGGTCGCGAATCTCCCGCCGCTGCGCTTCCTTGGCCCAGCCCGGAAAAGGATGCCGGGCCAGGTTCCGGGCTAGCCGGATGCGCGTCATCAACACGACGGCGCTCTTGCTGGCCGCGGTATCCGACTGGTCGAAGGGCGAATCGATGAGTTCGTTGATTTTCATTTCAGGCGTTCTGCGTGCGGCCACTCGCCTGCCGCGCCTGGTGAAGTTCATCGCGGTAACGGGCGGCATCCTCGTACCGCTCCGCCTTGATCGCCTGCTCCAAGTCGGTTTCCAACTGCAGCAGGCGTTCGTAAAGGGACTTCCGGGCAATCGCCCGCTGGGGAATTTTCCCGGTGTGGGCGATGCCTTTGTGCATGGTGTCAAGCATGGGCTCGAGAATGCGGCCAAAATAATCGTAGCAGGACGGGCAGCCGAAGCGCCCGGTCTTCTTGAAATCCTGCTGGGAAAAGCCGCACGACTCGCACCGGATATCGCCCGTCGGCTCGGGATTGAGCGACGCCTTGAGCAGCAGGTCGGCCAGCGAAAAACCGCTGGGATCGGTCACGCCCTTCGCCTGCGCACAGGCCTCACACAGATCCACTTTGTGAATCTTGCTATTGACGATCTGGGTAAGGTGGACCGTTGCCGGCTTGGAACAGAGGTCGCACTTAAGAGAGTTGGCCATGTTTAGTTGAACGAAAAATGACGATAGTGCCCTGCGCCGGAAACGCAACTCGCCTTCGATTCAGAGACCTCGCCCCGTCCAGTTTCATGTTCACGCTTTGCCCCGGAAGCAAGCGCGGAGGAGCGCGAGAGTCTCAAAGACGGGTCCCTTCGACCAGCACCTTGCGCCGGAAATTCTCCAGCACCCGGGCAGTGATCGGCCCCGGCTTGCCGGACCCGATGACGCGCCCGTCCAACTTGACAACCGGAATGACCTCCGCGCCGGTGCCGGTGAGGAAGCACTCGTCGGCGCACCAGACATCATAGCGGGTGAGATCCGCTTCGCGCAACGGAATCGCCTGTTCCCGCGCGATGTCGAGAATGGTGGCGCGAGTAATGCCCTTCAACGCCCCGGCCGAAGCCGAAGGCGTCAGGATTTCGCCTTTGTGGACGATAAAGATGTTGTCGGCCGTACATTCGGCGACGTACCCCTGGGCGTTCAGCATGATCGCCTCCAGGGCGCCGGCCTGCCGGGCCTCGATCTTGGCGAGGATGTTGTTCAGGTAGTTCAGCGACTTGATCGTTGGCGGCAACGCGTCGGGGGAAATCCGGCGGGTCGGGACCGTCACAATGCTCAAACCGTTGTCGTAGTGCTCCTGCGGATAGAGCGAAATCTTGCTCGCGATAACGAAGAGGGTCGGCTTTTCGCACAACCAGGGGGCGAGCCCGAGATCGCCCGCGCCGCGCGTGATGACCAGGCGAATATACCCATCGGTCAGCTTGTTCAAGCGGCAGGTCTCGCACACGACCGCGGACAGTTCGACCCGGGAGAGCGGGACGCCGAGCATGAGAGCCTTGGCGGAATATTCCAGCCGCTCCAAGTGCTCGTCGAGGCGATAGACGTTGCCCCCATAAATGCGAATGCCCTCGAACACGCCGTCGCCGTAAAGCAGACCGTGGTCAAAGACCGAGACCCGCGCCTCTGTGGAATCAACATACTTCCCATCGAGATAAACGACCATGATGTCGTCATTGCAGCAAAGCCCGCCCTATTGTCGAGTCTGGTAATGGCAAAATGGGCTTGTATTTCGCCGACGGCAGATAAAAGGTTTCGCCAGCAACGGGCCGTAGCTAATACGCCTATGAAAACACGTCCCGTTGATTCAGGTTTCACCCTCATCGAGCTGCTCACCGTGATTGCCATTATTGGCATTCTGGCAGCTTTGATCTTCCCCACCGTCGGCAAGGTTCGCGAGACCGCGCAGCGCACAGTGGACGCCAATAACCTCCGTGAGATCGTCAAGGCCGCGATCATCTACGCCGCGGACAACAACGACCGCCTCCCCGATCCGGCCGCGATCAGTACGCAAGTTCCTCCGCCAGTCACCGGCGGGAGCGGACCGTTTCTGTGGGTCGGAATTCTTGCCCAGCGCGGCCTGCTGACCGACCCGAACTTCTACTTCGCGAAAAACGATCCGCAGTTCAACGGCACGTACCCGGTCGCGGTGGTCAGCCCCGGCGACCGCACGGTGCTCGACCCGAGTTTCGTGACCAACCGGGAGCTGAGCTTCGAGTTCGTCGGCGGACTGCGCATGAGCGATGCCCCGTCGACGCCGGTCGCCTTTACGCGCGGCCTGCTCGCGACCGGCAATTGGAGCGCGACCAACGGCGTGTACAAGGACACGGGCGGCCACATCGCCTTCCTGGGGGGAAATATTCAATTCTACCCCAACGTGACCGAGACGCCCAGCCAGTTGACCCTGAACAACGGCCGCAAAGGCAGCTCCCTCCTCCAGGCGCTGCCCTTCAACGCCAGCGCCGCGTCCAATCCCCGGGTCTATGCCACGGCCGCCGCCGGGCTGGGCTCGCTCGCGGGCACGCCGGCGGAAAGCGCCGGCCCCTGAGCACCCGGCGCCCATTATCCCGCGTGACGAGCCCGACCGGCGACGGTCGGGCTTTTTTCACGCGAGGATCCAGCCCGCCCGGAAGATCTCGCCCGTTGGACTCCGGGGTGAACGCCGGCTTGCTTGCGACGCGGGCGGACGAAGTCGCGAGCGTGGTCCCCCACTCCCTGACCGAGATTCGGAGCCGCCAAGTGCCCCGAGATTGTCTCCCGAAAATTTATTCATTCACCTTGTCACCTCCCGCCCCCTATGGTGTTTGTGCCCTATGGCCTCCGCTTCCTCCATTCACGTCATCGGCCACAAAAACCCCGACGCCGACTCCATCTGCTCTGCCATTGCCTACGCGGCCTTCAAGGAAG
This sequence comes from uncultured Oleiharenicola sp., assembly GCA_964486705.1. Lineage (GTDB taxonomy): Bacteria > Verrucomicrobiota > Verrucomicrobiia > Opitutales > Opitutaceae > Lacunisphaera. The sequence goes on along the minus strand of CAZAOI010000085.1, from coordinate 1,136 downwards.
CCCGCGGCGAGCGCGGCTATGTCGCCGCCCGGTGCGGCAATTCCAACGCCCGCATCGACGCCATCCTCGCGCGCTTCCACCACCCGTTGCCGGTCTACCTCAGCGACGTGTCGCCGCGCGTGCGGGACTTGATGGCCGCTGACGTCTTTGCGGTGGCCGAGGACGCAACCTGCGCGGAGGCCCTCGACCTGATCGACCGGCACACGGTCACGGTGCTGCCGGTGGTCACCGCCGCACGCAAAGCCCTTGGCTCTATTTCCCTCGGCCAGCTGGGCCATTTCTTCATTCCCCGCGTCAATGAGCTGCGCACGATGCGCCAGGTGCGCACCAGCCTCGCCCGCATCGTGGGTTCGCTCAAGGGCTCGGTCCTGTACGCCGTCGATGAAAACCGGCTGGAGGATCTCTTCGTCCGCATCGGCGCCATGGATGTCCGCACGTTCTGGAAGATTTCCGAGAAGGAGAAAATCTCCCCCAGCCAGTCGCTCATCATCGTCGGCGACCGGCGCGACATCCAACTGCGCGCCATCGAGCTTGGCATCCGCGCCCTGGTGATCAGCGGCAACCTGCCGGTCGATCCCGAGGTCGTCGCCCTCGCCCGCGCGCAGGGCGTCAGCCTGATTTCCAGCCCTTACGACACGGCCACCACCGCCTGGTTTGTGCGCACGGCCTCGACCATCACCGGACTCGTCGAACGCCGGTTCGCCGCCCTGAACGCCGACACCCGCATCGCAGACGTCCGGCGGAAATTCGCCCCGAGCTCGTCCCCGCACGCCATGATGGTTACGAGCGAGGACGGCACCCTGCTCGGCATTCTAACCAAGTCCGACCTTCTCAAGCCGGTCCCGACCCGCCTTGTGCTGGTCGACCACAATGAACTCACCCAGGCGGTGCCCGGGGCCGACGAAGTCACCATCACCGAGATCATCGACCACCATCGCCTCGGCTCGATCGCCACGGCGCAGCCGATCCTGTTCATCAACGAACCTGTCGGCTCCACCTGCACGATCGTCGCCGACCTGTTCCGTCGTTACGGCCTGAAACCCTCCGCCAATCTCGCCGGCCTCATGATGTCCGGGCTGATCTCCGACACCCTTCTTCTGCAGAGCCCGACCTCCACCCCCAAGGACGCCGACGTC
>CAZAOI010000084.1:0-12194 GCA_964486705.1 uncultured Oleiharenicola sp. | reverse complement strand
CGGCGCCACCCTCACGCTCCCCGGTTTGGCCGGTATCGTGTTGACGATCGGCATGGCGGTCGACGCGAACATCCTGATCTACGAGCGCATGCGCGAGGAGTTGAAACTCGGCAAGTCCCTCTCCGCGGCGCACGCCGCCGGTTATGACAAGGCCTTTGTCACCATTCTCGACGCGCACGTCACGCAGTTGGTGATCTGCGCCATCATGATCGCCCTCGGCACCGGCCCGATCAAGGGCTTCGGCGTCACGCTGGCGATCGGTGTCTTCTCCACGTTGTTCAGTGTGCTGCTGACCGGGCACCTGATTCTTGACTACCTGATCGAGGGGAAGGTCCTGAAGAGTTTCCCGATGATGCACCTGTTCAGCAAGGTGAACATGGACTTTGTGAAGATTGGCAAACCGGCCTTCATTTTTTCCTGGGCCGTTGTGTTGCTCGGCCTGGTCGTGCTGTTTGTCCGCTCCGACAAGGCGTTCGGCATCGACTTCACCGGCGGCGACCAGGTGTCGCTCGCTTATGGCCAGCAGGTCGAGGTTTCGAAGATCCGGTCGACCGCGGCCAGCGCGGGCATCACGGACGTCAACCCCTCCTATCAAAACGATCTCGGCGGCGGTCAGTCGTTGCTTAAAGTGGAAATGCCCTACGGCCAGACCGCCAAGTTTGTCGCGGCCCTGCAGCATGATTTCCCGCAGGCCAAATTTGAGAAGGTGGGCGAAAGCGCGATCGGCGCCACGATCGGCAAGGAGGTTGCCGGCAATGCCGCTCTCTCCCTCGGCCTCTCGCTGCTGGCGATTTTGGTCTACATTGCCTTCCGGTTTGAGTTCGGCTTCGGCATCGGCGCGGTCGTGGCTACGGTGCACGACGTGCTGATGACGGTCGGCATGTTCGTCCTCTTCGGCGGCACGTTCAACGCTCCGATGGTGGCGGCGATTCTGGCCATCATCGGCTACTCGGTGAACGATACCGTCGTCGTCTTTGATCGAATCCGGGAGGAGTTGAAACTTAATCCCGAGGGCGACCTGCGCTCGATCATCAATCTGGCCATCACGCGCGTCTTTTCGCGCTCGATCATGACCAGCTTCACCACCTTCCTCGCCGCCTTGGCGCTGTTCGTCGCCGGCGGCGGGGTCTTGCGCGATCTGGCGCTCACTTTCCTGATTGGCGTCGTGACCGGCACCTTCTCCTCCGTCTTTATCGCCGCCCAAGTCTTCTATTGGTGGCACAAGGGCGACCGGAAGCACGTCGAGGCCCACCAGGACATCGCGCCCAAATACGAATGGGCCGGCTCCTCCCGCGCTTCAAAGTAACCTAGGTGGGACGCGTGGCCCCCAACGCGCCCAGCCCGTTGCGGTCAACGGGCTCCACCTTTCCCCCGACTTCGATGCGCTGGAATTACACGCCGGTCGATCCCGCGAGCGTGGCCGGCTTGGCGCTGAGCTTGGGCACCACTCCGGTGGTGGCCGAATTGCTCATGCGCAATGGCCTGACCGAGCCCGAGCCGGCCGGGCGCTTTTTGCGCCCCGGCCTGACGTCACTGGGCGATCCTTTCCTCCTGGCCAACCTCACGGCGGCGGCGGACCGCCTCGCCGTCGCGCTGCGAGGGAACGAGCGTGTCGTCGTCTTGGGGGACTACGACGTCGACGGGGTCTGCAGCACCGCCATCCTCGTCGGCCTTTTGCGCCGGTTGGGCCTAAGTCCGCGTTATGTGGTGCCGCGCCGGGCGGAAGAGGGCTATGGCCTCACCCGCAACTCCATCGACCGGGCCATTGAACAGGGCCGGCCCGATCTGTTCATCGCGCTGGATTGCGGCACCAATTCCAATGACGAGGTCGCCTATCTCCGGCAGTTGGGGGTCGATGTGATCATCGTCGACCATCATCGCTCCAAGGAGCAACCGGTGTTCGATGCCCTGCTCATCAACCCGCACGTCCATCCCGCGGCGAATGACGATGCCTGGCGCTATCTCTGCACGGTGGGGTTGGTCTTCAAGCTCGCCCATGGCCTGCTGAAAAAATTGCGCGCGGAAAATCATCCGGTGGCCCTTTCGATCGTGCTGAAGGACTATCTCGATCTCGTCGCGATGGGCACCATCGCCGACCTCGTGCCGCTGACGGGGGAGAACCGGGTGTTTGCCCGGCATGGCCTGCGCATCCTCTCCGAGACCCAACGGCCCGGGTTGCTGGCACTGATGAGCGTGGCGGGCCTAAAGCGGGAGCAGGGTCTCGTGCCGACCGATATTTCATTCCGGCTCGGGCCGCGGATCAACGCCAGCGGCCGGTTGGCCGACGCCTCCTTGTCGGTGGACCTCCTGCTCAGCGACGACTGGCAGTTCTGCGACAAGGCCGCGCGGCAACTCGACGCCCTCAACAAGGAGCGCCAGGAGATCGAGCGCCTGATCACCGACCGGGCCGAGCGTTATGTGGAGGAAAGTTACAGTGCATCCAGCGGCCTCGTGCTGTTTGACGAGGAATGGCATCCCGGGGTGGTCGGCATTGTGGCCGGCCGGGTCTCCCGCAAATACAATCGCCCCACCATCGTGCTCGGCAACGAAGGCGACCTCGCCAAGGGCTCCGGTCGCGGCATCACCGGCTCCAACCTCGTCGAGATTCTGGCGGGTTGTGCGGACTGCCTGGAAAGCTGGGGCGGCCACCCGATGGCGGTCGGGGTTTCGTTGAAAAAGACACGCTTGGACGAATTTCGGATCTTGTTTGACGATGTGATCCGGCGGAGCCGGGACGCTGATGCGGCGGCGCCGGGCGTGGAGCTTTCCGGCTGGCTGGCGGCCACGGATCTCACCGAGCAGCTGATGAACGACCTCGAGCAGCTGCATCCATTCGGCATGGGCAATCCCGAGCCGGTCTTCGGCGTGCGCGGGGTCCGGCTCAAGAACCGGCCGGATGTGTTCAAGGAGCAGCATTTTCGTTTTTCAGCCGAGGATGACAAGGGTCGCCGGATCAGCGGAGTGGCGTGGAAGCTCGCGGACCGGATGCCGCCCGTCGGCCCGGCGCTCGAGCTCGCGATCCAATTGAATTGGAACCATTATAACGGCCGCAAAATCCTCCAGATGGAATTGCTGGACTGGCGGTTGGCGTCAGTTTAGCCGCCGTTGGAAAATTCTGCTTGAAGTCACCTCGGGAACTTCGCTTATTCGCCCTTCCCCCGTGCAGCTGTAGCTCAACTGGATAGAGCGCCAGACTACGAATCTGGAGGTTAGGGGTTCGACTCCCTTCAGCTGCACCAATTTTAAGAGCCGTGGGGAAGGTTTGGGGAAGGTTTTGGCTTTTTTCCCTCGTCGATGAATTTCTCCAGGAGACGAGCGACCAGCTCGGACATGCCGTAGCCTTTCTTGCCGCTTCCGCTGCGCAACTATCCAAGTCTTTCGACCGACGGCCCGCCCGTTCACCGCCGCCGAAATCCTCACCCTCGAATCCCACCTCCTGGAGCACGGCCGCTTCCGCGACCGCATGATGGTTTTGGTCGGAATCCAGGTGGGCTATCGCGTGAGCGAACTGTTGACCTGGACCGTTGGTCAGGTGTTCGGTCCTGATGGAGACATTGTGCGCGAGGTCACCGTGACGCGCGCCGACCTCAAGGGTGGCAAGGGCGTGCGCAAGCGGAGTGTCCGGAGCCGGCGGGTGGTGCTGAACGAGCGGGCGAGGAGTGTGATTCGAGATTACATCGCGTCGCGAGGTCAGATTCCGCCGGCGGACCAATTCCTGTTCCAGTCGCGCACGGGCCCGAACCGTCCGATCAGCCGAACACAGGCTCATCGGATTCTGAAAGGACTCTGCCATGAGTGCGGCATCGATGCGACCAGAATTTCTACTCACAGTATTCGCAAATTTTTTGTGCGCGCCGTATATGATGCATCGGGTCACGACCTCGTCCGGACCATGAAAATCGTCCAACATGCATCCCCAAATACCACGGCGAGGTATCTCGAAAATACCCAGACCGAACTCGACGACCTTGTCCTCGGCCTAGGTGCGCCGGCGCCGGCCCCTGCGGCCGTTCATTCGTTCGTGCTGGCATCATGAGCGTCATTCTCCCACCCGAGCGGCGCCCGCCCCAAGGGAACGATACCCCTATTATGTTACCTTGGTGATGGCTCATGTCGCGGAGACCGTCATTGCGAGCGTGCGATGGTTGGGGGATGACAAATAGCCGGCAGATCCCGGGGCCTCAAAAGCCCAGTGCCGTAGCTGTTCAAGGTAGCGGGGATGGTGGCAGGCGCGTCTTTGAAACCATCGCGCCCCGGCTCACGCGAAAAGAATACCGGCGGACGAAATTGGCGGGGACAGGAATCATCCCCTTGAAAGACAACATGAACCACCCCCACGCCATGACAGGCGCAGAGTGCGGAGTGCGCGCAGAAGCTTGCAATGGGGGATGATATAAATAGGTTGAACCAACCTTTTCCATGCCCAACCAACTCTCCAAGACCAAGCGACGGCAAAGCCTCGCGGAGCACTCCGCGGTGTTGGCCGCGCTTGCGAGCATCGCCCGGCGGGAGAAGACGACCGTCATGGCCCTGTTGCGTGAGGCCGCGCGTGAGGCCGTTCGCAAGCGGGCGGTGCTCCCTGAGCAAGTGAATGAACTGCGGGCCGTCGTGCGCCAGTTGGAGCCCCGGATGCCAGCTCAATTCAAGACGCACGCCGAATTGTCCCGCTTCAAGCGCGCGCAGCGCGAGTTTGACCAGGTCATCCTCGACCTGAAGCTCGCGGTGCCGGCCGAAGTCCAGGACCGCAATTCACTCGTGCGCGCGAGTCAGCCGCTCCGCCTCCTCAACTTTGCCCAAGCGCATGCATCCGTCTGATTCCACTCCGCGTCCGCCCGGTGATTTCGCGGATGCCTTTGCCACGCCCAAGCCGCTCCTGCTGGTCGGCGGTCAGGCCGTCAACCTCTGGGCCCTTTACTATCTGGATCCCAAATCCGAACTGGCCCCCTTCGTTTCCCGCGATGCCGACGTGCTCGGTGATGAGGGCACTCTGGAACTTCTGGGCCGAGTTGCCGGTCAGAAGCCCCGTTTCTTTCCCTTCAGGCCGCCAACCAACGAGGTCGGGGTGGTTGTCGCCCGGGATGCCAGCGGGGCATCACTCCTGATCGAAGTGCTCCGCTATGTCCACGGCGCAACCAACGAGGAGCTGCGCGACCCCGCCTACCTGTTTGCGCTCGGCGAGAAGGCGGTTCAAGTGCAGGCGCCCGGCCCCATCGCCCTGCTGCGCGCGAAGATCGCCAATGTCGTTGATATCAACCAAACTGGCCGCCAAGACGCGCGCCACGTCCTGATTTTGGCCCAGGTGCTCCCGCGTTATCTCGCTGATTTGCAGACCACCACCCGGGAGGGGGCCATGACCGAACGGAAACTCATCGAATTTCTCGAACTGCTGCTGGAGGCTTTGACCTCGCGGAAAGGTCGTCGGGTTTGCACTGACCTAGTCATCGATCCGGCGCAGATATTTAAAGGCCTGTCCGCCGAAGGTATGCCACGAGTGGAGGCATTTCTCTCCAAGCGCCTCCGGCAGGCGCTGGCGCCTCGCAAAAAGTGACCCCGCCCCAAGCTGGCATTATCCCCAGTCGGTCTTGCCGGCCCGGGCAGCTGGCGTGATACGTGGCCGCCATGTGGCGATCTCCAAGCGCACGTTCCGCCCGAGCGAGAGCCGAGAGGCCGCTCGGAGTGTGCGGCCGGGCATTTTATCCCGCACTCGATCAGAAACCGTTGGAGCCGCGTCCGCACTCGGCGCGGCGAAAAACCTCCCCGTCGCGAAGACGCGGCCTCCTCCATGGACCAACGTCGCCAACAAGCGCTTTTGGCAATTTCCGGCTGGTCGTGACCGAGCTTGCCTCCGGCGTGGTGAATCCGTTTGTTGCGGACATGCGCCTGTCCCGGTTTGCTTTTGCTGTCTCCGTCCTGCTTTTGTTTGTGGGCTGTTCCACGTCCAACGAAATGCGCCCGGTCCCTGTGGCCGGTGGCCGGGTGATCGGCATTCCATTCGGCCCGCAAGGTCCGCGGCCCGGTCAGGCGGACGGTTACACGGTCAAGCTGGCGAATGCGGTGCCCGGGCAGCAGGAGCGCGAGATCTTCTACCAGTTCGCGGTCAATGCGCCGCCGGAGGCCGTGCTGCAGCGGGTCGAAGTGGATGACATTTCCGAAGACCAGCCCTCCCATCTGATTGACGATGGTCATCCTTGGATCACCGATCACGTCTGGCACATGAATTCGCCGCCGCTCAAAGCCAACGACCCGCGGCTGGCGTGGATTTATACCGTGACCCCGACGCTCCGCGTTTATCGCTTTACCCTCACGGACAAGTCCGGCCGCAAGACCATTCTGCATCAGGTTTCCGGCTACCCCGATTTCGTCAAATCGATGATCCGTCAAAAATGGGGCGAGAAATACTGATTTCGATTCACTTGGTGGGGAGCAAAAGAGCCCGTTGATTCGACCGGGAGGAAAGAGCCGGACGGCTTCGACCGATGTCTTGCGCGGCCGCCTCGGGGAAATCCGTTCTGGCTTTGGAGGAGTTCGTCGTCATTTTTGCGCCGACGGCTTACCCCATGGCAATTTACCAGCCCAAGCTCACCGCGCTGCTCTTTACCCCCGGCTCTCGTCTGGACCGCTTGCCCAAAGCCGTGGCGAGTGGAGCCGACGGAGTGATCGTCGACCTCGAGGACTCCGTGGCCGCGCCGGACAAGGATCGCGTGCGCGCCGAAGTGGTGGACTATTTCAAGCAACACGGGCGCATCGCGGGTGACCGAGCCTTCGCCAGCGTGATCCGCCTCAACAGTCTGCGCGGCGCGGCCGGCCGCGCCGATCTCGACCTGCTCAACGCGTCCGGCATCCGGCCGGACTTGGTCATGCTGGCCAAGGTCGAGTCCGCCGCCGAGGTGCTCCTGGCGGCGCGGCAACTGCCGGAGAGCGTGCGTTTGATCTGCCTGATCGAGACTGTGCTCGGCGTGCGCTTTGTCCACGAGATCGCCGCCGCGTCGCCGCGGCTGGCGGCGCTGGCCTTTGGCGGCCTCGACCTTTCGGCTGAAACCGGCGGCGATCCGACCTGGGATGCGTTGCTCTGGCCGCGCACCGCCGTCGTCCATGCGTGCACCGCGGCGGGCCTCCTCGCCTTGGAGCAGCCGTACATCGATTTCGGCAATGCCGCCGGCTTGGAGCAGGAATGCGTTCAGACGCGTCCGCTGGGCTTCGTCGGCAAACTCGCCATCCACCCCAGCCAGGTGGGGATCATTCAGCGGACCTACCGGCCCACGGTTGAGCAGGTGGCGCGGGCCGCGAAGATCGTCGCGGCCTACGAGGCCGCGGGCGGCAATGTCGCTAATGTCGACGGCCAGATGATCGATGTGCCGATCTTTCGCTCCGCGCAGCGCGTCCTGCAGCGCGCGAGCCCCTGACCCATGCCTGACTTTCTCGCTTATCTTCCGGCCGGAGAAAAACGCTACCGCGAGCGCTTCGGTTTGAATTTTGAACAGTTCGCCGCCGGGCAGAAGTTCCAGCACCGGCCGGGCCTGACGCTTTCGCAGCAGGACAGCCGCGACGAGTGCCTCGACACGCTCAACCAGCAGATGCTGCACCTCGACGAGGAGTTCGCCACTCACACCGAATGGAAGAAATGCCTGATGGACAGTACGCTCACGACCAAGGTCGTGGTGGGTTTGACGTGGAAAACCTTCGCCAAACGGATCCGCCTGCTCGGCTTCGATGAAATCACCTTGCCGAAGCCGGTGTTTGGCGGCGATACGATCTATGCCGAATCGGAGATTCTGGAGAAGACCGACTGGCCGGAGGACGCCACGGTAGGCCGGGTCAAAGTGTGCACGCTCGGCCTAAACCAGCGCGGCGAAACCGTAGCGAAAATGGTCTACGAGCTCTTGGTCGCCCGCGCCGGGCAGGATCACTTCACCCGGATCGATTACTGAACATGCACCCGTTTTCATCAGGTAGGGCGAGGCGTCCCCGCCGAGCCGCGGCTCACCCGGAGGGTTCGCCCTACCAACCAATCTCATGAACAAGCACGCATCGCACTTCGAGGTTTCCCCGGGCGTCTTCCGCGAGCGGATGGGATTGTTTTTCGAAGACATCGCGGTGGGGGAAACCTACGAGCACCGGCCCGGCAAGACGTTTACCGCGGCCGAAAGCGTTGCGCATACGTTGCGGGCGCTGGACCAAACGCCCGCGTTCACCGACGGGCACTTTCACGAGCGGGTCGTCGGTGGGCCGATGGAAATCAATCCGTTGCATGTCCTCGCCGTGCTGACCGGCATGATGACGAAGACAATCTCCAAGATCGTCGCGAATCTGGCGTGGAAGAACGTGAAGTTCCATGAGCCGGTCCGCGCGGGCGACACAGTCTACGCGGAGTCGACCATCCTGGAGAAACGCGAATCAAAATCGCGTCCGGGGCAGGGCATTATTCGCGTAGCCACGACGGCGAAGACACACGACGGCCGGCTCGTTTGCACCTTCGAGCGCACGATTCTGATCTACGGTCGGGGCCAGGGCCCCTACGACGCGGCCGGTTACTGAGCCGCGACCGGCCTCCCGAATAGAAATTTCCCTATGAGCCAACTAATCGAATGCGTCCCGAACTTCAGTGAAGGCCGTGATCCGGCGGTCATTCGTCTGATCACCGATGAGATCCAAGCGGTCGAGGGCGTGAGGTTGCTCAACGTTGATCCAGGCCAGGCGACCAACCGCACCGTGGTCACGTTCGTCGGCGCGCCGGCGGCCGTGATCGAGGCGGCCTTCCGCGCGATCAAGAAAGCCGGCGAGGTGATCGACATGGCCCGCCACACCGGCGAGCACCCGCGCATGGGCGCGACCGATGTCTGCCCGCTGATTCCAATCGCCGGCATTTCGATGGAGGAGACCGCCGGCTATGCCCACCGCCTCGCCGAGCGGGTGGGGCGCGAGCTGGGGTTGCCGGTCTATCTCTACGAATACGCCCAGCCGAATCCGGCCCGGAAGAATCTTTCGGTGATCCGCGCCGGCGAATACGAGGGCTTCGCCAAGAAAATCCAACTGCCCGAGTGGAAACCCGACTTCGGTCCCGCCGCGTTCGACGCCAAGCGCGGTGCCACCGTGATCGGCGCGCGCGAATTTCTTGTCGCCTACAACGTCAATCTCAACACGGCCTCCACCCGCCGGGCCAACGCCGTGGCCTTTGACATCCGCGAAGCCGGCCGGCCGAAAAAGGACGCGGCGGGCAAGGTCGTGAAAGATGCCAGCGGCAAGCCGGTGACGATTCCCGGCACGCTGAAGGCCGTGAAGGCGATCGGCTGGTTTATCGAGGAATACGGCGTCGCCCAGGTCTCGATCAATCTCATCAATCTCGAGGTGACGCCGGTGCACGTGGCGTTCGACGAAGCGTGCCGCGCGGCAGGCGCGCGCGGCTTGCGCGTAACGGGCTCCGAACTGATCGGCCTCGTGCCGTTGCAGTCACTGCTCGACGCCGGTCGCTATTTCCTGCGCAAGCAACAGCGCTCCGTCGGTGTTTCGGAGAAGGAACTGATCAAGATCGCGATCCGTTCGCTTGGCCTCAGTGACCTCGCGCCTTTCAAGCCCGAAGAGCGCGTGATCGAATACCTTCTCCGCGATCAGTCGAAGGGGAAGCTCGTGCGGATGGATCTGCGCGCGTTCGCCGACGAGACCGCCAGCGAGAGTCCCGCGCCCGGCGGCGGCTCGATCTCCGCCTATGCCGGCGCCCTCGGCGCGTCGCTCGGCACGATGGTCGCCAATCTCTCCGCGCACAAGGCCGGCTGGGATGCGCGCTGGGAGGAGTTTTCCACGTGGGCCGAGCAGGGTCAGAAAATCAAGGATGAACTGCTCACGCTCGTGGACGCCGACACGGCGGCGTTCACTGCGATCATGCAGGCGCTCGGTTTGCCCAAGGGCAGCGAGACCGAGAAAGCCGCGCGGACGGTCGCCATCCAGATCGCGACGAAGCAGGCCACCGAGGTGCCGTTCCGGGTCATGCAGCTCTGTGCCGACGCGCTGCCGCTCTGCCTTGCGATGGCGGAGAAGGGAAATCCCAACTCTGTGTCGGACGCCGGCGTGGGCGCGCTGTGTGCGCGCGCGGGCGTGCAGGGCGCCTATCTCAACGTCCGCATCAACGCCAAGGGTCTGACCGACCAGGCCTTCGCCGCGAAGATCGTCAGCGACGGCGCTGCGATCGAACAGCGCGCCCTCGCCCTCGAAGCCCAGACCCTCGCCGCGGTCAACGCGGCGATGTGAGGCGATTGCTTTGGGCTTACAGGTTGAGCGCACGGCTCAACCCGAGATGGGCGCCGGTTTCCACCCCGGCGACAGGTGGCAATAAAGATATCGACCAGCCTTCGCGATGCTACGGCCCGGCAAGCGCCTGCCTCTACCTCGGAATCGTCGATGTGGAAATCGACGACCACCCCTGAATCATCGATGGGGCCGTTGTTCGCGGCTGCGAACCGGCAGGCAGGTGCCAGACTTCGCCATGCTACGGCCCGGCAAGCGCCGGTCAGTCGATTTGCTGTGGGAGCGAGCTTGCGCGCTCCCACAGTTTCAACGGCATGGATCCGTAGCCAAGCACCTATTGAGGCTCGCGCATTAGTCTGACAGGTAGGGCGCACTGGCCCAGTGCGCCGCGGCGGAGCGGGCCGCTCCGCCCTACCTCACGCGTTGAACTGTCAGCCTAATGTTGAGTCGCAATGCATCCGCATTTCGCTCCCGAAATACGGGGACTGAAAGGTGGAACCCGGCCTCCGGACGGGTTGGCGCGATGCGCGCAGGGAAAATCGCGTCCGGAGTCCGCGTTCCACCCCGTTCATTGGCATCGCTCGGTAAGTGTCGCGAGCAAGCGCTCTCGTTCGGCCCTGATGCTATCCGGCCGGGCCGTGGCAAACTGGCTCCACCCGCACAGCCGGCTGCCGAGTCCTCAGCCGACCCGCGCGCCGTTGCAGATGACGAGGTCAATGGGATTGCCGCCAAGTTCGTAGGCGAGCTGGCGTTCGTCCTTGTGGCGGAGCAAAATCAGGTCGGCGCGCTGGCCGGCTTCGATCGTCCCGCGGTCCTTCAGACCGAGGACGGCCGCGGCGTTGACAGTGGCGGCGACGATCGCCTCGCCGGGGGTCAGGCCGCAGAAGCGCACGGCGAGTTGGATGGCGAAGGGCATCGAGTGGGTTGGTGACGTACCAGGATTGCAGTTCGTGGCGAGCGCGATTGCACCGCCTTGGTCGACGAAGAATCCGCCCTTGGCGTAGCGTTGATCGGTGTGGAATCCGGTGCAGGGCAGAATCACCCCCATGGTCGGCGACTTGGCGAGGGCGATGAGCTCGCCCTTGGTTGAGGCCTCGAGGTGATCGACGCTGCGGGCGTGAAGGCGGACCGCCTCGGGGATCATGCCGAGCGAGGTGAACTGGTCGGCGTGGACGCGCAGCGGGTGGTGCTTGGCGGCCTTTTCGAAAAATCGCACGCAGGCCTCGACCGACCACGCGCCCTTTTCGACGTAGGCGTCGACGGTGATGTCGGGGAATTCCTTGGAAACCTCGGGGAGCATTTCCTTCACGACCATGCGGGCGTACTCGTCGAGGTCGCCCTCGAAGGCGTGGCCGAGCAGGGCGGTCGGGACGATGGTGCCGGGCCATTCGGTGCCTGCCCGGACGATCGCGCGCAGCATCTTCAGCTCCGCCTCGGTGTTCAGGCCGTAGCCGCTCTTGATTTCGACGGTCGTGGTTCCATCGCGCAGCATCAGGTCGAGGCGCGACTTCAGGCCGGCGGCGAGTTGTTTCTTGGTCGCCTCGCGCACGGCGTTGACCGTGGCGTGGATGCCGCCGCCCGCCTTGAGAATGTCGAGATAGGGGACGCCACTCAGCTTTTGTTCCCACTCCTGCTGGCGGTCGCCCGCCCAGCAGGCGTGCGTGTGGCAATCGACAAATCCAGGCAGAAGGACGCGGCCTTGGGCATCGATGACCTCGGCGTCGGCCGCCGCTTCCACCTTGGGTCCGACCGCGGCGATCAGGCCGTCGCGAATGAGCACCTCGCCTTGCGGGATGATGCCGAGTTCGCCTGCTTCCTTGCCGCGTCGGGGGCGGATGGGGCCGGCGAGCGTGAGGAGGCGGGCATTGCGGACGAGGAGGGACATTTGAACGAAGGAGAAAGGGGCTTGCTGGCTCGAAACTGAAGGGAAGAACGGGAACTTTGGCCACAAAAAG
>CAZAOI010000083.1:0-12198 GCA_964486705.1 uncultured Oleiharenicola sp. | reverse complement strand
GACCGGAGGCAGGAGACGGGGCAGCCGTGAGCAACGGCTGATCCAGCGCCGCGAATTCCTTGAGCAGGGCCTGGACTTCCGGGGCGTCGACGGCGCCGTTGAAGCGCGGGTCGAGGCGGAACGAGGCCGGGGTGAGCGGCGACCCGGAAGGTTCGGCAAATAATTTCCGCACCCACTCCGCCATCTTGGGATAGTCACCCAGCGCGCCGTAAGCCTGGGCGAGCGCCACGACCAATCGGGTTCGATAGGCCACGGACGAGCGACCTCGGACCAGCGGCTCGAAGAGGGCCAGTTCGCGGCGCGCCTCGGCCGCCTTACCGGCGCTAGCCAAGGTCACAGCAAGCGAGGCGCGCAAAGCCTCGTTGTCCGGATCAACAGCGAGCTGTTCGCGCAGGAGCCGCTCGGCTTCGCCGAACTGGCTGGCGGCCGCGTCGGTCCGGCCGGCCCGCTGATGCGCCAGTCCGGCGAGCAGGGCCTTGGGACCGTTATAGTTGAGGTCCCAGAGGAAAGGATCCGGCAACTGCGCGAGCACCTGCAGGGCTTGATCCCAGTTTCGTTCCGCCATGGCGAGCAGCCACTGACAATGGACCACCCGTGAATTGGAGCGCCCGAGCAGGGGGACGCGCTCCAGGGTGGCCCGCGCTGCCGCCCGATCGGCCTGCAAATAATAGTTACCATCGAACCGGCTGCACAGCACCCGGATCTTGGTGACTTCCTGATCGCCCCGCATCGCCAGCTCAGACCATTTCTCCACGTCGGCCGGCCGGCGGAACGCCACACTCAGCTGGGTCATGATCCAGGCGGGAAAACTGGCCTCCGGCTCGGCTTTCAGCCAGGCGAGCGCACTGCGCTCGGTGTTGGCAAAATCGTAGCCGAGCCAGAACGAAACCAACTCCACATAGCGGGTCAGCGCATCCGGCGGCAGCGCGGCCACCGCCCGGTCGATCGGTTCACGGCTGACCCGCGGGTCACCGCCCCGGCTGACATTGACAACGAGATGCAGGCCGAGGGCGAGGTTCGCCAGCGGGGCATCGGGTGCCAGGCGCAGCGCGCGCTCGGCGGCGGCCTTGCCTGCTTCGAGCGGCTTGGTGCCGGGATCGAGATTGCGCGAGATCTGCAGGCTGTTGATGATGCTGCGCAGGGCCCAGGCATCCACCTCATCAGGATTGGCCTGGATCAGCCGGTCGATGGCAGGTGCGACGGCGTCAAAGTCACCCTTCTGCCAGCGCTCGGGAATAATCCGGGCCCGGACGCGGGCGAGTTCCGCGGCGGCGGGAACAGCCACCGCGGGAGTTGCGGCCACCGGCGGCAGGCTTTTCCGCCACGGCTGCCAGATCGCGAGTACGACGAAAAGCGCGCCGCCCAGTGCGACCGGCAGGAGCCAAGGCTTCCGCGCCGGAGTCGGGGTTCGGGCCGGGAGGTCTACCCTGCCTTCCGCCTTCTGGCCTTTTTCTTCCACTTGATCCCCAGCAAGCAGTTTCTTAACCCGTTCACCGAATGCCGCGGGCGTCTCCCCACCGGACAACCGCGTCCACTGCACCGCGGTGAAAGAGTCCGGCACATCCGCGTCGGCATCGGGTGTTCGGTCCACGCACACCGGCATGAGGAACGCCTTGTTGCGACCCATCAGGTGGGTGCGCTGGTCCGCCAGCCGCCATTCGAGCCGGAAGTAACCTTCGGGTCGCGCCTGAGTGTTGGTCGAAATGACCGGCACGAACAGCGCACACTCCTTGATCTGCTTGCGAATCTTCGCGTCCCATGAGTCACCGCCGCGCAGCTCGCTCTGGTCAAACCACACCTCGACGCCCGCCGCGCGCAGCGCCTCGCAGATGCGCTTGGCCGCATCGGCATCCTGAGACGCATACGAAAGGAAAACCGCTTTGCCGGGTTCGCTCATGGCGTGAAGTTGAACCACAAAGGCACAGAGGCACAAAGGTCAGACCATACGAGCACAACCTTTCTCTCAGTGTCTTCGTGTCTCTGTGGTGAAACCCGACTCATTGGACGTTCAGCGCGGGGCGTTGAAAGTTGAGCGGTCATTCCAGCTCCTCCAAACCGCACACCGTCAATTCCAGGCTCTGGACCTTTTTCACATAGGCCCGACCGGTGAGCGGAGTCAGGAGGTAGTTGTTCCCTTTCGGATAATACTCGCGAAAAACCTTGAGGGCGGCTGGCTCGAATTCGGCGGCGCTCCATTTGCACTCGTAGGCGTCCACCGCGTCGCGGCCGCGCGGGCGCACAAAATCCACTTCGTTGCCCGCCTTGTCGCGCCAATAGCGCACGGGCTCGCCGGGCCAGTTTGCCTGGAATGCCTCGACCACCAGGTGCTCCCACAGCAAGCCCTTGTCAGAGGGCCGGAGCGGATCCCAGCCGCGCGCAAAACTCACGAACCCGGTGTCGAAGGCGTAAGCCTTGGGCTGACGCACGATCTCCCCCTGCCCGCCGCCATGAAAGGGCCGCACGAGCGTGAGCGCCTGCGTGATCTCCAAGGCCGAGAGGTGGCTGTCCACCGTCGCCCGGGAAATGCCCAGCGCCAAGGCGGTTTTCGTCGTCTCCAACTGGCCGCCGCTTTGCCGCAGCACATACTCGAAAAGAGCGTTGAACCGGTTGATGTCGCGAAAGGCGAACAACCGCTGGATGTCGCGCGCGAAAAACGAGTCGAGCCATTCGCGATAGAACGACGGCTGCTTGGTCGGAGCGAGCAGCGCCGGCGGCAGACCGCCGTGGTAGAGGCGTCTTTCCAGGGTGGCGCCAAAGGCGGCGAGTTCGCCTGACAACGCCGGCACGAGGTGCAACAGCCGCTTGCGGCCGGTCAGGGTGTCGCGGAATTTCTTGCTCGCCGCGAGCGTGGACGAACCGGTGGCCAGCACCTTCAGTTTGGGAAATTCGTCCGCGGCGATCTTCAGCACGCGGCTCGGATCGCGCAGTTGGTGGATCTCGTCGAAGACCACGACCGGCCGGTCACAATTCCGGAAGAACAACATGGGGTCGCGCACCATATCCTCCGTCGCAGGGAGGTCGCAGTTCACATAGAGGCTGCGTTCTGGGCCGAGGCTTTGCGCGAGGGTGGTCTTGCCCGACCGGCGCACGCCCGCCAACCAGACGATCGGGGCCTCACCCCACGCCTGCTCCATGCGCTCCTGCCAGAAGGGACGGTCAATCATGCCAGTGTAGTTAGCATCTGGTCAGACTAAATGTAAAGCGTGGTTTCACGTCCCTCACGCTGGTCCGCTGCGCTCATTCAGAACAGCGGCTGGTTGTTCTTCGGGTCGGCGAGCAGGGCCTCGAAGCGCGGGTCGCCGTGCAGGGTGCTGTAACCGCGCTTAAACTCGTGGACGTTCATGCTGATCGTGGACGGGGTGCGAAACAGCCGGGCGTAATCCGCCAGCGCCTTGTCCTTCTCCCCGACGAAGTCGTATATGAGCGCGCGATACGCGGCGTAGGAGACGCCGTCGAGGGCGTCGCGCGCCTCGGGCACTAGCTCCACGCTGCGCTCCGAACACCGGAGGGCTTCCTCCTTGTGGCCCAGGATGCCCTCCATGCCGGAGAGAAAGACCCAGAGACGGACGCTCTTCGGCTCACGCACCAACTGGGCGCGCAATTCGACCGGAAAGCCACCCAGCCGGGCGATGGCCCCCGCCTGGTCGCCAAGCGCGTAGGAGTTGGAAGCGGCACCAAAGGCCTGCTCGAGGCGGGGCGTCCCATCCTCGTCGTAGTAGGGCTGCAACTTGTCGAGGCGGACGGCCTCGGCATAGTTGCCGATCGACCCCGCCCAGCTCTTCTGCAGCTCGATTCCTTCGGGGGAGTTGAATTGCTCCGGTTTCAAAGCCGCAAAGAAAGCCTCGCCCTCCCGCGTCGAACCGGTGGCAAGAAAGTGGCCGTACGCCAATGAATAGGCGGCCTGCAGTTCCCCGGGCAGCAAGGCGGTCATCCGCCGGCAGGTGGCGAGCAGCTCATCCCAGCGCCGGCCCGCCCGTTGCGTGACCATCAGGTTGCGCAGGTAATTAAGATTGGACGGATCAAGTTCGCAGGCGCGGCGAGCATTGGCCAGCGATTGCGCCCAGCGGCCCTGCCGCCGCTGGATCAAGGCAAGGGAATTGAAGACGACCGGGGAGTTGGGCTGCAGCTTCGCGCGTTTTTCATACTGCTCGGCCGCCCTGGCATAGTCGCGGAAGCCATAATAATAATAGGTGCCGAGGCTGCCGTAGATCTCCGGGTCATCCGGCGCCAGCTGGACGGCCCGCTCGATCGCCTTCTTGGCCCGGTCCATATGGGCGTCCATGTCGGGGAAACTGAGGAAATACCAGTAGGCGCACGAAGCGGCCAGTTCGCCCCAAGCCTGGGCGAAGGCCGGGTCGAGCTCGACCGCATTTTGCAGCAGCGAGATCTGCCGGGACCGGGCGGCGGGGGTGTTGCCCTCGCGGTTGAGGATGTCCCGGGCGCGGAGGAACAGGTCGTAGGCGGTGGGATTTTCGGTCGGCTTGCGCGCGATCAGGGCCTTCTCCTCCGGCGAGAGGGCGGCCTTGAGGGCGCCGGCGATCTGCGACGACAGCTCGCTCTGGATGGTGAAGATGTCGGTCAGCTCGCGATCGTAACTGCTGGCCCATACGTGCTCGTCAGTCGCGGCGTGGATGAGCTGGCCGGTGACGCGCACCTTGTTGCCCGAGCGGCGCACGCTGCCCTCAAGGATGTAGGTGACCCCGAGTTCCTGGGCGATCTGCCGCATGGGTTTCGCGGTCGAGCGGTAGGGCATGACGGAAGTGCGGGAGACCACGCGCAGCTCGCGGATGAGTGCGAGGTTGGTCAGCACATCCTCATGGACGCCGTCCGCGAAGAAACCGCTTTCCTTGTCCTCGCTCATGTTGGTAAACGGGAGGACCGCGATGGATTTGTCGCTGATCTTGGGCGCAACCGGGATTGAGGTGGGCGGGGCGGCGATCTTTTCCGAGGTGGGCCCGTTCGACGAGCTCAGGGCAGGCGGGCGCGTCCCTGCGCCCGCTTCCGGGACTGATTGCCGCGACCAGAGGAAGCCGCCCGCGACGAGGAGCGCCGCAGCCACGCCAACCCAAGCCGCCGCCGGGACGCGTCGGCCCACCTTGGCGGAGGTGGCGTGTTTTGGGGACGCGACGCCCTCGTCGCGTTGAGCGGGACGAGGGCGTCCCGCCTCCATTGATTTGCCGGGGGGGTCGAGCAGCTTTTTCACCTGCGCAACGAACTGAGGCGTCGATGCGCCGTCGGGCAGCCGCGTCCACTGCACGCGCCTGAATTCATCGGGCACGTCGGCGCCTTTTTCCACCGTGGCGTCGATCACGACCGGCACGAGAAAAGCCCGGTTGCCACCCATGTCCTGCATGCGGTCGACGGCGATTTTCCATTCGCGCCGGAAATAGCCCTCGGCGCGCTGCTCGGTCTGGTGTGAGACGACGGGAACAAACAACGTGCATTCGCGGATCTGCTTCCGGATCTTCGCGTCCCACGCATCGCCACCGTGCAGCTCCTCCTGGTCAAACCACACTTCGACGCCAAACGTCCGCAGGGCGTCCGCGATGCGCCGCGCCGCGTCCGTGTCTTCGCGGGCGTACGAAAGAAAGACGGCTTTGGTGGAGTCGCTCATGTCAGAAATTCGATCCAAGCAGGATTGGCCACGAAAAGGCACGAAGAGACACGAAAACAACCATGCTGAAGGCCGGGATTCCCAGGTAGAGCGAGTCGTCCCGACGAGCCGCGGGCCCCCCTTTCGTGTCTTTCGTGGTGACCATGGTTGGCAGGGATTTTTTTAACCACGGATAATCCGGATAGATACGGATAAGAACCGACCTTGATCTGGATCGGTCAGTCGTGTGGGCGGGGTGCCCTCACCCCGCAGAGGCTCTGACGCGGGGTGAGGGCACCCCGCCCACAGTTGAAGTTGGTTCGTGTCGTTCACTTGAGCGTTAAAAGTTAAGCGTTCAGCGTTACGCTTTCCTCAGAACAGCGGCGCGTTGTTCTTCGGGTCGTTGAGCAGCGCCTCGAACCGCGGGTCGCCTTGGAGGAAACGCACAAAAAGCGCGTGGCGCAGCTGATGGACATTCTCGCCACCGGGCGTGCGCAGTAAGCGCGTCAATTCCGCGAGAGCCTGGTCCTTTTCCCCAAAACAGGCCAGGATCGCCACGTAGTTCTTGCTGTAGGCGACTCCCTCCGTGGCATCGGCGGACTCGGTCACGAGATCCTTCGCGGCCTGGGCACAGCGCATTGCTTCCGCCTTGTCACCGAGGACCAGGTAGGCCGCGGAAAGAGCCACCCAAACCTTGGGGGCCGGCTTGCTCTCGGCCTCGGCCTGGCCCCGGGCCAAGACTTTTTCCACCAGAGCGCGGGCTTCCGCCTTGTCCCCGTGCCACCAAAGATTCTCGGCATAGTCCACTTCGTCTTTCCACTCCGGATCGCCCGCCTTGTTTTTTTCCCGCTGCTGGCGCAGGACGCTCAGCACCGCCTCCACGTCACCAGTCAAGCGCGCCAACAGGAAGCGACTAAACGCGACCATGCGCGCATTTTTTGGGTCCGCGCCAAACTCGGCCAGCTTGGCCTCGATCTCCCGCAGGGAGCCCCGGGCGAGAAAGGGAATCAACCCCTGGGCGAAGATCTGGCGCGGTGCGTCCGGCGCCTGCGCGAGAATCTCCCGTTGCAACACCTCCGCCTCATCATAGCGCCGCAGGTCCGTGAGGGTTTCCGCCAGGGCGGATGAATAGCGGAGGTTGCGCGGCTCCAACTGCACCGCCCGACGCAACTCGCCCAGCGCCTCGCCCCACCGGCCCTGCCGGCGGTGGATAAAGGCCAACGACGCGATGGCCGGGGCGGAATTGGGATAACGCTCGGCCAGCCGCTGGTACTGCTGGGCGGCGCGGGTGTAGTCCCGCAATCCGTAATAATAATAATCGCCCAGCTTCTGGATGACCGTGGGATCCTCCGGCGCCAGGCCCATAGCCGTGTCGATGGCCGCCTTGGCGTTGGCGAGCACCCTTGGCGTGTGATCCCAATAGTCAAAGTAGCGCCGAGCGTAGACGGAGCTGAGTTCCGCCCAGGCCTGGGCGAATTTGGGATCGAGCAACACCGCTGTTTTCAGCAACGGCTCGAGATTGGCGAATCCGATCTGGCTGCCCGAAGCCAGAATCTGGCGCGCCTTGGTATAAGCGTCATAGGCCGCGAGATTTTCCGTCGGCCGGCTTTCGATCAGCTTTTTCTCCTCTGGGGAGAGGGCCGTCTTCAGCGCCGCCGCGATCTGCTGCGACAGCTCACTTTGAATGGCGAAGACGTCGGTGAGGTCGCGGTCATAGGTCTGGGCCCACACATGCTCGTCGGTCGCCGCATGAATGAGTTGGCCGGATACGCGCACCTTGTTGCCCGCCCGCCGCACGCTGCCCTCAAGAATATAAGTGACGCCGAGTTCCTGCGCGATCTGCCGCATGGGCTTGGTCGTGCCCCGGTAGCTCATGACGGAGGTGCGGGAGACGACGCGCATTTCGCGAATGAGCGCGAGGTTCGTCAAAATATCCTCCTGAATGCCGTCGGTGAAATAGGCGCTGTCCTTTTCGTCACTCATGTTCGTGAACGGGAGGACCGCAATGGATTTGTCGGTCAGCTTGGGCGCAACCGGGATCGAGATGGGCGGGGCGGCGATCTTTTCCGAGGTGGGCCCGTTCGACGAGCTCAGGGCAGGCGGGCGCGTCCCTGCGCCCGCTTCCGGGGCCGGCGCTGATTGCCGCCACCAGAGAAAGCCGCCTGCAACGAGGATCGCCGCGGCCACGGCGATCCCGGCCGCCGCTGGGACGCGTCGGCCCACATCTGCGGGACGAGGGCGTCCCGCCTCCAGCGGGGAAAGGGGGTGCAGCGGCGGACGGGTTTGTGCAGACGACCCGACGGGCTTGCCGGGATTCTCCAGCAGCTTGCGGACTTGGTCGACGAACTGCGGCGTCGGCACGCCGTGGGCGAGCCGCGTCCACTGCACGCGCATGAATTCCTCCGGCACGAGCGCGGTCGACTCCGCCGTGTCGTCGATCACGACCGGCAATAAGAACGGGACGCCGGTCGCCATGTCGTGAGTGCGCTCGACGGCGATTTTCCATTCGCGGCGGAAGTAGCCTTCACCGCGCGACTGTGTCGCCACCGAAATGACCGGGATGCAAAGTGTGCAAGCGCGGATCTGGGTGCGGATTTTCTGATCCCAGGAGTCGCCGCCGCGCAATTCGTTCTGGTCAAACCAGACCTCCACGCCGAACGCCCGCAACGCATCGGCGATTCGGCGGACGGCGTCGGCGTCCTCGCGGGCGTAGCTCAGAAAGACGGCGCGGGGGGCAGTGGTGGATTCAGGCATCAAACACGGTAACACATGCCGGCTAAGCTTATGCCTTGCCAGCCCAAACCCGCGCTGCCACCCGTCTATACCGATCGCTCCGGCCGAATGTCCTCTCCCGACAACAAAACCAGCCAGCTCCCCCTGTTTCATGTCGTCGGATTTTCCGGCCACCGACAGCTCAGCGACCCGGCGGGAGTCGCGCTGGCGGTCAGCCGCGAATTGGAATTGCTGCGGCTTGAGGCGAAGGGCGAATGGGTGGCGCTGTCATCCGTCGCGACGGGCGCCGACCAGCTGTTCGTGACGGAGGCCCGCTCGATCGGACTCTCCTGGCACACGATTCTGCCGCTGCCCAAGGCGGAATTCGCGCGGGATTTTTCCGACCTCGAATGGCAGACGGTGGAGCTGACCCTGGCCAAGTCCGAGCACATCCGTTATATCACGGAGAACGGCACGCGCGAGGATTCCTATCTCGATTGCGGCATGGAAACGGTCAACGGGTCCGATGTGCTGCTGGCGGTCTGGAACGGGCAGCCGGCGCGCGGCAAAGGCGGCACGGCGGATGTGGTGGACTACGCGCGCTCGCTCGGCAAAGCCATCGTCATCATCGACCCGGAGACCAAGGAGGCGCGGCGAGAGAATTTCACCGCGCTCAAGCGCCACGATGCGAGCCTGGCCTATCTCAACCGCCTGCCGGTGGCCCTGGCCGGCTGGGGCGAAAATCCCTTCAGGGCACCGGACAATATTTTCGCGTTCCAGCAAAAGGCCGATTACGCCGCCAGTCACGGGGCGCCGCAGTTCCGGCTGCTCATCGTCCTGACGGTGCTGCTGCACGTGTTCGCCACGATCGTCGCCGCCGCCGGGCTGGCGTTTGACCTCCATTTTGCCGCGCTGCCGTGGTTCAAGCTGCTCTGCCTGCTGGGCGCGCTCGCCGTGGCGCTGGTGCTGCGCTACCATCACGCCCATCACAATTGGGTGCGCTGCCGGCTCGCGGCGGAATTCTGCCGCTCGGCCCTGGCGACCTGGGGCCTGCCGCGCGCGGCCCCGTTGTTCGAGGATCTGGACCTGCCCGGGGTGAGCGGGCTCACACGCTCGCTGCACATTCTGCACAGCCGATCCGCCAGCGCGCAGCCGGTCCCGATGGCGGAATTCAAGAGCATCTATCTGAAAAAGCGCGTCGACGACCAGCTGGCCTATTACAACCGGCAGGAGAACCGGGCCCTGCCGCAACACGCCCGGCTCAAAGCGGGCTTCTGGACCGCGACGATCCTGGCCCTGGTCTGCACCGCAGTCTACGCGGTTTGCCACACCCTCCACGTGGAGGTGGCCGGTTGGGTCCAGTCGTTGTTTTTCTATTTCATGCCGATCGTGCTGCCGGTCGTGGCGGCGGCCTTCATCTCGCTGATTTCCATCAACGACCTCCAGCGCCGGGTCGCGCGCTACCGCGAGATGCGTTCGATGCTGGAAGACAGCCGCAAGCAGGTCACCTTCTGCCAGACGTGGAACAGCCTTGAGCGCATCGTGCTCAAGACCGAGCGCGCGCTGCTGCAGGAGGTGCTCGAGTGGCACTCGATCACGAGCTTCGCGGAATCGCACTGAGGCGGTGGGCGTGATCGCCGGGTCACACGGGGTGGAACGTGGCCTCCGGACGCGTTGCTTTGACGGACAGAGAGGAAAACGTGTCCGGAGGCCACGTTCCACCCAAGACATCGGCCGGAGCCCGATTCAGCCTAAAAAACTCAATTGAAACGCGGAGGGCACGGAAAACACAGAGGAAAGAACAAGCCCATGCGCTCAAGTGCGGACTCACCCGCCGGGTGAATGGATTTCTGTGATCAATCTGATACCACGCTCTGTTTTTGCGTTTTTTGTGCTTTTGGTGGCCAATTCTTCTGCAAAATTCAGGATTAACCGGTCGAGGGTAGAAGTACCGGATCAGAAGCGGTACGCCGCGGTGGCCCCGAGCTGGCGCGGGTCGGCGCGGTCCTCGTAGCGCGTTTCGAGGTAGTCGGGTTCCGCGTTGCCGAAATAGAACACGCGTTTTTCATAGCGCTCGTTGAGCAGGTTCTTCGCCCAGAGCGTGAACGTCCACTCGTGCCAGGCGTATCCGACGCTGGCGTTGACGATGCGGAAGGCGCGGCGCGCCTCGTTTTGATTGTTCGAGTCGAACTGGAGCGCGCGGCCCACCAGCTCGGCATTGGCGAAGAGGCCGCGCTCCGCGCCGTAGCGCGTGCCGAGCAGATAGCCGTAACGCGGCGTATTCGCGAGCACCCGGCCGCCGCCGGCGTTGCCGTTGGTCAGCGTGAACGGCGCCAGCGCGGAGCGCATCAGCGCGAGCGAGCCGCGAACCGACCAGTCTTTCGTTAACGCATAAGTGCTCGCAGCCTCGAGACCGGAGACCTGGGCGCGACCGCCGTTGTCCGTGAAGAAGCGGTAACTGCCGCCGAAGCCGGCCGAGTCGCGCACCTGCGGATTCTGGCGCTGCAAATAGAACGCCGTGACCTCGCCGATGAGACGTTGGTCGAGCCAGTGACCGCGCAGGCCGGCCTCGTAATTCCAGAGCGTCTCCGTGGCGTACGCCAGCGGATCCGTCGCGGGATCGATGCGCGCGTCGACGTTGATCCCCCCGGCCTTGTAGCCGCGGGTGAGCGAGACGAAGACGAGTTCATGATCGCTCAGATCGTGTTCCAGCGTGACCTTGCCGCCGAGCAGCGTGCCGCGGAACCGCGGATCGATTTGCACGGCGGGGGCGGCGGTGCCCGATCCCTTGTCGAGGGCGTTCTCGATGCCCTCGCCCCGGAGGTTGACGTGTTCGGTGCGCCAGCCGAACACGAGGCGCGTGGCCGGCGCGAAGTCATGGCCGAGCTGACCGAAGAGCGCCGCGTTGGTGGCATCGTAACCGGTTTGGAGACGGCTGAGACTGTAGGGATCTTCGTAGCGGTTGGCGGAGTCCTCGCGCGTTCGCGAATAGAAGGAGCCGAACGTCCAGCGATTGATCCAGCCGAGCGGACGGCCGGGCTCGGAATCGAGGCGCAACTCCTGGTTCACCACCCGGCGCGAACGGAGGAGATCGCTGAAGCCCTGATAGGAAGCCGCGGTCCAATCGGCGTCGTAGCTGTAACGGGAGCGGGAGTACGCGCCGCTGGTGACGGTCGTGAAGCGCACGCCGTCCCAGCCGCGGTAAGTGCCGCGCACGCTCGCGGCGAGCGAACGCTGCTCGTCGCGGCCCGGCTGGTCGCTGAACGTGTCGCGACCGTTGTTGTCGAGGGCGAATTCGTCAAAGCCGTTGTCAAAATTGGCGCCGAGAACGGCCGCCTCCCAGCGCCAAAGCGGGTTCGGATTCCACGTGAGCCGGAGCCGCGCGGTGAACTCGTCGCGGGCGTTGGTGTTGCGGTTCAGCGTGAGGTTGCGACGGAAGCCGTCGCTTGCCGTGTGTTGCACCGCGAGGCGCACCATCAGTTCTTCGGGCTTGGCCGGCAGGAGCGGGCCGCCCACCGCGAAGCTGGCGGTGCGGAGCGCGTCGCCGCCCGCGGTCGCCTCGGCCAGGCCGGTCCAAAAAGGCGTCGGCGCGTTCGTGACGAGACGGACGACGCCCCCGGCGGCGTTGGCGCCGAAGGCCCCGGCTTGCGGACCGCGCAGCACCTCGATCTGGTGCAGGTCAAAAGTGCTGCCGATCATGCCGAGGCCCGTGAAGTCGAAGTCGTCCACGAGAAAGCGCACGGCGGAATCAGGCGTCTCCCCCTCGTATTGCGAGTTTTCGCCGAGGCCCCGAATCTGAAGAAAGCGCGGGCGGGAGGTGGCCCCGGTCCAGGTGAGGTTGGGGATCTGATCAACCAGGTCGCCAAAATCCCGGACCGCCCCGGCGCGGAGCG
>CAZAOI010000082.1:0-12223 GCA_964486705.1 uncultured Oleiharenicola sp. | reverse complement strand
CTAAGGCTCGAAGCGCGTCGCCCAGCGTCCATTTCTGGGTCGCCCAGAGCTCCGAGTTGCTCTTACGCGTGACGACCTCAAGCGAGGCCCGGCTGGCGGCAACGGCATCAGAGAGAAGACCGGCCCGCTCGACTTGCGGGGAAGCCGATGCCACCGCCATCAACGCGACGGACAGATTGTTTTGCGTGCGCCCCCAGTCCTGCGGCAGGGCCTCGCGGGTGTAGATCCGCAGCGCGGCGCGGTACGCGGCCACGACCTCGCCGAGCAGGCGGACGCGGTCGGCGCTGGCGGCCGAAGAAGCCTGCCTGCGCAACGTGATGGCAAGGTCGGCCTGGGTCCGGGCCCAGTCCTGCGGCAGGGTCTCCGGGGTGAAAACCTCCATCGCGGTCCGAAAGGCCGCCACCGCCTCGACCAGCAGGGAGTTGCGTTCGGCCCCGGCCAACGCCCCAGCTTGATTGCCGAGGGCGACGGCGAAGTTGGCCTTGGCCCGGGCCCAATCACGCGGAAATGCGTCCCGGGTGAGCACCTCAAGCGCGGAGCGGCAGGCGGCCACGGCTTCGGTGACCAAGCGCGAGCGCTCGTCGCTGGAGGACGACGAGGACTGCTTGATGAGCGCCATGGCCAGTTCGGTCTGCGTGCGCGCCCAGTCCTCGGGTAAAGTATCGCGGGTGTAGACCTCCAGGGCCGAGCGGTAGGCGACAGCGGCCTCGGCGAACAACGGGGCCCGCTCGGCACTGGCGGCGGAGGCGGCCTGGTTCCGCAACGCGATGGCCAGATTGTTTTGGGTACGGGCCCAATCGTGCGGCAAGTCGTCCTTGGTGTAGATTTCCAAGGCGGCCTGGCAGGCGACGACCGCCTCGGCGAGCAGCCGCGGGCGGTCAATGCTGGCGGCGGCGAGCGCGTGGCTGACGAAAATCTCGGCGAGGTTGTTCTGGGTGCGGGCCCACTCCTGGGGGTAGGACTCGCGGGTATAGACCTCGAGCACCGCCTGGTGCGCGGCGATTGCCTGCCGGCGGCGTTCGGCGATATTTTTCCCGGTGGACGCCGCCGACCAGTTGTTCAACGCGGTTCCGCGCGAATCCTTGATTCGAGCCCAAGCCACGGGTTGCTCGAGTTTGGTGGTCAGACTCAACGCCGAATCGAGCGCGGCGAGCGCCGCCTCGTAGTGTGCCGCCGCCTGCTCGGACTGGGAGAGTTTGAGGTAGGCCTCGCGCTGCAATTCCTGCACCGCAGCCCGTCCGGGTCCGGCCTTCGACTGTTGCTGCTCGAGGGCGGCGACAATGCTCCGGACATCCGCTCCCTCGGCCGAGAGCTGCTTCCGCAGTTCGTCGATGTCGATGCCGCGCTGCGCCGCCACCGCGGTCTGGGCCGCCAAGGTGGGATCGTGCCGGTCCTCTTGCGCCGTGAGTGCTCCGGCTTGGTTTATTTTTGCGAGCACCGCCTCCGTCAGCTCCGATTGCTTGGCCAGGCGGGCGCGAAGCTGGGCGATCTCGCGCTGCTGGGCTTCCATCTGGACCTCAATCTGCGCCTCGTTTGCCTTGCTCCGGACATTGAGATACCAAAGCCCGCCGCCCAGCACGAGCCCGAGGATCGCCGCGGCAGCGAGGCCCCGACCCAGCCACCGGTGCGCCTTTTTCAGCTCGCCATGGAGGTGCTCAACGTGGGTCTGCAGTTCGCGAATCCGGAGGGCGAGTTCATCCCGCGTATGGACGTCGTAGCGAAGCGTCTCGCTTGCGGACAGCACGGCGCGGTGGGCCTGCTGAAGCTGCTGCTTTTCCGCATCTTCTGGATTGTGCGGATCGTAGGGAAACGCGGGGCTGCAGACGAAGACGTAGAGCGGTTTCCCCAGTTCCCGGGCCAGGTCATATTCGAGCTGGGTGAAACTGCGGCGCGGTTCGCCAGCGGCGCGTTCCTGCGGTTCGTAGCCGTAGACTTCACCGGCGACATGGATGACCGCGTCGCACGCGACGATGCGGGCGCGCAGCATTTCGCGCACACTGCGGTAGTCGGGCGGAAAATTCGTCTGCTCGATGGGCACGCAGTGGAGCGTGAGCAGCGCCTCCTTGATGATCTGCCGGCATGACTTTAGATCGCCGCTCGTGGCACTGATAAATACTTCCGGACGGCGGGTGGCAGGCATGGGAATAATTTAACGGCAGGACGAGGCAGCAGGGAAACCAGCGGGGGCCGGAAGCGCAAGCCCCACATTCGGACGGCGGAAAAAAGGGAGACCCCGATCCGATTTCCCGCCTCCCATTGCTCGGCGTGCGGCCCGAGGGCCATCTTTTGACCGGAGTCTGATTGAGGTTCGCACCTCCGCTGACAGGCAGGGCGCACCGCCGAGGCTTCGCTCTCGTCGCGCCCCGGTGGGCCGCGGCGGAGTCCTTCGCCGGGCTCAGGGCCTTGTGCTTGTCGAAACGGCGGCTCCTCCGCCCGACCACCCGCGGCGGCCTTTCAGCCGGATGAGCGAGTTTTATTCGGCAGGCTTGAATGGACCCGGGATGCGGCCGCAGTTCCGGTCGCTCCCCGCGTGGGCGAGCAAAAATACTGAAGCCAGGGGTTGATTTGGGCGGCGGCAGACTCCTGAATCTCCTTCCCTTCCCCATGGCCGAAAAACTCACGCCGATGATGGTCCAATATTTCGAGGTCAAACGCGGCCTTCCGGCGAACACGCTGCTGCTTTTCCGCCTCGGGGACTTTTATGAGATGTTTTTCGAGGACGCCGAGATCGGCTCGCGCCTGCTCGGCATCACCTTGACGAAGCGTCAGGACACCCCGATGGCTGGCATTCCCCACCATGCCGCCGACAATTACGTCGGCAAGTTGCTCGCGGCCGGCAAGAAGGTCGCCATCTGCGATCAAGCCGAACCCGCCAAGGCCGGCAAACTCGTCCGGCGCCAGCTCACCCGGATCCTCTCGCCCGGCACCACCTTGTCGGCCAACCAGCTCGACGCTGCGAAGAACCACTATTTGTGCGCGATCACCCGCGACAAACACGGCCTGCACGCCGCGTGGCTGGATCTTTCCACCGGCGAATTCCGCCTCGCCACCGATCCCCGGCCGGAAAACCTGCTCCCGGTCCTCACGGCGCTCGACCCGGCCGAGTTGGTGCTGGTCGAGGGCGAACTCGCGAAGTGGCAGGCCGCCCCGCATGAGGAACACGCCATCCATGCGCTCCACCAGTTTTGCGCGTCGCGCCTGTGCTCGGAACTGCCGGGCTATCACTTTGAAGTTACCAGTGGCGCCAAGACGGTGATGGACGCCCTTGGCGTCCTGAACCTCCAGGGCTTCGGGTTGGCGAACCACCATTCGGCGCTCGGGGCCGCCGGCGCCGTCATCCATTACGCGACGGAAAATCTCTGCGCCAAGCCGGAGAATCTTCGCAGCCTGCAGGAGTACCGCAGCACGCGCACCCTCCTGCTCGACCCCGCAACGTTGCGCAACCTGGAGATTTTTCAATCCGCGCGCGGCACCCGCGAGGCTTCGCTGCTCGGGGCGATCGATCGCAGCACCACCGCCGCCGGTTCGCGTCTGCTCGAGCGTTGGCTCGCCGCGCCCACGCTCGACCGGCCGGAGATCGCCCGGCGCCAAACCCTGGTGGGCGAACTCCTCGCGCAGCCCAGCGACCTCGCCCGGTTGCGCGAGTTGCTCAACCGGGTGCGCGATATCCCGCGCATCCTCGGCCGGCTGCAAAACCGCCTGCGCAATCCGCGCGAGCTCGGCGGCGTCAAGGATACCCTCGCGCAGATTCCCGCCATCATCGCGTGTCTCGAACTGCTCGATGCACACCTGGTCGGCAGCCACGGGGGCGAAGTCTCCCTCATCCGCCAGCGCCTCACCGATCTGCCCGCGCTGCGCGCCTTGCTCGCCACGGCTCTGGCCGACGAACTGCCCAACGCCTTGCAGGACGGAAACTACATCCGGCCCGGCCACGACGCCGAGCTCGACCGTCTGCGCAGCCTGACCACCGACAACAAGACCTGGCTGGCCGACCTCGAGCGCCAGGAACAGGAACGCTCCGGAATCCGGAGCCTCAAGGTGCGTTTCACTTCCGTGTTTGGTTATTACATTGAGGTCACCAAGGCCAATCTCGCCAACGTGCCGGCCGACTACATCCGCAAGCAGACGACCGTCGGCGGGGAGCGTTACGTGACGGAAGAGCTCAAGCTGAAGGAAAAGGAAATTTTCTCCGCCGAGGAAAAATCGCTCGCGCGCGAACTGGAACTTTTCGGGCAGCTGGTCGCCGCCGTGCTCGACGAGTCCCTGGCGCTGACCCACACCGCGGACGCCCTCGCGGAGCTTGATGTTCTCGCGGGCTGGGCCGTGCTCGCCCGCGAATGGGATTATTGTCAGCCGCAGTTGGACGACGGGGAGATGCTCCACATCACCGACGGCCGCCATCCCGTCGTGGAGCAGATGATGAAATCGGAGCGGCTCGGTCTCGCCGGCAGCTACAATTTCGTCCCGAACGACACCGCCTTGTCAGCCGACGCGGCCCAGATCCTCCTCATCACCGGCCCCAACATGGCGGGCAAGTCCACCTATATCCGCCAAGTGGCGCTGATCACGCTGATGGCGCAGATTGGCTGCTGGGTGCCGGCCCGGGCGTGCCGGCTCGGGCTGGTCGATCGCATCTTCTCCCGCGTCGGCGCCAGCGACGACCTCGCGCGGGGAAACTCCACCTTCATGGTCGAGATGAACGAGACCGCCAATATCCTCAACAACGCGACCGACCGCTCCCTCATCATCCTCGACGAGATTGGCCGCGGCACCTCGACCTATGACGGACTCAGCATCGCCTGGGCGGTCGTCGAGCATCTGCACCGTTCGCCCGATCGCGGCCCGCGGACGCTGTTCGCCACCCACTACCAAGAACTCACCCAGTTGGAAAAACACCTGCTGCGTCTGCGGAATTACTCCGTGGCGGTGAAGGAGTGGAACGACGACATCGTGTTTGTCCGGCGGGTCGTTCCCGGAGCGGCCGACCGGAGTTACGGGATCCAGGTCGCCCGACTGGCCGGATTGCCGCTCAGCGTGATTGAGCGGGCCAAAATGATTTTGGGGAAACTCGAATCCGACGACGCGTCGGTTTCCCTGCCGTCACCGCAAGCCCGTCCGAAAAAGAAGATCAGCGTCGTGGCCCCCGAAGACCCGCAACTGAGTCTGCTTTGACCGCCCGCGGGAGCCGCCGCGGCCTTGTAAAGATGATACTAAAAGAGAGGCTGACCCGCGTGGGAGGGAGCGATTGACT
Source organism: uncultured Oleiharenicola sp. (assembly GCA_964486705.1). GTDB lineage: Bacteria > Verrucomicrobiota > Verrucomicrobiia > Opitutales > Opitutaceae > Lacunisphaera. The sequence goes on along the minus strand of CAZAOI010000082.1, from coordinate 6,972 downwards.
CGCCTTGGCGGCCGGTCCATCTTTTTTCACGTTCCTATGCCCGCACTGACCCGCGTCCAACCAACCCGATGATCACCCTGCAATCCGCTACGAAATTCGAGGAGTTGCTCGGGACCGACGTCGAGAGCACTCCGTACAATTATGCGATGCTGTTCAAGGCGGACGGTTTTCTGGCCCGGCGCCGGGCCAAAAAGCGCTTCAAGCTGCTGCAATCCATTGATGCCAAGCTGCGCCTGATGCTGGAGGCGAACGAGAAGGTTTACTTCCTCACGCACGGTACGACGATCAGCCTGAGCGAACAGTTCTTCGTCGGCTGGCTGGCTTATTTCCTGAACATGTACGCGTTGGTTTTCACGTCGAACCGGCTGCTGCTGCTGCAGGTCGACCGCGCGCGGCGTCCGCGGGATCTGGTTTCCCAGATGCCCTATGGGGTGATCGCCAGCGTCAAGTCCACCTGGAACGCATTGTGTCGGGTGAAGCTTCTCGACAAGAAGATCTACGATTTCCAGCACGTCCCGGCCGCCGATCGCAAGTTTCTGGCCAAGTTTCTCATCGGCGTCGTGCGCGGCTCGAGCGCCCCGTTTCAGTACGGCCACGGCATCGAGCACCTGTGCCCCCACTGCTTCAAGGTCGTGCCCGGTCATCCGCTGACCTGCCCGGCCTGTCACGGCAGCTTTAAGCCCGCCTGGAAGGCGGGCCTGCTCTCCTTTTTTTTCCCGGGTCTCGGCCAATGGTATCTTGGGCAGCGCGCGTTTGCAGTGTTCGAAGTATTCTGCGCCGCCATGCTGTGGCTGGGCCTTCTCGTCCTCCTGCCGCATTTCTTTCCCGCCGTTCTAAACTATCCAGTGTTCGGCCGCGGGTACTGGCTGGTCGCCGGTCTCGCGCTGCTCGCGGTGCATCTGGTCGACGGCTTGATGACCCGGCATTTTGCCCGCAAGGGACATTATCCGGCGGCCAAAGGCGGGGACCAAACCGGTGAATCGGCGACCATGAATCCGGCGATGGACATGCCCAAACCTGACCTGAGTGCGGCTAAGAAGACGCTGTCGATCCGACGGGACACCCCGACCGGCAACGGCGAGTAAGACCGACTACGCGTTGGTGCTGGACTTACGGCTAGGACGGACCGCCCGGCCGTCCGCGAATGTCCTGCCGGCGCGGGCCGGCGTTAGCGGCCAACCCGCGCCACCCGCCCACACCCGATCCGGCTCAGTAGGTCGCGACAAAATCTTCCGGCAACGGGGCCGTGGCCTGGAAGACATTGGCCCGGCCCGCGAAGTCGTAGGTGAAACTTGTTTCGAGAGAGTGCAGGAAAAGCCGTTTGTTCCTCGTCGCCTTGGCAAAAGCACGGTTAAGCGCGAAATTCCCGTAGGTTTGATCACCGACAATCGGCGAATGGCGCTTGCCGCATTGCACCCGCAACTGGTGGCTGCGTCCGGTGCGCGGTTCCAGCCGGATGAGCGAGGTGGAAAAGGCTTTCTGGGTGTGCTTGATCAGCTTGAACCGGGTCTCGGCCGGAATGTTGCCGATCGTCGACGTGCGGATCTGCCCGTGGGATTTCTTCACCGCGATCAAATCCGTCCAGATCTCCGCGCCTTGATGCGGTTTGCCAAAAACCAGCGCCTGATAGACCTTGCCCACCTTCTTCTTGGCGTAGTGCTCGCGGACCGCGAGCGCCAGTTTCTCGCTGGCGGCGGCGAGGATCACTCCCGACGTCGCGGAATCGAGCCGGTTGAGCAGCCAGAGCCGGTGCTCCGTGCCGGCGTCGGTTTTCCAGATAAAACACTGGGCCTCCTTGTCGTAACGGCACGTGAGCAGCGCGCGCGGTTCGTCCGCCGAGGAATTGGGATGGGACAGCACGCCAAAGGGTTTGTCGAAGGCCGCCAAGCCGTTCGCATCCCGCACCAGCAACTGGACGGCCTTGCCAAGTGGGAGGGTCTCCCAGAAATTTTTTGGCAGGACGCTCATCGGTAATAGAAGTTTAACGTTATCGCCTGCTCGTCGCCGAGGACGGCGATCATTTGGGTCGTCCATTTCCGGTAGGGCTGCGGGTAAGTGATGGCATTCTGGCAGGAGAAGACGCCCTGTTTTCCGGCGTCGGCATCCTCCACTTTCACGATCTCCGTTTCACCCTTGGAATTGATCTTGAAGGTGATGACAACATGCGAGCCGCTCGTTGGCGAAACCCGGCTCTCCGCCAGGATGGACCACCATTTGGTCTGAATGATCTCGAGCATTTCGTTCAGGTATTCGCCGTATTCGCTCCAATGGGCGTCGATGCCCACAATCCCGATATTGGTGACGCCCGTGGCCCGATTGGACAGCACGGTGGAGCGATTCAGGGAGGTCGACGAAACCCGCGGGCGCGGCTTCGGCGTCGAGTTGCTCGACTGGACCACCGCGACCAGCCCGCCGTTCGGATCCTGGGCGTCGGGGGCGCCCTCGAGGGCTTCCTCGGCATGGTTTGTCGGCGCTTTGCTTTGCGCGATGTTGGTGGCGATCCCGTCCGCGGATGTGCCCTCGGTCTTGTCATTCCCCGACAACGGCACCTGCTCGGCGCGGGCCTTTTGCTCGGCGCGATCCTGGGAATCCTCCTTCGTGACCTCCGGGGCGCGCGCGGTCGGCAACTGCGGCGGGGCCATATCGCCCGAGACAATCGCCGTGTCATTCTTGATCTTGTCCTGGCCCTTCACGCTCGGACGGTTCTCGGGATCCTTCTCTTTGGCGGCAACTTCCTGGGCCGATTGCTGGTTCCGATTGCTGAAATTGCTGGTCTTGTCGGGCGTGTTTTCCGGCGCGGCCGAGTTCGTCTCGACGAATTGAAACGGCTCTTTCTTCGGCGGCTCGACGGCTCCGGGATCCAATTGGAAATCAAAGCTCTTGCCCTGATTGGCTTGGGTCACCCGGATGCCGGTGTGGACGCCGGTGAACTTATCAAAGGCAAACTGCGGCGAGAGCAGGATCAGGAGGAGGTGGAAAAGCACCGTGCAGGCGAGGCCAATGCCGATGGAACGGCTGATCGGCTCATCCTTTTCCGGTGCGTTCGCCGGGCGCTGCCTGGGTTCTTGGGTCTGGGTTACCACGGATGGAATCAACGACTCAGACCCGCCTGAGTCAAAAGTTGTTTCATTTCTTCGAGCGGAAGCCCGACAATATTTGTGAGCGACCCGGTGTAGCCCGCGACAATGAGCTCGCTTTCCTCCTGGATCGCGTAGCCCCCCGCCTTGTCCAGAGTATGCACCTTGCTCAGGTATAGCTCAATGGTCGCCGCATCGAGCACCTTCAATGTCACCTCGCTGGCGACACCTTGGTCGAGTTTCAGGCCGTCGCACAGCCGGCGGACGGCTAGTCCAGTGAACACGGTGTGGGCTCGCCCGCTGAGCATTCGTAACATGGCGCGCGCCTCCGTCAGGTCGCGCGGCTTGTTCAGTACTGTCCGGTCGACAAACACGGTCGTATCCGCGCCGATCACGGTGGCGTCCGGATGCCGTGCGGCCACCCAGTCTGCCTTGAGCGCGGCGTTGTGCCGGACCATCTCGCGCGGGTCGGCGTCGGCTGCCTCGTACTCGGTCACGTCAGCCGGGAGAATCTCGAACGGTACGCCCAATTGCGCCAGCAGCTCTTTTCGTCGGGGCGAAGCGGAAGCGAGAATCAGTTGAGATGCAAAAGAAGGGCCCATGTTCTGGCACAGAAGCAGAGATTTTGTGGGGCGGCTAGCATTACTCTGACAGTTTCGTCGCCGGACAAACCGGTGGGCCGGCAGGTCCCGCTGCCGGCAAAGAAGTGCCCGCCGTGAACGTACCGAAGCGGGCACAGGGACGTGCCGCCCACCCAAATACCGCGTGCGGGCGCAGTGCGAGCGGAATTTGCGGCTTGGAGTTGCAGTCCAGCACTTTGCTCTCAAGTTGTCCGTCATTCCATGCGCATCGGCCTCGCCCAAATCAATACCATCGTTGGCGACCTGACCGGCAACAGCCGGCGGATCCTCGATGCCTATCACACGTTGGTCGCCCAAGGCGCGGAGTTGATCCTTTTCCCTGAACTGGCGGTCTGCGGCTATCCGCCCCGCGATCTGCTCTTTAAAAAGCGCTTCGTCGCCGACGTCGAGAGGGCCACCGAAGCCATCGCCGCGCAGATCGGAGCCGTGCCGGCCCTCGTCGGCTACGCCGCGGCCAACACCAACGGGCAGGGTCGCGCCGCCTTCAACGCCGCCGCCTTTTGCCACGAGGGAAAAATCGTCGTTTCCGCTCACAAGTGCCTGCTGCCGACCTACGACGTTTTTGACGAGGACCGCTACTTCGAACAGGCCAGCCAGCCGACCACCGTCGAGTTTGCCGGCCGGAAGATCGGCATCACCATCTGCGAGGACATCTGGACCCATCCCCTCGTGCCCACGCGCCGCCTCTACACCCTCGATCCCGTCAAGTGGCTTCGGGACCAAAAAATCGATCTATTGCTCAATCTGTCGGCGAGCCCTTGGTATCTCGCGAAAAACTCGCTCCGCCGCACGCTGGTGGCCGAGGCCGCCAAGGCCTGCGGCTGTCCCACCGCTTACTGCAATGCCGTCGGCGGCAATGACGAACTCATCTTCGAAGGCCGCAGTGTCGTCTGCGACGCCGCGGGCGAAATCCTCTGCGGCCTCGCGGCCTTCCGCGAAGAGCTGAAGGTGGTCGAGGTCGGACGAGCCGTCCCGACGAGCCGCCCGCCGTCTGCGGCTCATTCAGCGGATTCACCCTCCCTCCATCCCACTTACGAGCAAGAAGAGCTCGCCGATGTTTACGACGCGTTGGTGCTCGGCGTCCGCGACTACGCGCAGAAGACCGGCTTCAAGAAGGCCCTGCTCGGCCTTTCGGGCGGCATCGACTCCGCGCTCACCGCCGTCATCGCCGCCGCGGCTCTCGGTCCGGAAAACGTGATCGGCGTCAGCCTGCCCTCGGTGATTTCCAGCCAGCACAGCAAGGATGACGCCCGCCTCCTCGCCGAGAACCTCGGGATCGAGTTCCACACGATCACGATCGCCGACACCGTTGCGGCCGCCGAGCACACGCTCGCCCCGATCTTCGCCGGACGGCCCCGCGACATCGCCGAGGAAAACATCCAGGCGCGCGCCCGCGGACTGCTGCTGATGGCGATCTCCAACAAGTTCGGCGCGCTGCTCCTCACCACCGGCAACAAGAGTGAACTCGCCGTCGGTTACTGCACGCTCTACGGCGACATGTGCGGCGGCCTCGCCGTCATCAGCGACGTCTTCAAGATGCAGGTCTATGCCCTCTCCCGCTGGATCAACTCCGACCTGGCGGTGCGAGCCGGCCGCAAGGAAATCATCCCCCGCTCCAGCATCGACAAGGCACCCAGCGCCGAGTTGCGCCCCGACCAGACCGACCAGGACAGCCTGCCGCCGTACGAAATGCTCGACGCCATCCTTAAGGGTTACGTCGAGGAAGGCCTGTCGCGCGCCGACCTCGTCGCACAGGGCTTCGCTGCCGCCGTCGTCAACGACATCGTCCGCAAGGTCGACCTCAACGAATACAAGCGCAAGCAGGCCGCCCCCGGCCTGAAGATCACTCCCCTCGCCTTCGGTGTCGGCCGCCGCATCCCGATCGTGCAGAAATACGTCAACTGATTTCGTCACCACTAATCCACACTAATGGGCCACTAATGGAGACAACCATGAGCGCTACGACTGGATTGTATCAGCAGGAAGGCGATGACTTCATGGCCGCCGCCTTTGAGGTCTACAACGAAATGGGCAACGGATTCCTCGAGGAAGTTTATCACGAGGGTCTGGAGTTGGAACTGAGCGAAAGACACATCGCCTTCATTTCAAAACCCCAAGCTTTCCCTCCACTACAAGGGACGCCTTCTGCGAAAACAATACGAAGCCGACCTAATGGTGATCGGAGAGATCGTGGTGGAGCTGAAAGCCGTCAAGGCTCTCGTCCCCGAACACGAGGCGCAACTCATCAATTATCTTCGCGCCACCGGAAAACGGGTCGGATATCTCATTAACTTTGGCTCATTCCCCAAACTCGAATGGGAACGTTTTGTCCTCTGAATTAGTGTCTCATTAGTGTGCATGAGTGGTTAACCATGACTTCATCTGAACTCTTCGCCCGCGCTCTCGAGCTCATCCCGGGCGGCGTCAACTCCCCCGTCCGTGCGTTTCGCTCCGTCGGCGGCGCGCGGTCTTTCCCCTTGCGCCAGTCTCCTGCGCGAATAATCGTCTCTCCATGGTAACGCTCAGACTAAACCCGGCGACTGATCGCAAGCTGGCCCGACTCGCCAAGGCGAGTGGCACGACCAAGACGGCCATCGCGCGGGCTGCCGTGCTGAATCGGCTGCAGGAAGCGGACGACATCCGCATCGCCGGGGAACGGCTGAAACGGCTTGATGCCGGCAAATCCCGCACCTACACCCTCGAGGAAGTTGAGCGTGAGCTTGGATTGGCGCGTTGAGTTGGAGGCGGACGCCAAACGCGACCTGCACCGCTTGGGGGCGGATGCGGCCCGAAAAGTCACACGATATTTGCGTGCAAGACTAGCCACCGCAGACGATCCCCGTCGCTTTGGGCAATCCTTGCGGGGCGATCTCCACGGCTTGTGGCGTTATCGCGTAGCCGATTACGCGTGCTGGCCAGGATTGAGGAGCAGCGATTGCTCGTGCTCGTTATTCGCATCGGCCATCGCAAAGATGTCTACGATTATTGATCATGAACGCCTCTGCTCTGCACTTCGTCCTCTGAATTAGTGACCATTCAGTGTCCATTAGTGGTTTTTAAAAAATGTCCTCTCCCAACTCCGACCAACTCTTCGCCCGCGCTCTCCAGCTCATCCCGGGCGGCGTCAACTCTCCCGTCCGCGCCTTCCGCTCCGTCGGGGGCACGCCGTTCTTCACGAAGGCGGCGCGCGGCGCGACGCTCGTCACTGCCGACGGGCGTGAGCTGATCGACTTTGTCTGCACCTGGGGCCCGGC
>CAZAOI010000081.1:0-12278 GCA_964486705.1 uncultured Oleiharenicola sp. | reverse complement strand
GGTGGCGCGGGCGAACTGCATGTTCATCACGTTGACGCAGGCGATGAGCAGCACCCCGACGCAAAACGCGAGCATGGTGTAGAGGAGGCCGGAGAGGGGCCCGCCGGTGAAAGCCTTGATGAGGGGCCGCACATAGCCCAAGGTGAACTGTTTGTTGGTGTCCGGAAAGGCGGCGGCAAAACCCTTGGCGATGCTGGAGACCTCGGCGGCGGCTTGTTCCATGGAGACACCGGGCTTGAGGCGGCCGATGGCCTGCATGAAATTAATGCCGCGGTCATTGCGGGGTTTGACGGGGAACTCCGCATTGACGGGAATCCAGATCTGTTCGTTGCCCGGGAAGGCAAACTTCGGCGGCATGACGCCGACGACGGTGCCCGCGCGGCCGTTGATCCGGACCGATTTGCCAATGACCCCGGGGTCGGCGCCAAAGTCGCTGCGCCAAAGGGCGTCGCTCATCAGGACCGCCTTGTCGACTCCCGGCCGATCCTCCTCCGGCAGGAAGTCGCGACCGAGGACCGGGGTCACCCCCAAGGCGCGGAAAAAATCATGGGTGACATAACCGCCCTGCAATCGTTTTGGCTGGCCGTTGTAGGTGAGGTTGACGGTTGACCCGGCGAGGTAGCCGATGAATTCCGAAAACGATTTCTGCTGGTCGCGGAGCTCAGCGAAGTCGGCGGTGGTCAGGCGGGAGTTGAAGTTGTCCGGCTTGAAGTTGACCGGGTCCGCCATCTGCACATCGACCAGGCGGTCGGCGTCGCGGAACGAGAATCCGCGCAGCAGAACGCCGTCGACGATCGCGAACTGGGTGGCAACGGCGCAGATGCCGATGGCGAGGACGAAGACGGCGAGAGCGCAGAAGGATTTCTCCTTAATGAGGACGCGAAGGCCGATGCGGAGGTCTTGGAGGAAAGTTTCGATGAGCATGGGAGGAAGTGAGGGTGAAATGGAAGCGGAGGCTTAAGTGCTGAAAGGTGGGCCAGTGGGGCTAAAGCGGAGTGGAGAGAATCAGGACATCGCGGGCGGCGGGGCGGGCTCCGGGTGCGGCGAAGAGTTCCCAGCCGGCGTTGCCGATGAACACGAACGCGCCGTTTACCACGGTGCCGAGGGTTGGGTCGGTCATGGCACTGTGCCCGGCCTCCAAGACAGTCACGGCGTCGGGTCGGTCGCCCGGGCCGAGGTGGATGCGGATCACGCGCAGCGGCGCGATGCCGTTCTGCACGGCGATGAGGCCGCCCGGCACGGCGGCGAGACCGTCGATGCCGAAAAGGGTCGTATCCGCCGGCGGGGGCAGAAGGGCGGCGGTGCGGTCGGCAAGGTTGACCCGCCAGAGGCCGTTGCCGTAATCGGCGACGAGGAGTGCGCGGCCGTCCGCGCTGAAATCGAGACCTTGCAACGAGACGAAATCCGGGTGCGCCACAAACTCCTCGGCGACCTCCGCGCCGGCAGCGATCCGCCAGACGGCCGGGGTCACGCTGTCGGTGGCGTAGACGGTGCCATCGGCTGCAACCACCAGGCTGCCGAGCGCGCGGCCCTTGGGGCTGACGGGCAGCGCCACGCGGCGCGCCAGCTTGCCGGTGGTCAGATCGTAGGCGACGAGTTCCGCCCGGCCCTTGTCGGCCGCAGTGTAGCCGGCGGCCTCGTCGAGCATGCTGGTGGAAACCCAGAGCAATTTGCGCGGCTCGTCGACCTTGAGGTCAAAAGTCCCGAGGAGGGCATCCGTCTCGCCGGAGTAGCGCGTGATCGCACCAACCGCGTCGCGGCGCCAGACGGTGCGGTTGCGGACGTCGCTGAAGAACCACTCACCGGTGACGGCGCGGTAGGCGAGGCCCTCGGTGATCCCAGTCATGCCGGGCAGCTTCAAGACTGTGGCGCCCGGCCCGCGCGCGGTGCCGTTGGCGGCGAAGTCACGGACCAGGCTTGCGAACTCCGGGGCGCCGCGCACAGCGGCGAGGCCGGGGTCCTGGTCGATCGCGATGGTCAGGCCCATGTCGACGAGCGAACGCAGCGTGGCGAGGGCGGCTTCCGTTTGGTTGGCCGCGGCGTAGCTCCGGGCAAGGTTGAGCACGACGCGCGGATAGTCGGGACGCAGTGCGCGGGACGCTTCGAGCTTCTGAATCGCCAGCGCGAAGTTGCCGGCCTTGCCGGCGGCGGTCGCTTCGCTCAGCAACTCGCGGTGCCGGGGCTCGGCATGCAATGCGATGCAAAAAAAACAAAACACCGCGACGGCCAGGGTCAGCATTCCTGTGCCGGACCGGCGCACGCGCCGGACGCCGGCGGTGGGACGGGAAAGGGAAATCAACCAGTTGTATTCGGTGCCAAGCATCATGATGGTGGCGTCAATTGCACGTAGGATGCCAAGGTCGCTTACTGTTGTTAAGTCAACGGGGACAAAGACTAATTGGAAATTTCGTCCAGGTGCATCTCCGGCCTATTTCTGAAAATGAAATTCCGCCGTCCCGATAGCGGGAAAATTTCGCAGCGACCACGCGCGCAAATTCCTCTCGCCAAGTCCCGGCGCCAACGAAAAAGGAGGCCGGGTGGCCTCCTCGTTGCGCGGGCCGAATTGGCCGCAGGAAGAATTCTCTATTCCGCAGAAGGATTAGCCGCAAAAAGCGCAAAAAACACAAAACAGAAAGTTGGATCACACACGAAAGCCATGAAGCATTCACCCGGCAGGTGATATTCTCAAAAAAGCGACCAACCTAGTTTTTCCTCTGTGTTCTTCGTGTCCTCCGCGTTTTAAGAGAATTTTCTAGGATAAGTCAGGTCTTTCGTCTCCTTGAGCTGCTCGGCAATTTCTTCGAGCGGGTAGGTGATGATCTCGGCGAGGGTGGGGTGATACCACGGGGCCCGTAGCATGTCGTGCACGGTGGCGCGCATGGCGAGGGGGGTGGAAAAGCAATGGATCAACTCGCCCGCGTCCTTGCCGACGATCTCCGCGCCGAGGATGCGGCCGCGTTTCGGTTCGGCCAGCACCTTCACGTAGCCGTAGTTCGCTTCCATCAGGATGGATTTTCCATGGTCGTTGAACGGGTAGCTGGCGCTGAGGAATTTGATGCCCTGCGCCGTGAGGTCGCGTTCGAGTCGGCCGATGGTGGCGAGTTGCGGATCGGTGAAAACCACGCTGAGCAGCAGCGAGAAATCCACCGGCTTGATCGCCTTGACCTTGAACGCGTGGCGCGCGGCCAGTTCGCCCTGCGCGATCGCGATGTGGACGATCTCGGCCGGGCCCGAGCAATCGCCCGCGGCGTAGATGTGCGGTGCGCTCGTCTGCTGCCAGCGGTTGGCGACGATCTGCCCGTTCGGGCGCGTCTTGACGCCGGCGGCGTCCAAGCCCAGTCCGCCGGTGTTGGGCTCGCGGCCGAGGGCGTTGAAGCAATGGGCGGCTCGGCGCACGATCCGTTTGCCGTCGTGGAGAAACGTCACGCTGACGCCCCGCTTGTCCTGGACCACCGACTGAATCTGGGTGCCGGCAAAGAGCTCGATGCCCTCATCAACAAAAGCCTGTTGCACGACGACGGAAGCCGCGGCCGAGTGGTCGCGCAGGATATTCGGGCTGCGTTGAATGAGGGCCACCTTTGCGCCGATGCGATTGAGGTATTGCGCCAGTTCGCACGCGACGATCCCGCCGCCCAGCACGACGACGCTCTTTGGCACGAAAGCGAGATCCAGGATGTCGTCGCTCGTCCAGCATGGGGTTTCCTTGAGGCCGGGGATGGGCGGCACGCTGATCTTGGAGCCGGTGCCGAGAAGGAAGTGCCGGCCGCGGAGTGTGCGCCCATCCGAGAGCTGGACCGTGTGCGGATCGAGAAAATGGGCCCGGGTGCGGTAGAGGTCGAATTTGCCGGCGGTCAGGGCCCGCACCCGATGATCGGCGAATCCGCCGATGATTTTCAATTTGCGGGCGTGCACCGCCTTCATGTTCGCGCGGGCGCCGGTCACCTGGAGGCCGAATTTTCCGGCGTGGCGGGCATGATGCAGGATTTCCGCCGTGTAGATGAGCGTCTTCGACGGCATGCAGCCGCGAAGGATGCACAGGCCGCCGAGTTCCTTCGCTCCATCGATGACGGCGACCTTCCGGCCGAGGTCCGTGGCGACGCGCGCCGCGTTAAATCCGGCACTGCCGCCACCGATGCAGATGAAGTCGTAGGTTTTCATGCAGGAAACAGTTTCTGATTTATGCCCACGGAACACACGGAATACACGGAAAAAATCTAGGTGCGAATTGCCGTCAAAACGAAGGGCCTGTCTTCCGTGTTTTCTGTGTGTTCCGTGGGCAACGTGCTCAGCGTCCCTTGCCAAACAGCATCAGATGGATCGTTTTCAACACGATCGAAGCGTCGAGCACGAAGGAGAAATAGCGGATGTAGTACAAATCGTACTCCAACTTCCGCAGGGTGTCCTCGAGGCTTTCGCCGTAGTTGTAGCTGACCTGGGCCCAGCCCGTGATGCCGGGTTTGACGAGATGGCGGAAGTGGTAGCACGGAATCTTCGTTTCGTAGTCGTCCACGAGCTTGATCCATTCGGCGCGCGGGCCGATCAGGCTCATATCGCCGATCAGGACGTTCCAGAGCTGCGGGACCTCATCGAGCCGCGTGTGGCGCAGGAACTGACCGACGCGGGTGATCCGCTTGTCGCCGGCGCGGGTGTAGGTATCGCCGCCGTGGCTCGGGCGCATGGTTCGGAGCTTGAGGATGGCAAAGGTCACTCGATTGCGGCCCACGCGCGTCTGGCGGAAGAAGATCGCCCCCCGGTCATCCAGCCAGATGGCGGCGGCGGCCAACGGCAGCAAGGGCAGCGCTAGCGTGAGGCCGACCAAGGCCAGCCCGATATCACTGAGGCGTTTCAGCCGCTCGAACACGGGTTCGCGGGCAATCTGGAAGCCCCCTTGGAAGAGCCAGGTCTGGTTCAGCCGGTAGAGCGGGATTTTGCGCCAGTAGACCTCGTGAAACAGCTCGAGGGTGTAAGTCGGCACGCCCGAGAAATGCAGCTCCATCAACTTGTGGGCCACGGCGCCCGGCAGCTCTTCACTGGATTCGCGCAGAATAATCGCATCGATATCGCCGGCGTAGGCTTCGAGGTAGTGGCTGACATCCCCAAACGGGGGAAAAGTGGGCAGCGTTCCTTGATCGACTCCCGGGACAAAGGTTTCGTGGGTCGCATAGAGCACGGTCTGGGTCATGCCGTTTTTGCGGCACTCTTCCTTGAACGCGAGGCAGCTTTCCGGGCTGCCCAGAAACAGGAAATACCGCTGCAGGCGGCGGGCGAGCTGGCGTTGGTAGAAGAAGCGCCGGTAACTCAGGGTGAGTGGAACCAGCAGGAGATAGGCCCCGATCGTCACCAGGCGGCTGCTTTGGAGCGAGAAGCCCGCGGGGATAAACGCGTAGGTCAGCATCAGCGTGAACAGCAGCACAAACACCAAGGCGATCGTGTGCAGGCTGGTGTAGGTGACCGACATCATGTCGGTGCGCCGACTGTAGCCGTCGACCAGATAGAGGGCCAGGAGGTGCAGCGAGGCCAGCAGCGGCAGGGGAGCCAGCAAGGGACTGGCCAGTACGGTCAAACCGCGGAGCCAGGCCGCAAAATTGTACGCCACGGCGACGGCCGCGATATCGAGCAGCACAAGGGCGATGGTGATTCTTCTTCCCTGGATCATTCAGCTTTTGATTAACGGGACCGCATCCAGTGATGGCAAACCGAACTTCGCTGGCGCGCCGAAACCCAAGGTGGAGCGGAAGTCCCCGCGGGCGATTTCCTACCGGGAGGAGGCGGCCCGGCGCAAAACGTCCTCCCACTGGGTGAGCGCCGCGGCGAAGGTGAATTGCTGCTCGTAGACGCCGCGCGCCCGTTGGCCCCATTGGGCACCGAGGCGCGGATCGGCCTGCCACTGCGCCACCATCGCGGCCAGGTGCCGTCCGCCGTCGGCCGGCGCCAACGCCACGCCGCATTGTTCGCGCCGGAGCAGGCGGGCGATCTCGCCTTCGGGCGGGCCGACAAATAGCACGGGCCGGCCGGCGGCCAGCACTCCGGCCAGTTTGCTCGGATAGACCAAGCGCGCGAATTCCGGTTTCAAGGTGATGAGGTGCGCGTCCGCCGCCGCGAGCGCCGTGGCCAATTCGGTGCGCGGTTCCGGCGGGACGAAGGAGATGTTTTTCAGTCCCCGGCGCTGCGCGCGGGCGCGAACCTCGGTGAAGCGCGCCCCGGCCCCGATGAAGAGAAACACGATCTCCCGGCGCCCGCCGAGGCGCTCCGCCGCGTCGAGGATCGCCGCGAACTCGTGCGCGCGCCCGAGGTTGCCCGAGTAGGCGACGATGAATTTATCCGCCACGCCCCAGGCGGCGCGCTTGGCCGCGACCTCGGCGGCCGCAGGCGGGGCGTGCAATTCGCGGGGCGCCCAGTTCGGGATGACGGCGAGGCGTTCGGCGGACACGCCCCGCTCGGCGATCGCTTGCGCCATATCATCGCCCAGCGCCACGCAGCCGGCGGCGGTCCGCCAAGCCTCGTCCCGCCGGAGCCGCCATGGCCAAAGGGGGGCCGAGGTGATGGCTCCCACGTGGGCGGTGACAATTTCCGGGTAGATATCCTGAATCCAGTGCACGATCCGCGCGCCGCGGTCGCGCGCGACGCCGAGGATGGCGGAGCCGAGCATCGGGGGATCGGTCAGCGGCACGACGATGTCCCCCGGTTTGACGAGTTCGGCGAGCCGGCGTTGGGCGCCGCGCCGAAACCGTCCGTAATTCACGATGCGGGAGAGGAGCCCGCCGTGCTGTTCGCCCGGTCCTGTGCGGTGAACGACCACGCCGTGGTGCAGGCCCGACTTGGCGCCGGCGGCGATGACGTGCACGGGCCAGCCGCGGGCGGCCAAACCTTCGGCCAGATCGGTCAGCAACTGCGCGGTCGCGGCCTGCGACGGCCAGTAAACCCGGTTGACAAAAATGACCTGCGGCGAACCGGCGCTCACGATCGGGACCGGGTGGCGCGCCGGAGTTCGCGCGCCTTGGCGGCGCTCAGAAATTCATACCACCCCATCAGCCGGCAAAAGACGAAGCCGCGATAGCCGTCGAGAAATCCGCGGCGCAAGACGTAGTGATAGAAAAAACGCTGGGCCGGGCGGAAAGGCAGCGCCCAGGCCAGCCGGCGCAAACGCCGTTTGAATCCGAGGCCGGCGGGCAGGGGGCCGCCGGGCGGTGGCGCGGGCGCCGGGGCCGCGACCTGCAGGCGGGCTTCCCAGTTGCTGTAGCGGTTGTGTTTTTCCACCCAGGTGGCGATGTCCGGAAACGCGTAATGCTCCATCGGGGCCTGCAGGTAGCCGGCGGAGCCGTCGAGCCGGATGTGCTCATGTACTTCGTTGTCGCCCGAGCCGGTTCCAGCCGTGTCGGCCAGCTGCTCGTAGCGGCCGCACCCGAGCCGCAAGAGCCGGAGATTCCAGCTGGGAAAGTAGCCGCAGTGATTCAGCCAGCCGTCGAGAAACCAGAAGCGCCGGTTGACATAGTAGCCTTGGGGTCCGGCCTGCGCGACCGCGGCGCGCATTTCCTCCGCCAGCGCGGGGGTGACGCGTTCGTCGGCATCAATGATGAAAACCCACGGGTGTTTCCAGGCGACATTGGCCAGCGCCCAGTTTTTCTTCTTGGGAAACCGGCCGTCCCACTGGAAATCCACGAGCCGGACTCCGGCACGTTCGGCGATCGCACGCGTGCCGTCGACGCTTGCTGAGTCCACCACCACGATCTCATCGCAAAACGCCACCGACGCGAGGCAGGCCTCCAGGTTGGCCGCTTCGTTCTTCACTGGAATCAGGACGGAGATGGGGGTCTTTTCAGCCATCGTCAGGACGCGTCCTCTTGTTGGGCGCGCAGGTCCAGATTCGCATAGCGGAGGGCGCTGAAGAAGGTCGCGCTGAAGGTGAGCATCACGGCGGGGTTGGCAAAGGGGAATTCGACCCACGCATAGAGCAGCACCAGGACGCAGCCGGCGAGCAGATAGCGGGGCAGGAACGATTGCACCTGCCGCCAGCCCACGGCGCGCAGCGGGAGCAGGACCAACAGCGCGAGCAACCCGGTGCCGACGAATCCAACCTCGGCGAGCGACTGCAGCCAATCGTTGTGCGCTTCGGAATAAAAAGGAATCCAGACCCAGAGTTCCGCCGCCCGCTGGCTGTTGAAGATCCGGAACACGTGGGCGTAGCTCTCCAAGCCCCAGCCAAACCACGGCTTGGCTTCGGCCATGCGCCAGGTGTCGCGGTAGAGCGTAAGACGCGAGTTCAGCGTTTCCTCCTGGGCAAAGGCGGCGAGCTGCTCGGAAGTCACCTGGACCCGTTGCGCGATCACTTCGCGGCCGAGGGTGGCGATGGCGGCCACGGCCAAGAGGATGGCGAGGACGATGCCGACGACGGGTGCCACGGCGGATTCGCGGCGCGCGCGCCGGTGGCGGATGACCCGGGCCAGCCCGTGGACCAGCGCACCCGCCAGCAGGCCGCCAAGCAGCACCGTACAGGAGCGCGAGGCGCTGAGCGGAATCGTCGCGGCCAGCAGCAGCAGGGCCAGTACGCCGAGGGAAATCGGTGAACGCCCCAGTTCGCGGCCGCGCGTGCGCCGCACCAGATGGCTGAGCAAGCCCAGGCAGACGGCCGCATTCAGGACGGTGAAGGCGCCCCAGTGGTTGTGATAGATGAACGTCGAAAAGAATTTCGGATTGGGCGACGGCACGAGGCCGAACCACAGGCCGGCCGCGCCGGATAGTTTTTGAAACGTGCCGAAGACCGCCAGCGCCACGGCATTGCCTCCGCTGAGGAGCAGCGCGATCCGGATCGCGCGCCGGCTCTGCAAGCCCAGATAGAGATTAAAGCCGACGAGCACGAAGGCATTGAACTGCCAGAGTTCCCGCAGCGCCATGAGCGGGCGCGCGGAGCTTGGCAGCCAGGGATTGGGGTTGGCCAAAACCAGCGAGGGTTCGCCGGCGATGACGATCTCGCTGAAACCAGGATTCAGGCAACTGAGGCCGACGAGGACATCATAGAGGAGCAACGGCCAGAGCCAGCGGACTGCGGGATGGAAGCGGGCGCGGCGCGCCGAGTCCGTTGACCGACACGCCGCGGCGAAAAGAAAAACTCCGCCGACGCCCCAGATCGCGATGATTTGCCGCACCCAGGGGGCTTGGCCGCCAAAGGCCCAGGAAGTGAAGACGAGCAGCACGCCAAAATGCCCGAGGACGAGTTTTTCGAGCGGACTCAGACTGCGGCGCGAGGAAACGGGTGTGGAACTCGGGCGACTCATGTCAAAGGGGAAACACGCAGCAGGATTTGCGGGTGCGAGCCGGCTCGCGCCTCAGGGTGCACGGTGTCGCGAGCACGCTCGCTCCCGCAGGCAAACCACGGGAACGTGGTCGCCGAATTTCTCCTCGGCGACGGGTGTCAGCGGCGCTCATGGCGGAGGTGTTGATAGAAATCCCGCAGGAGTTGGGCGGTGCGCTCCCAGGAAAAGTCGCGCCCGACCCAGGCCCGAGCCCTTGCGCCCATGGCATTGAGTTCCGGCTCCGGGGTCGCGAGCGCGGTCTCGAGGCTCGTGCCGAAGGTTTCCCAGGGCGCGCACCAGCCGCCGTGGGCGGTGCTGAGTCCCGACCACGGCGTGGTGTCGGTGACGAGCGCCGGCACCCCGGCGGCGAGGGCTTCGGCGATGACGAGGCCGAAGTTTTCCGAATGGGAAGGCAGGAGGAAAAGCGACGCCACCGCGTAGGGTGGCGGCCGGTTGGCGCCAGCGAACACCGCGATGCTCTCTCCGCGGTCCCGGGCCGCAATCTCCGCGCTGAGCTCCGCCGTCGTATAGTCCTCCTCCAGGCCGACAATCAGCAGGAGCCAGTCACCGCGCGGAGCGGAGAGCCACAGGTGGATCAACTCGCGCAACCGTTTCTTGCGGTGAAACCGCGAATAGAAAAGGGCGACCGGGCGCTGGCGGGTCGCCGGGCAGAGTTCGTGCCAGACCGCGCGCGCCGCCGCGAGTTCGGCGGCGGCGGGCACCACGACGCCGTTGGGGGCGACGCAGATGGGCTGGCGGAAGCCGAGTTGGCGGAGGTCGGCCGCTTCTTCGCGACTGGTGGCGTGCCAGCCGGCCGCGCCGGCGAAGGCCCCGGGATGGACGAAAAGCTCGGCGAGGCGCTTGCGCCAGCGGCGATGCCGGTAAGCCCAACCGCTCATCATGCCGCGCGGCGAGATCACCAAGGGCGCAGTGTGGCGGCACGCGGCCTCGTGGGCGTACCGCAAAGTCAGCAGCCAGAGCGCATGGTGATGCACGCAGTCATATTCCGTGTTCGCCAGGTATTGCCGGAGCTCCGGCGAGCGGCAGAGCCAGCGCGGCGCGACGCGCGGGAAAGTGTGCACGGCCGCGGCATCGTCGCCCTCCATCATCGTCAGTTGGCCGGCCTCCATGGTGGTGAGGAGATCACTGTTTTCCCCGAGCCGCGTCAGACTGTTGGCCAGCGCCCGCACCGATTTCGAAGGACCGCCGTGGCGGTCTTCGAGGCTGGGCACGATGTGGCAGACTCGCATTAAGAATTAACCGCGACGTCACTACGGCACAACGCAATCATAGGACTAAGCGTTTGATACCATCTTTGAGCAAAGGGGTATTGAAGTTGATGAGAAAGCCGAGACGAATACCTGTAAGTTTCAAATAGGTCAGTACTTGAGCTTGGTGCACTGGCAAAAGAGTTTCGACCGCTTTGATTTCAAAGATAACTTGATTTGCCACTACAATTTCCAGCCGAAGGCCAGCCTCCAACTTTAGCCCATCATAGACTAGGGGAAGGACTTTTTGGTTATCGAACTGTAATCCCGATTTTTTAAACTCATGAAGCAAACAAGCCTCACAAACAGACTCAAGGAGTCCGGGTCCCAAATGGCGGTGAACCTTAAAAGCACACTCGAGGCCGATGGAGGCAACTGATTCAGTTTCAGTCGAAAGGCAGACCGTGGGCTTCATCGTCGTGCCGTAGCGTCGTTGTGGTGAAACTCAAACTGGTTCCGGCCGGTCCCGGAGCGGCCGGCAGGGGGAACCGGCGCAGACTTTCCGGGGCGGGAGATCCTTCATGACCACCGACCGAGCCCCGACCACGCAGAGTTCGCCGACGGTGACGCCGGGGCCGACGAAGACATCCGCGCCCAGCCAGGCGTTGCGGCCGATGACAATCGGTTTCGCGAGGAGCGGCATGGCCCAGCGGGTGAAATCGTGGGTGCCGGCGCAGAGGTGACAATGCTGGCTGACGTTGGCGCCGGTTTCGAGGCGGATGGGGGCGAGGTTGTAGAGATTGACGTGGGGTCCCACCATGCTGCGAGGCGCGAGGATCAATTGGTGGGGAAAAACAATTTTTGCCGTGGGAAAAATCACGACCGGGCCGGAAATGTCGGCGCCGAAACCCCGCAGCAGCGCCGCGCGAAACCCGTGCCACGGCCGCGGGCTCCAGCGAAAAAGGGTGGACTGGACGACCAGCCAGAGCCAGCGGCGCAGCAACTCCGCCCGGGAATAAGGCGTGGTGCAATTCTGGCCGAGGTAGGGGGCTTCAGCGTTCACTCGGGGGAGGATGCGGGCACGGCCGGAGCGGTCAACTGTGCGAAGTCGGCCAGCAGCGACTCCGCGTAGATCGCAAAATCGTAGCGGCGGACGTCCGCGCGCGCCGCCGTGGCGAGGCGTTGGCGCTGGGCGGCGTCCTGCAGGAGTTGCGCGAGGACGGCGGCGAGTTGCGCCGCGGCGTCGGGAGCGGTGTGGTCAAACACCAGGCCGTTTTGTCCGGCGCGAACGAAATCGGTGAAGCAGGCGAGTCCCGACACGACCGGCACGGCGCCGGCCGCCATGGCCTCGGCCACGGCCACGCCGAAGGTTTCCCCCTGGGCGGCGAGGCTGGGGTAGCAGAAGATGTCAATCCGCTGATAGACCCCGGCGAGAGTGCGTTCATTGAAGTGCGGATCCAGCAGGTTGAACCGCGCGGGCGAGATCGCCTGGGAAAGCTGGTGCATGAGGCGGCCGCGAAACACCGCCCCGGAGCCGCCGCGCGCGATATCCGAGGGACCGCAGAGCAGCAGACGCCACGGCGGCAAACCGGGAGCCTGCGCGACCCGTTGCAAGGCCTGCGCCAGCAGCAGCAGGCCCTTTTCCTCATGGATCCGCCCGACGTAGCCGAGCGTCAGCTGTTCCGGTAGAAAAGGCGCCAGGCTCGGCGGCGAAACCGCCAACGGCTGGTTGATCGATCGCCAGTCGATGGGATAACCAGCGACGCGCGTGACCGGAGCA
>CAZAOI010000080.1:0-12283 GCA_964486705.1 uncultured Oleiharenicola sp. | reverse complement strand
GGGGGCGGCCCTCCAGCCACATTCGGGTGAGGATGCCGGCGGTGGTGAGCACGAAGGCGATCAGCACGAGGTAGTACGCGCTGCGGCCCAGAATCTCGGGCCACTTGAGCCAGGAGAAGATGGCGAGCAGGAACGCGTAGGCATAGAGCGTCATCGCGGTGTAGAACGGCTCGGCGGAATTGAAGCGGGTTTCGGTGTCACTTTTCTGGAGCGGACCGGTGAAGCGTGTGGCCAGCTGGCTGCGGTAGAGCCGCGAGACCTCATTAAACTGGGCCGGCTGCTTCTCGCGCCAGGCGTGGCCGAGGGCGGCGTAGGCCATGACGTTGGGGTTGACGTTGCCGGTGGCGAAGGTGCCGAGCAAGGCGCGGCCGGCGTTGGTCCAGGCAGTCGGGCTGGGCTCGTCGTCGGCCGGCGGAATGGCCA
This sequence comes from uncultured Oleiharenicola sp., assembly GCA_964486705.1. Classification (GTDB taxonomy): domain Bacteria; phylum Verrucomicrobiota; class Verrucomicrobiia; order Opitutales; family Opitutaceae; genus Lacunisphaera. The sequence continues at coordinate 11,860 of CAZAOI010000080.1, read as the reverse complement.
GCAGGTAGCCAAAATTTTCCATCACCTCATAGCGCTGGACCATTTCGATCATGGCCTTGAACGCCGGCTCACTATGGGTTTCGCCTTTCTGCCGGGCGCGCACGGCTTCGACCCCGGCCGGCAGGGCTTTTTGGAACTGCACGAGTTCGCCGAGGAAATCCGGGCTGTCGGGTAACTGCAGGCTGTGTTTGAGCCGTTGGTAAAGGACCACGACTTCGCGCAGGTGGGCGATCTGTTTTTGAAACGGGGTACGCAAGGGTGCCTCGACGGCATCCGTGAGCTGGGCCTGGCGGTCGATCTCGGCCAGTTTCGGATGGAGCTGGTTGTAGGAGAAGCGGGACTTGGCGGACGGAAGAAAGCCGAGGACGGCCAGGAAGCGCTTCGGGCCGCTGTCATAGTTGACCTTGGTGTCCGCAGCGGTGAGCCCGACGAGGTCGAGCACTTCGGGCGATTCGATCTTAAAAACCGGGTAGGTGTCGGCCTTGGCCGGCGCGAAGAGCACATCGGTCAGCCACTCGATCGGGGAGTGCACGAAGGGTTGGCTGATCTCGGGCGTGCTGACGCGCTGGCGGCCCTGCATCGAGAGCAACGAAGTGCGGGCGACGGTGTCGAGCGGCTTGAGGCGACCGTTCACCAGCACCGGGAGGCGGCCGAAAGCGGACAAATCGAACGCTCCGTCCGCGGGCGCGGCGACGCGCAAGGTGGAGGCGACAAAAAGTACGCCGAGCAGCAGGACGAGGATAGGGAGATATTTTTTCATGATAAACACCAAGGGAGCAAAGATTCAGGTATGGTCCGCACCGGGTAAAATCAACCGGATGGCGCCATCCTTGAGCACCAACTCCTGATCGATAATTAGCAGTCCCAATGGGGCGTTGAAGGATTTCATCTAGGACAGAAGCGGCGCTTTGTGGAGAAAATCAGTGAGCGGAGCGCTTGCGGAAGAAACCGAAGAGGTGGATGCCGAATTGGACGATGAGGCCAAGGCCCATCATGATGCAGGCGATGTAGGGCAGCAACCAGCCGGGATTGCGCACGACCTGGAGGATGGACGTGCGGTCGTTGTTCTCGAATCCAGCCTGATAGTAGGTGAGGCCCGCGTACCGCAGCGGGTTGTTCATGTAGATGATGACCTCACGGTCTTCGCGTTTGTCGTCGGTCGTCAGGCGGATGCGGCTGGCGAAATTCTTGGGGATTTCAGTGCCGGCGTATTTTTCGTGGGTGAAGCTGAGCAACTGGACCGCGTGCGATTGGTAGTAACGCCGCTGGCGCATGGTGAGTTCCCAGGTGTGGCCCTGATAGGCGACGGTTTGTGGCTGGGCCAAGACCGGGGAAACCACCCAGACGCCCAGTGAGCCCTCGGTGCCGACGAGTTCAACCAAGGCGGCGGGGGAATTGCCTTCGTTTTCCCTGCTGCTCAATCTCAGCGGCATGACCGAGAGGCCCGGCCCGACGCCGGCGGTCGCGCCCGAAGCAGGAAGGCCGGGTGTCTGGGCCTTCATTTGCAGGGAGGCGTTGGGGTAAAATTCGCGAATGCGGACCTGGAAGGGGAGCTTCGGGTGCTGGACCGTTCCGGTGTCGGCGAGTGCCGCTTCGGGAATGGCCACGACTTCGTTGTAAGCGGGGTTGGTCAGGTCCATCACGGCCAGCTCAAATTCCCGGTAGCTTTCCGAGTACTGGCGCGTCTGGCCTTGGTCGATCCGCATCAGGCTTTCCCGCGACATCAACCCGGTGAGGAGTTCGCCCACGAGGAGAAGAATCAGGCCGGAGTGGGTGAGTTGGATGCCGATTTTGCGCCACTCGAGTTTGAAGCGGTAGATGTGGGCGGCGAGCAGGTTGATCAGCAGCAGACCGCCGATGAAATAACCGCCGGGAAACGCCGGCACCGAAATGCCGGTGCGGGGAATCTCCAGGAGGACGATGAAGGAGTGAAAGAATTTCTGCTGCACGCCCCAGACGCCCAGTTCGACCTGGGCCAGCGTTGCCCAAAAAACCAAAATCACCGACAGCAGAAGCAGGGCGACGGTCAGGCGGATGGAGACAAAGAAATCACGAATCTGGCGGAGAGAGTCATTCATGGCTCAGCGGACCTTGATGGTGTTGAGGAATTCCCGGAAGGCCGCCTTCTCGCGGGCGACCAGCGGCTCCGGCCCAACGAGCTTGAAGAACCAGGTCTGGCCGTTGTGCGGCACAATCGCGCCGAGCAGGGTGGTGGAGACACCGCCGACCGAGCCGGTGATATCCACCAGGTCGATGTGGAAGTTGGCGACATCGACATGCTGGACGTTCGCATCCAGGGCCGACTCGGCGATGGGCGGCAGGCCCACCTGGCCGCGCCAGCGGTTGATGTTGGCGAAAAGTCCGCCGGTGTCGCCGGGGAAGGCGGTGATGGCGAGGTCGGCCACCGTGCCGGCGTCGCCGGCGATGGAATAGCTGCCTTTGCGCATGGAGCCACGATCCTTGGCCGTCCAATGGGCCGGGGCGGTCCAGAGCAGCTCGGCCCCACTGGCCGTGGGGACGTTTCCGCTCATCACCGGGCTAGAGGCGGCGGGCGCTCCGGATCCGTCAATCGGCGGGTGTCCGTCGGGCAAAGTGGCGCCCGGAGTCATGGGGGTCGCCGCGGCCGCCGGCGCGAGCGGCGCCGGATCTTTGGGCGCCCGATAGGCGGTGATCTCCCGGTCCCGGCAGGCGGATAGAGAGAGGGCGGCGGTTGCCAGCATTATCGTGGTTATGCGAAGCATCATAAGTGAGCTGATTGTTGGAACGAGTCCGGCGGCAAAGGGCAACTGCAACCGAATTTGAGCCAAGGCCAAGCCAGCAAATGACAAAAAATGCGCAGGAAGGTTTTTTTAGGTGCCAAAGCCGATTCGCTGACTACTAAACGAGCATGCAAATTGTCCCGCTTGGCGATACCGCCTTGCTGCTGGAGGTGGGTGACGCGATTGACGAGTCGACGCACCGTCGCGTGCAAGCGGCGTGGCAGGCCCTCGCGGCGGCGCCATTGCCCGGCGTGAGCGAGCTGGTCCCGGCCTACACGAGCGTGACGGTATTTTACGATCCCTGGAAGGTTGTCCAGGCCGGTGCGCCGGAGGAGGGCATCGCCGGCTGGCTGGGTGATAAAGTGCGCGAGCGGTTGAAGAGTCCGCCGAAAATGGAAAAATTCAAGGGACGCACGATCGAGATTCCCGTGTGCTACGGTGGGGAATTCGGGCCGGACTTGGGGCTCGTCGCGAAACAGGCCCGCCTTTCGCCGGAGGAAGTGATCAAGCGCCACAGCAAGGCCGAGTATCTCGTCTACCTGATCGGCTTTGCGCCGGGGTTCCCGTATTTGGGCGGCCTGCCGAAAGAACTGGCGACGCCTCGCCATGCGAAGCCGCGGATGGTCGTGGTGCCCGGTTCGGTCGGGATCGCGGGCCAGCAGACCGGGGTTTATCCACTGGCCACGCCCGGCGGTTGGAATCTGATCGGCCGCACGCCGGTGCGGCTGTTCACGCCGGAAGTGGATCCGCCCTCGCTCCTGCGGACGGGGGACCGGGTGAAATTTCGCGCGGTGGCCCGGGAAGAATTCGCCCGGCTGGAGGCGGCGCGATGATCACCGTGCTAAAACCGGGCTTGCTCACCACCGTGCAGGACCTCGGCCGGCCGGGCTATCAGCAATACGGCATCGTCGTCGGCGGCGCGCTCGATGCCTTTGCGGCGCGCGTGGCCAATTTGATTTTGGGCAATGAGGAAAACGCCGCGGTGCTGGAGATGGCGCAGACGGGGGCGGAATTGCGCTTCGAGCAGGATTCGTTGGTGGCGTGGGGCGGGGCGGATTTCGAGGCGCGCCTCGGCAGCCAGCCGCTGCCGGCGGATCGCGCCGTCCACGTGGCGGCCGGTGAGACCATCACTTTGGGGTTGGCCCGGAGCGGGCTGCGCGCGTGGCTCGCGGTGGCGGGTGGGATCGCGGTGCCGCTTGTCCTCGGCAGCCGCACCACGTACCGCCGGGCCGGGATTGGCGGGCACCGGGGCCGGCCGCTCGTGGCGGGCGACCGCTTGCCGGTCGGCGAACCGCCGGAACGGGCGCAGTTGCTGCTCGCTTGGTTGCGGGCGGGCGGACGGCGGGCCACCGCCTGGACGGTGCGTCCGGGCACGCTCGGGCGCCCGGCCCCGGCGGAAACCGTCCGGGCCATCCGGGGGCCGGAGTGGTCCTGGTTTACGACGGCGGCCCAGCAGCAGTTTTTTTCCGCGGACTGGCAGGCGACGAAAGAGGCCGACCGGATGGGGGTGAGATTGCACGGCCCGGAGCTGGCGCTGGCGAAACCCCGCGAGATGATTTCATCGTCAGTGAATACCGGCGTGGTGCAGGTGCCCGGAGATGGTCAGCCGATTGTGCTGCTGCCGAGCCGGCAGTCGGTCGGCGGTTATCCCCGACTGGCGGCGGTGGCGACCGCGGACATCGGTCGATTGACCCAATTGCGCCCGGGAGACAAAATCCGGTTCCAGGAAATCACCTTGGCGGCGGCGCATGAGTTGCTCCTCGCCCGCGAGCATGACCTGAATCGCATTCGCATCGGACTGGCGCGGATGGCCGGTTGAAGCCCATGACGCCCGTCGATCTCAACTGCGATCTCGGGGAAGGGGCCGGCCATGACGCCGAACTGCTGCCGCTCATCAGCTCGGCCAACATCGCGTGCGGCGGCCATGCGGGCGACGAGGAGACGATGCGGGAGACCTGCCTGCTGGCGTGGCGCCACAGTGTGGCGATCGGGGCCCATCCGGGTTTCGCCGACCGGGAAAATTTCGGCCGGCGCGAGCGGCCGGTGACGCCCAAGGAGGTTGCGGACCTGGTTTTTTCCCAGACGCGCCTGCTGCAGGAGATCGCCGTCGGCTGCGGCGGACGGGTGACGCATGTGAAGCCGCACGGAGCGCTCTATAACATGGCGGCGCGCGATCCCGCCCTCGCGCGGGCGGTGGCGGAAGGGACACGCGAGGCCGATCCGCGCCTCACGCTTTTCGCGCTTGCCGGCAGCCAGTTGGTGGCCGCCGGCCGCGAGTGCGGTCTGCGGGTCGCGAGCGAGCTTTTTGCCGACCGCACTTATCAATCCGATGGAACGCTGACGCCCCGGACCCATCCGCAGGCGCTGATTGAAGACGAAGCCCAGGCGGTCGCGCAGGTGCTGCGCCTCGTCCGCGAGGGCCGCGTGCGGGCGCTCGACGGGACGGACCTGGTGCTCGAAGCCGGGACCATCTGTCTGCACGGCGACGGCGCGCACGCGGTGGCTTTTGCGCAGCGCTTGAACCGGGAGTTGCGCGCGGCGGGGATCGAAATCCGGGCGTTCAACTCATGATCAAACTCATCGGCATTCTCGTCGTGGCGGTGGGTTTTGCGCTGCGCTTCAATACGCTGCTGGTGGTGATGGCGGCGGGCATCGTCACGGGTCTGGTCGCCGGAATGTCTTTTTCGGAGATCATGGAATTATTTGGGAAATATTTCGTGGAGAACCGCTACATGACGCTGCCGGTGGTGCTGATGGTGCCGCTCATCGGACTGCTTGAGCGCTCCGGGTTGCAGGAGCGCGCGGAAACCCTGATCCGGCGCGCCACCACAGTCACGGCCGGCCGGGTGATCTTGTTCTATTCGCTCGTGCGGCAGATGACGATCGCCGTCGGCGTGAAGATCGGCGGGCACGCCGAGGCGGTGCGCCCGCTGATTGCGCCGATGGCGGAAGCGGCCGCCCGCCAGCAGACGGCGGCGCTTTGGGCCGGGACGGCCGGGGGCGCCCCGCCCGGCGCGTTGCCCGCGAAGACGGTCCATTCCATTCGGGCCCATGCGGCCGCCGCGGAAAACGTGGGTAATTTCTTCGGCGAAGATGTGTTCATCGCCGTGGGGGCGATTCTCCTGATGAAGGGTTTTTTCGAGGCGCAGGGGATCACGGTGGATGTCTGGGCGATGGCGTTGTGGGGCATTCCGACCGGGCTGGCGGCCTCGCTGGTGATGGTGTGGCGCACGCGGGTGCTCGACCGGCGCATCGTGCGCGAAGTGGCGGAAGCGGTGCAGGCCAGCAAGGAGGTGCGGCCATGAAACCGACCTCGCTGCTGACGGTGGAGTTTTTCTATCTGCTCATCGGCGCGATCTTCGCCTTCATCGCGCTGCGCGTCGCCCGCGACCGCACCCATCGGAAACGGTGGGGCTCGGCGTTGTTCTGGGGCTTGCTGGCGGTGGTCTATCTGTTCGGCAAGGTGCTGCCGCCCTTGGCCGTGGGCTATCTCGTCTTGGCGATGGTCGCCCTGGCGGCCGCCCGGCAGGTCGTGAGTTCGGAGGAGCGGGGCCCGACGCGCGCGGAGCGGTTGGCGTCGGCCGAGCGGCTGCAGAACAAACTTTTCTGGCCGGCGCTGCTCGTGCCGGCGGTGGCGGTGGCCGGCACACTGTTGCTCGGCCGGTTGCAGGTGGGCCCTTTCTGGCTGATCGAGGGGAAACAGGTGACGCTGATTTCGCTTGGGCTCGGGGCGCTGATCGCCACCGGAGTGGCGATGCGCACGACCGGGGTCCCGGTGATCATACCGGTCCAGGAGGGCGGGCGGTTGCTCCAGTCGATCGGCTGGGCGCTGATCCTGCCGCAGATGCTGGCGGCGTTGGGCGGGATTTTCGCCAAGGCGGGCGTGGGGGCGGTCGTGGCCGAACTCGTGGCCCAGGCCCTGCCGACGCAGTTTCCCTTTGTGGCGGTGGCGGCGTATTGTCTCGGCATGGCGCTTTTCACGATGTGCCTGGGCAATGCCTTCGCGGCCTTCGCGGTCATCACCGGGGGTATTGGCCTGCCGCTCATTGTGCAGCAGCATCACGGCAACGTGGCGATCATGGCCGCCATCGGGATGCTGGCCGGCTATTGCGGCACGCTGCTGACGCCGATGGCGGCGAATTTTAACATCGTGCCCGCGATGCTGCTGGACTTGCCGGACAAGAACGCGGTCGTGAAGGTCCAGATTCCCATCGGCCTCACGCTGCTGGCGGCGAACATTCTGCTCATGTATTTCTGCGTCTACCGTTTCTAATGAAGACGATTTTGCTGACCGGCTTTGAGCCTTTTGGTGGAGAAAGCCTGAATCCGGCGGAGGAAATTTCCCGGCAGCTGCACGGGACCGTGATCGCGCGCCACCGGGTGGCCGGCGGCTTGCTGCCGTGCGTCTTCGGCGCCGCGATCAAGGAATTGAGGCATCTCATCGCAGCGCACGACCCCGTCCTGGTCATTTGCCTCGGGCAGGCGGGCGGGCGGGCGGAGATCACACCGGAACGGGTGGCGATCAATGTGGATGACGCGCGGCTGGCGGACAACGCGGGCCAGCAACCGGCGGACCGGCCGATCGTCAAAACCGGTCCGGCGGCTTATTGGTCGACGCTGCCCATCAAGGCCATCGTGCAGGCGTTGCAGCAGCGGGACATCCCGGCCGGCGTTTCCCAGACGGCGGGCACGTTTGTCTGCAATCATGTCTTTTACGGTCTGATGCACGAACTGCGCGGGCAACGACGGATCCGCGGCGGGTTCATTCATGTGCCTTTCTTGCCGGCGCAAGCGAAAGGCGGGCAACCGAGTCTTCCCTTGGAAACGATGACGGCGGCGATGGTCGTGGTGATCGAGACCGCGTTGCGGGTGCGGCGCGATGTGCGCGCCGCGGGTGGCGCTACCCAATAAGTCGCCGGATCGCCCCGGTCGGGACCGGGTCAGATGTCGAAGCTAATCGCCGGCCGCAGGGCACAGGAGTTGCCGGTGGATTCGACGGTGAGCGCGCAAAGATCGTCCTCGAAATCAAAGCGGCCGGTAAAGGTCGTCACTTCGCGGATAAGCTCTTCCAGCAACTCGGCGCCGGAAAGGCGAGATTTCCGGCCAAGGCATTCCCGCAGCCGCGCCTCGCCAAACATGGCGCCATCGGCGTTGCTGGCTTCGAAAAAGCCATCGGTGTAGGCGAGCAGGGTATCGCCCGGTACAAACGACGCGGCATGGTTGGAATAGGGGAAGTCATCCATCAGGCCGGTGGCTGGCTCGGGGTCGGAGAGGGCGAGTGAATCGGCGGACCCGGAGCTGCCATGGAGCAGGATGGGTGGCGGATGCCCCGCGTTGGCGTAGCGGAGCGTGGCCGCCGCCGTGTTGATGATGCCATAAAACGCCGTGGCGAAGACGGGCTGGCCCGTCTGGTGAATAATGGGGATGAGTCCGTAGTTGATCTCGGCGAGGACCAGACCGGGATTGGCGGCGTGCAAGGCGGATTCCTTGACGATGCCCCGAATCAGGGCGGTGAGCAGGCCGGCCCGCACGCCGTGGCCCATGACGTCGCAGATCAGGATTCCGCATTCGGTGTCCGACAGGGGGATGATGTCGAAGAAATCACCCCCCAGGGTGGCGGCGGGAATATAACGGTGGGCGAAACGCAGCTCGCTGGCTTCGGCGGGCACGCCGGACGGAAACACCGGATAGAGCCGCGGAAAGAACGCTTCTTGGATTTGCCGGGCCAGGCGCAGGTCGGTTTCCATTTCATCGGTGCGGCGCTGGAGTTCGAGCTCAGTCTGTTTTCGCGCGGTGATGTCGTGGCTGATGCCGACGAGGCCGGTGATCTGGCCGCGCACATCGCGAAGCGGAACCTTGGTGGTGAGCGACCAATGGACGTGGCCTTCGGAGCCGAAGTCGGATTTTTCCTCGTCGAGCACCGGGCTGCCGCTGGTGAAAACCTGTTGATCGTCCGTCAGGGCCTGGCGCCCGCGCTCGGAAGGAAAAAAATCAAGCGTGGTGCGGCCGGTGGCTTCGGCTTGGAGCTTCACGCCGAGCACATCCAGATGGGCCCGGTTGTTGAGGACGTAGCGCGAGGAGAGGTCTTTGACGTAGATGCGCGCCGGCAATTGGTCGATGATGGTGCGGAGTAGATTGCGTTCCTCGGTCAGCTTTTCCTCCGCCTGCTTGACGACGGTCGCGTCCCGGGTGATCCCGAAGGTTCCGATAATGCGGCCGGTGGCGTCGCGCCAGGCCAGCTTGGTGGCTGAGCCCCAGGCGACGGTCCCATCCAGCAGGGTGAGGCGCTCCATCTTGGAAATGATCGGCCGGCCGGTGCGGATGATTTCCTGCTCTTCAGCCAAAGCGACGTGGGCATGCACCGGGGCGAATAAATCCAAATCGGTTTTGCCGATCAGCTCTTCCGGGGACGCGATGCCGTGCCAGGCGACATAGGCCTGGTTGACGTGGACGAAGCGGCTCTGGAGATCCTTGAAATAGATCCGGTCGGGGATGACCTCCATGAGCGCGCGCAGAATCTGGGAGTCGAGAGGAACTTCGTCGGCAATGGGCAAGGAGGAACCGGAATCGGGGTGGCTCATGGCAGCCCCACAAGCTTGCATTATTGGTGACGGGAAGCAACCCCGCTTCATCCCCGGTGCCACCACCACGCCGAGCGGGTCGATTCAGGAACGCCGGCGGCGCCAAGCGATCAGTCCTGTCAGGGAACCCAAAAGGAGCGCGCCATAGGTCGCCGGCTCGGGTACATTGGGCCGGATCTGTTTATCAAACGAACTCCAGTTCGTTTGGTTGGCGGTAAAACCGGTGAAGGTAATCCGGTTCATCGGCGCGCTGCCCGCCGTGTCGAGGGCTGCGCCGGCCCAGTTGGCCGTGTAGAAGAAATCCGTGGCGGCACTCCAATTTTGCACCGTCAGCGTGACCCCGCTGCTGATGGAGAAATTGGTGAGATTCAAGATCGAGGCTGAGCCGGCGAAATCAATGACGGTGTTGCCGGTGATGTTGAGCGTGCCGAGCGTCAGGTTGGCATTACTGAGCTGCAAGGTGCCGCCGGAATAATTAACTGTGCCGCCAAAGGTGAGGTTTTCGGTGAAGTTCAGAGTGCCGGATCCACTCTTGTTCAGGATATTGGTCGCGCTGGTCAGCAGGGTGGATCCCCAATCGAGTGTGCGTCCGGTATTGATCACCAAAGTAGGGGTGGCGTCGTTGAAATTAAGGGTGCCACCGGTGAACATCGGCGTGCCGTCCTGGATGGTGATGCCGGAGGTATTTTGGGTGCCGGAAACGGTAACGGTGTAGCTGTTGGAGGCCGTGGTGCCCGCGCTGAAGATCGCGTTGCTGCCACTGACGAAAACTTCCGGGGCGCTGCCGCCGCCGCTCTTGTTGTTCCAATTGAAACTCGTGGTGTCCCACACGCCCGAAGGGATGGCGCCGGAGCCGCCAGAACTGCTGTTTAGATCCCAATAGAAATTAGCTTGGGCCCAACCTTGAGCAACAGCCCCGGCCAAAACAATCGATCCGAGCAAAACCATCCGCAACCATCCGCAATTTTGGCGGCTCAGGTGGTTTTGGTTGGGGAAGGTGGCACTCATCGGGTGGCGGAATGACTAGGTAATATACCCTAGTAAGCAATCATCAAACCAGTCGCTCGGCACACGGCTCCCGATATTGAGGAAAATCGGACTCAATAACTCGATGTTCGAGTGGCTAGACAGATATGGAAAAAGCATGATATCATAATCTTAAACGCAGAATGCCACGTTGTCCGGCTTTCTGGCACTCGACCGCTTTCGGTTAAATCATGCAAGGGCAGATTAAATTGAAGTGTAGCTGTTCACCCGGAAATTTCACACTCATGACGAGCAGTTTTAGGAAAATATCCGTCTGCCCGATGGCAGAGCGACTTTGTCGCGGTTAGCCCCGACAAAGTCGGCCCGACAGGGCGAATATTTCACACCTCTGAGTGTAAAATATTCGGGTTAAAGGTAGGGCGAGCCGCGGCTCACCCGGAGGGTTCGCCCTACCGGGCGACCTTTCCGGCTACAATTCAGCTCAAACCGTTCTCGCGTTTCCGTAACCGTGCCGAAGGTGTGGTCAAATCGCCCGCACTCTCCGACGCCAGGCGAGGCAGGCGCCAACCAATCCGATGACGAAAGCCCCATAGGTCGACGGTTCGGGGACCGGAGTGACTTGGTTGTCGTAGCCCTGCCACTTGGTGTTGGCCCCGGTGAAGGTGGGAGAGTTGAAAACAATCTGATTCATCGGGGCGGAGCCCGTGAGGTCCTTCGTGGCCCCGGCCCAGTTGGTCGTGAAGAAATAATCCGTCGCGTTGGTCCAGTTGATGATATTGAGCGTGACGCCGGCGCTGATCGTCAGGTTGGTCAGATTGAGGGAGGCGGCGTTTCCCGCGAAGTCGATGGTGCTGTTGCCGGTGATGTTTAGCGTCCCGATCGTGGCATTGATGCCATTCAGCTGCAGGGTCCCGCCGCTCAGCTTGAGCGAGCCGGCATAGCTGATCGCACTATTGAAAGTGAGCGTGCCGCTCCCGGCTTTTTCCAGAGTGCCCGTTCCGGTGATGGAACCGCCAAAGACCGACGAGGCATTGTTGGCCCCGATGGTCAGGTAGCCGCTGGTGGCCAGGTCGAGCAGGCCGGTGCCGGCGATCGTGGCGATGGAAGTTGAGAAATTATTCATCGCCAGGCGGCCGTCGGAATTCAGCGTGACCGCCGAAGTGGCGAGAGTCTGGTTGTTGGCGAGCAGGACGAGATTGGCGGAACTAGCTGCGCCGACGCCGTCCCCGACGGTGATGGCACCGGTGCCGAGAGCGTTCACGCCGGCGGTCTTGTTGAGATTGACCGTGCCAGTGTTGACCCGCGTGCCGCCGCTGTAGGTGTTGGCGGCCGTGCCGGAGAGAGTCAGGGTGCCGGCATCCGTCTTGGTGAGCGAGCCCGAGCCAAGGCCGACGACTCCGGCGAGGTTGGTGTTGCCAGCACCACCCACTGTGAGGCCGAGGTTGACGGAAGTGACGGGGCCCGAAACGGCGAGGGTTCCGGCGTCGCTCTGAATCCGGGAGGCGGTGGCGAGGGTGACCGGCCCGGTCCAGG
>CAZAOI010000079.1:7305-12372 GCA_964486705.1 uncultured Oleiharenicola sp. | reverse complement strand
TGCAGCGCGAGCAGATCGCCATCCTCAAGGCCTTCGGTTTCACCAACCGGCAGATCGTCGTTCACTACCTGAAGTTCGCGTTCGTCATGGTCGCCGGCGGTCTCCTGTTCGGCCTGCTCGGCGGCATCGGGCTCGGGCACAAGCTCGTCGTGATGTACGAACTTTTTTTCCGCTTCCCCGACCTCGCGTTCCGGCTCGATGGCCAGGCGGTCTTCGTGGCCCTTGCCGTCGGCTTCGGCGTGGTCACCCTCGGCGTCCTCGGCGCCGTGCGCAAGGCGGCCGCGCTGCCCCCGGCCGAAGCGATGCGCCCGGAACCGCCCGCGAGCTACCGGCCGGCCTTCATCGAGCGCACCGGCATCGCCAGGTTGCTGTCCCACTCATTTCGCATCGCCGTCCGCAACCTCGAACGCCGGCCCATGCAGGCGCTCTTCACGGTCGCGGGCCTCGCCCTCGCCACCGCGCTGTTGATTCTGCCCAACACCTTCAAGGCCGGCATCCGCGAGGTCCTCGAGTTCCAGTGGGACGTCGTCCAACGCCAGGACGTCAACCTCGGCCTCGTCGAGCCGTCCTCCGCCCGCCTCGCGCACGAACTGGCCCAACTGCCCGGCGTCACCAGCCTCGAGCCCTCCCGCACCGCCGCGGTGCGGATTCATTTCCAAGGCCGCAGCCGCCACATCGGCCTGCGCAGTTTGCTGCCCGGCGGACAACACAGCCGGGCCGTCGACGCGACGGGGCACGAAATTCCTCCACCCGAAAGCGGCGTCATCCTCTCCGCCAAGCTCGCGACGGTGCTCGGCGCCAGGCTCGGCGATACCCTCGTACTCGAAGCGCTCGAGGGCCGGCGGCCGCTGAAAAACGTGCAGCTCGTCGCCACCGCGGAGGATTTCACCGGCATCGCCGCCTACATGGACATCCACGCCATCAACCGGTTTCTCGGCGAAGGCGATGTCATCACCGGCGCCAGCATCGGGCTCGACATGTCCCGCCGCGCGGAATTCCTTGCGGCCTTGAAGGAGATTCCGCGCGTCAGCACCGTGGCGATCAAGGAAACCATGCGCCAGGCCTTCCGGGAAACCACCGCCGCGAGCATGGGCCTGATCCAGACGATCTACCTGATATTCGCCGTCATCGTGGCCTTCGGCGTGATCTACAACAACGCACGGATCTCGCTCGCCGAACGGGCGCGCGAACTCGCCACGCTGCGCGTCATCGGCATGACCCAGCGCGAAGTCGGCGCCATCCTCGTGGTCGAACTGGTCATTCTGGCGATCCTCGCGGTCCCGCTCGGTTTGCTGCTCGGCACCGGGCTAACCACCTTGATTGTCGGCACGATCAACACCGAAACAATCCGGCTGCCGCTCGTGTTCACGAGCTACACCTACTCGTTCGCCGTCATCACGGTCATCGTCGCGTCGACCGTCTCAGCCCTGTTCGTCCTCCGCAAACTCAAGCAGCTCGACCTCATTGCCGCGCTCAAGGCACCGGAGTGACGAAGAAGACGAAAAAACTGAGGACCTCGGACGACTGACTACGGACCACAATCCAGTTAACCGCTCATCCACGCTAATGAACGCTAATCTTCCCCTCCCTTGCAGAAGCTTGCTTGCAAGCGATTCGAATCTCCCTGCCGGAACACGTGCTGAATCGCTTGCAAGCAAGCTCCTACATTCCGATCACATCCTCATTTTCATTGGCGCCATTTAGCGTAGATTAGCGGTTCACTCCCTATTTTCCCTTCATGAATCCCTCGTCCCCTGTTTCGAAGAAAACCAAACCGTTCCGCTGGCTGCCTTACACCGGCGGCGCGGTGCTGCTCGTATTGCTCGGGTTCGGCCTGCGGCCGCGCCCCGCGCCGGTTGAGACCGCCCGCGCTTTCACCGGGCCGCTTCGCGCCACAGTCAGTGAGGAGGGCAAGACGCGCATCCGGCAGCGCTACGTGGTCTCGTCGCCGGTCTCAGGTCAGTTGCGCCGGGTCCTTTTCAAGCCCGGCGCGGAGGTCGCGCCGGATTCCGTTCTCGCCGTCATCCAGCCGATGGCCGCCTCGCCGCTCGATACGCGCAGCCGCGCGCTCGCCGAGGCCCGCCGCACCGCCGCCACCGCCGCGCTTGAGAAAAGCCGGGCCGCCTACGTCCTCGCCGGCAACGAACTGCGCCGCGTGGAGAAAATGTTCACCGAAAAAACCGTGTCGCCGCAGGATTTCGACAGTGCGCAACTGCGCGAAACCTCGGCCGCGCGCGATGTGATCGCCGCCGAGGGGGCCTTGCGGGCCGCCGAGGCCGAGTTGGCCGTGATCCCTCCCGCGGCCGGCCAGGCGGCCGCGCTGATCGAGGTGCGCGCGCCCGTCGCCGGCCGCGTGCTGCACGTGTTTCAAGAGAGCGAACGCCCGGTCGCCGCCGGCACGCCGCTGCTCGACGTCGGCGACCCAACCGATCTCGAGGTCGTGATCGAATTGCTGTCGCGCGACGGCGCCGGGCTGACACCCGGCACCCGCGTCGAGTTGGAACAATGGGGCGGCCCCCAACCGCTCGATGCCAAAGTCCGATTGGTCGAACCGGCGGCCTTTACCAAAATCTCCGCCCTCGGCGTCGAGGAGCAACGCGTCAACGTCGTGGCCGATATCACCACCCCGCTGGCTGAACGCGTCGCGCTCGGCGACAACTTCCGCGTCGAGGCCCGCGTCATCGTCTGGGAAAACGACCGGGTTCTAAAAGTCCCCGTGTCCGCGCTGTTCCGTCGCGGCTCCACCTGGTCGGCCTACCTCGTCCGAGACAGTCGCGCCACGCTCGTCCCGGTGTCAGTCGGCCGCAGCAGCGGCACCGAGACGCAGGTTATCGACGGTCTGAAGGAAGGCGACGAAGTCATTCTCTATCCCGGCGACCGCGTCGCGGACGGCCAGCGCGTCCAGCCGATCAAGGTCGTGCGGTAGTCTGCCCCGGATTGCCATTAGCGAATCAAATTCCACCCCAACTCGGGCGGGGCCTTCACTAATACTAAGACGGATCAGGGCCTCGGGCAAAAAATGCGCAGGGTTGGGCAACGTGAGACTTTACGTTTTGCCTCATTGAGCGCATAGTGAAAGTATGGTCAGCCCCATTACCCCCTCGGCTGCCGGCGACTCTGTGCGCTCCGGCGACCAACTCTCCACTATTCCCGACGTCGTGATCCGGCTCGCGGGCAACTCGCAGGACGGCATCCAGGCCGTCGGCGGTTTCCTCGCCCGACTCGCCGGCCGGTCCGACCAGGAGGTCATGACCTACATGACCATCCCCTCCACCATTTCCGGCGGTCCCTCGATTTTCCAAGTGCGCATGGGCTCCGGCGAAATTCTCTCCGCGGGCGACCGGGCCGACGTGCTCGTGGCTTTCTACCAGCACAGCTACGAAAGCCATCGCTCCTCGCTCCGTCCCGGCGGCGTGCTCCTGTACGACTCGGACCATGTGATCCCGAATCCCGATGACAAGGAAGTCACCGCCGTCGGCGTGCCGATGACCACCGCCACCGTCGAGGCCGTGGGCGGCTCCAGCAAGGAGAAGGGCAAAAACATCTACGTGCTCGGACTCCTGGCCCGCATGTTCGATCTCGACGTGCCCAAGCTCACGCAGCTCATCCGGGAGCGGTTTGGCGGCAAGGACGAGGGCATCGTCCGCAATGCCCTCCTCGCCTTCGACTCCGGCTATGCCTACCCCTCCGAGCATCTGAGTCACTGCCTCTATCGACTCGAGAAACCAGTGGTCGCCGCTGGCGGCCGTCCCCAGATCACCACCGACGGCAACACCGCGCTCAGCTACGGCCTCATCGCCGCCGGCGTCCGCTACGGCGCCGGTTACCCGATCACCCCTTGGTCCTCGATCATGGAGACCCTGCGCACCGAGCTGCCGAAATACGGCGGGGTTTTCGTGCAGACCGAGGACGAGATCGCCGCCATCTCCACCGCCCTGGGCTTCTCCTACGGCGGCAACCTGGCCATCACCGGCAGCTCCGGCCCGGGTCTCTCCTTGAAGATGGAAGCGCTCGGCTGGGCCACCATGGCCGAGATGCCGCTCATCATCGTCAACGTCCAGCGCGGCGGCCCCTCGACCGGCATGCCGACCAACATCGAGCAGAGCGACCTCCTGCAGGCGATCTACGGCAGCCATGGCGATTGCCCCCGCGCCGTGCTCGCGCCGAAAAACGTCGAGGACTGTTTCTACATCGCGCTCGAGGCTTGCCGCATTGCCCGCGAATTCAGCACGCCGGTCATCATTCTCACCGACCAGGCGCTCGCCACCCGCATCGAGGCCTTCGACGAGCCCGAGCTGGCCAAGCTGATGATCGAGGCCAAGCCGGACCTCAGTCCGCGCGAGGCCAGCTTCAAGCCCTACCCGCTCGACCAAGTGCAGCGCCACGCGCCACCGGGCAGCGTGATGGGCTCCGGCAAATACCCGACGGTTTCCGGTCTTGAACATGACGAGCTCGGCCATCCCTCGGGCAGCCCGGCTATGCATACGAAAATGACGGCCAAGCGGCGGGAGAAAATTAAATCCGTCGCCGCCACCTATGCCGCGCCCGAATTGTTCGGCGATCAATCCGGTGACGTGCTGCTCGTCGGTTGGGGCTGTACCTACGGCCCCGTGCGCGAGGCTGTCGGCCGCCTGCGCACCGCCGGCGCCACGGCGGGGCATCTCCAGATCCGCCACATCCACCCCCTGGACCACGGCTTGGAGGAGATCTTCGCCCGCTACACAAAAATCATCGTCGTCGAGATCAACGACGAGGGCCTCTACGGCTTCGGTCAGCTCGCTACGCTGTTGCGCGCGCGTTGCTGCAACCCCGCCATCTCCAGCATCACCAAGACCGACGGCCTCACGTACAAGGTCAGCGAGATCGTCGAGCGCGTCGCCCAGCGCCTCGGGCTCGCCGACACGGCCATCGGAACGCGGAAGCAAAGCCTTCTCGCCAACGCGGCCCACGTCCGCTGATTTCATGTCCCCATCGTTCTCGTTCTCTTACTCGTACTCGTTCTCCCCGAGAGAATGAGAAAGAGAAAGATGACGAGAACGAAACACCTCCCAGCCCCCTCGCTCCTCC
>CAZAOI010000079.1:0-7205 GCA_964486705.1 uncultured Oleiharenicola sp. | reverse complement strand
GTTTTGCCCCCTCCCGCCGACGCCCCGCGCGCGCCCCTCACGAAAAAGGTCCTGACCGCCGACCACCCGACGTGGTGCCCCGGCTGCGGCGACTTCGCCGTGCTCGCGTCCTTCTACAAGGTCCTTGAGAAACTCAACTACCCGCAGGAAAAAATCGTGACCTTCGCCGGCATCGGCTGTTCGTCGCGGTTCCCCTACTTCGTCAACACCCATGGCGGCCACTACATCCACGGCCGGTCCCTGCCTTTCGCGGCCGGCATCAGCCTCGGCCGGGACGACCTGCATGTTTTCGTCTTTGGCGGCGACGGCGACGGCTTCTCGATCGGTGGCAATCACCTCGTCCACACCGCACGCAAGAATCCGCGAATGACCTACGTCATCATGGACAACTCCGTGTACGGCCTGACGAAAAAGCAGACTTCCCCGACTTCGCCGATCGGCTTCAAGTCGAAGACCGATCCCTGGGGTGCCTTCGACCAGCCGATCAACCCGATGCGCACGCTCATCAACAGCGGCGCGACTTTCGTCGCCCGCAGCCACGCCACGCAGGTAAACCACATGGTCGACATGATGTTCCGCGCCGCCAATCACGACGGTTTCTCCGTCGTGGAGATTCTCTCCGAGTGCGTTGAGTTCTACGAAGGCGCGTTCGATTCCTCCATCCCGCGCAAGGGGGGAGCCTTTCAGACGATTGACCTGAAGAAGAACGACGGCTCCCCTGAGGACGCCGCCCGCCATGATCCGTCGGACGAGCTCGCCGCCTTCCAACTCGCGCTCGAAGCCTGGCCGGCCAAGTTTGGCGTCTACTACGAGAACAAGACGCGGCCGACCAAGAACGCCCTCGAGCAAAAGCTCATCGCCAACACCCGGGAAAAAACGAAGAACGCTTCGGACTTGGAGTTGCTCCAAAAGACGTTCGCGCGAATGAGATAGTCCGTCGGGAAAAGACGACTTGCCGGGCCGTAGCTCGCAGAGCGAAGGCCGGAGAACGCCAGCGACTTGGAGTTGCTGTCGAAGACCTTCGCCCGCCTTCGCTGAGAGCTACGACGCGGCAAGCCCGGATGCGGTGAGGCCGGTGACGGGCAATTAGTGGGCGTTGGTCTCCGCACCGACTCTGATCGTCGATGTGCCCTGTTGTTCGCTGCTGCGAACCCAAGGTCAGTCGCGCAGCCTGCGCTGCGGCTGAGAAATCGACGACCATCTTTCAGTTTACCGGGCGGTGGCCCGGCGGCCAAACCGGCTCAATCCTCGTGACGGTAGGGCTTCAACTTCGGCGGAGCTTCGTTCTTCTTGGACTTGATGATGACGATGATCAACACCGCCAGACTGATGAGGACACCGAAAGCGGAGACGAAAAGTAAGAGGCGCATAATGGTTTTTCTGGTTAACGCTGAGGCTACTTGGCGGGTTGGACGGGAGCTGGCAACGCTTGACGCAGGATGGTGCCAGCGAGGGCGTCCATGGTGCCCGCGCCACTCGGGGTCGTGACCATTACTTGCGGGGTGATCTGGACCTTACCCTCGACGACAAGTTTCAGAAGTTCCAGCTGCGCGACCTGGTCGCGACCGAGTGTCTCGACCAGCATCCGGTAGGCCTTGGCGCGGCCCTCGCCGGTGATGACCTGTGATTCGGCCTCACCCTTGGCGCGGGCGATCTGCGACTTGGCATCCTCCCCCGCGATCCGGACCTTGTATTCGGCGGCGGCCAACTGGCGCTGCTGCTCGGCCTCCTCCTGCGCGCGGACAAACTTGGCGCGGGATTCCTCGGCCTGCTTTTGCTGGTCGAAAAGTTTCTGCTGGTTCACGGCGACCTCGCGGTCGGTCTGCGTCATGATCAGCTTCTTGCCCGCCTCGCTGGCGTCGAGGTGGATGTTGCCGACATAGACGCCGTCGCAGGTGACCCGGTAGCGGGCGAGCTCCGCGGTGATCCGCTGCGTGGCCAGGGCCTCGATCTCGCTGCGGCGGTTGACGAACTCCAGGGCGTTCATCGTCTCGGCGACGTTGCGCAGGATGGCCCGCACCGAAGGCAGGATGATGCGCGCCTCGAGCACCTCAAGCTTCTCGTCCTCCTGCTCGTCCTGCACGACGCTGTCGGGATTGCCCAGCAGTGCGACAAGGTACGGTGCATTCTTGGCCTCGACCGCGCACGCCACCCGCACATCGACCGGAAAGGAGAATCCGTCCTTTGAGCGCACGGAGACAGACCAGTCATCATTGCCGCCGCCGCCACTCGGGGCGATGTTCTTGCCGGCCCGCGCCGCATTGGAGGTGCTGGTTTTGCCCATCTGATAAGTATAGGTGCGCTGGGTCGTCTTGACGACGATGGGCATGAAAGCCCGCGAGTTGAGATAGTAGCCACCGGGGGTGAGGGGTTCGGACCAGACACCGATGTGATCACGGGGGACGAGTGGCACGCCGTTGACGAGGTCGCCCTTGCCGTCCGCCGTGGTCCAGCGCCGGCCGGAGTTGCTTTTGATGACCGCGACCGTACCGGCTTCGACCTGAAGGGCGGGGATGGCCGTCACTTCGTGCAAGGCGGTATTGTACCGGTAGGTGCCGGGCGTGAGAATGGTGGTTTGCGGGCCGCGGCGGCCACCCTTGGCGAGGAAGGTGACAGGATTCAGCATGTCTTGAGCGCTCGTCCACGTCGGGGCAAACATCTCATTTTCCGGCAAGGGCTGGCCATCGCGGGCCGTCACAAAGCCCACCTGGCCAGACGGCACCGAAATCACCCGGTCGATGCGCACTTGGAACGTGAACGGATAATAACCGAAGTGCCAGCCCGGCCCGAGGATCTCCGCCTGCGGCCCCATCTCGCCGTCGCGGGCGATGATCTGGCCGGTCGGCAGCGCGCGGCCGAAAAACTGCCGGTGCACGATGCCAACCTCGTTCTCGTCGATCACCACCGATGAGCCGACAACGAGGCCGAAGGCGAAGAGGGAAAGCGAGAGGACCCACAGCGCGACGCGGCCGGCCGCCGGCAAAGTGAGGACGAAGGACGCGCCGAGGGCGACGATTGCGAGCACGAGAAAAGACAAGATCAAAACCATGAAGAAAGGGAGTTGAAGTTTTCGGGTTAAGATTTCCGCCGGCGCCTGGAGCGATCGGCAACATATGGCCGGCCGGGGACAAACGTCGAGCTTGGACACGACTTCCGCGGGTCGATTTGAAAGATGTGCAGCCATTCCACCCTCGCAAATCCGGATCGGTGGTTTTTGGGAACGCGAGGTCGTCACGCTTCTAGAGAACCAAGACCAAACAAAAGGCCCAGCCAGTACCAACGAGCCAACCTGTCTTTTTGTTGGCCTCTTCCGCCATCGCCCGCTTTGCTCCGATGGCATGTCGAAAGTCTATTTCTATTACTCGGCCATGAACGCCGGCAAGTCGACGGTGCTCTTGCAGGCGAGCTACAACTACCATGAGCGTGGCATGCGCACGCTTGTCTTCATGCCGGCCATTGACACGCGCGCCGGCCTGGGCCGGGTCAAGTCCCGCATCGGCCTCGAAGCCTCGGCCATCGCGCTGCAGCCCGACGAAGACATCTTGGCCTACGTCAAGGCCGCGCACACCGCCACAGCCGGCCCGCTGGGCGCCAGCCAACCCGTCGCCTGCGTGCTGGTGGACGAGGCCCAGTTTCTCACCCGCCGGCAGGTTGAGCAACTCACGGACGTTGCCGACCAACTCCGCATCCCGGTTCTCTGCTACGGGCTGCGCACGGACTTCCAGGCGCAGCTCTTTCCCGGCAGCGCCGCTTTGCTCGCCTTGGCGGACAACCTGATCGAACTGAAAACCATCTGCCACTGTGGCCGCAAGGCCACGATGAACCTCCGCGTCGGCGCCGACGGCCGCGGCGTCACGGAAGGCGCGCAGGTGGAGATCGGCGGCAACGACCGCTACATCGCCATGTGCCGCCGCCATTTCAAAGCAGCGCTCGCCCCATGAAAGGCATGCCACCGGCATTTCCCCATTTTGTAGGAGCCTGCTTGCAGGCGATCCCAAATCCACGTTAACCAACAACGCCCTGAATCGCCTGCAAGCAGGCTCCTACAAAAAACCCCTCATGATCTCCATTCGTCAGGCCCTCCTCCCTCTCACCCTCACTTCGGTCCTTATCGCCGCCACCTCCATGTCCGCCGCCAGCCAACTCATCTTCGTCGGTACCTACACCCCCAAGGACGGCGCCAGCCGCGGCATCTACTCCGTGCGGCTGGACTCCACCACGGGTGCGTTGAGCGCGCCCGTGCTTGCGGCCGAAACGTCCAACCCGACCTTCCTTGCCCTGCGCCCGGACGGCCACGTGGTCTACGCGCTCACCGACGGCCCGACCGGTGGCCGCGTCAGTGCCTACACCCCGAGTGCCGCAACCGGCGCGCTCACGCTGCTGAACCAGCAGCCCAGCGGCGGTGCCGGGCTGGCCCATCTCGCCGTGGATGCGACCGGCCGCACCGTCATGGCGGTTAGTTACGGCGCCGGCTACGTCGTATCGTTTCCCCTCGGCACCGATGGCCGGATCGGAGCGCCCCGCCCCTTGATCGCGCACCAAGGGCCCCTCGGGCCGAACACCGCTCGCCAGGAAAAGCCCCACGCACACTCCGTCACGCTTTCACCCGACAACCGTTTCGCTTTCGTCGCCGATCTCGGGCTCGACCGGGTTGTTTCCTACCGGCTCGATCCCGCCACCGCCACGCTGACGCCGAACGACCCGGCGTTTATCGCGACCGCACCCGGCTCCGGCCCGCGGCACAGCAAGTTTTCCGCCGACGGTCTTTTTTTCTACGTGCTCAATGAACTTGACGGTACGGTGACCACCTGCGCCTACGACGCCGCACGCGGCGCCGGCACGCCGATCCAGCGCCTCTCCACCCTGCCGCCCGGCTTCAAGATCACCGACCCCGACCGCGCGGCCGAAATCCGCGTCCACCCGAACGGGAAATTTGTCTACGCTTCCAATCGCGGCGCGTTTGACAGCATCGCGGTCTTCGCCGTAAACGCCGACGGCACCCTGCAAATCGTCGAGATCATGCCTTCCGGCGGCCACCACCCGCGAAACTTCGCCCTTTCGCCCGATGGCAACTGGCTCGTCTGCGCCAACCGCGACAGCGACAATCTGGTCGTTTTCAAAGTCGACCCCACAACCGGCCGCCTCATCGCCACCGGCCACACGGCGACGGTGCCGCAGGCCGTCTGCGTGCTCTTCGGCCGTTGAACCAAGGCGGCGTCGGTTTTTCCGTCGCCGCGCAGGCGGCGCGACTGACCCCGGGTTCGCAGCCGCGAACAAACGGGCCCATCGGCGGAGCCGACAGGGTCGGGGTTAACCGCGACCAACTCCGACTCTGTCGCGAGTGAAGTCGCCGTTCCGCGCTCGTCGGGCGCGGAAAGCCGATGCGTCAGATTGGAAAAACTGTGCTGCATCCGGGCTCGGTTCGACGCCGCCAACCCCGGAACCAATCGACGCCAGTCGCCGCGCGGGAAATTGGCGGTCGCCTGGCGCCAGCGGCCGCAGCCAAACGGCACGGGCCGGATGACCCTCCCCGGCAAAATACGCCTTTAGTTTAACAGCAGATGCGCATCAAACTGGCTTCCTCGGGGATATCATTGGGGCTACGTTAACCCGCGATCTACTCACCACGCATGAATACCAAATGGACCGAACGTGCCACCTCCGCCGCCGAAGCGGTGGCCTTTGTTAAGAGCGATCAACGGATCTTCGTCCACGGCGCGTGCGCCACGCCGACCCCGCTGACCAACGCCCTGGCCCTGCGCCGCGACGTCGAAAATGTGCGGATCTACCACCTGCACACCTCCGGACCGGCCGCTTGGGTCAGCCCCGCCACCCAGGGCATTTTCCGATCAGTATCGCTCTTTACCGGCGCCCCACTCCGTCAGGCGGTCAACTCGGGTCAGGCGGATCACGTGCCAATTTTCCTGTCCGACATTCCGGGGCTCTTTCACAGCCGCCAGGTGCAGCTCGACGTCGCCATCCTCCAGGTGTCCCCTCCCGACCGCCATGGAATGTGCTCGCTCGGTACTTCGATCGACGCCGCCCGGGCCGCGGCCGACACGGCGAAAATTGTCATCGCCGAGATCAACGACCAGATGCCTCGCACCCACGGCGACAGCACGCTGCCGCTGAAGCGCATCACTGCTTTCATCCACACGAACCGCCCGTTGCACGAGCATCACCCCGAACCCGAATCGCACGTCGAGGCGCGGATCGGGGACTTGATCGCCCCGCTGATCGAGAACGGTTCCACCCTGCAAATGGGCATCGGGGGAATTCCGGATGCCGTGCTCGCCCGGTTGCATGACAAGCGCGATCTGGGCATCCACAGCGAAATGTTTTCCGACCGGGTGGTCGAACTGGTCGAGTCAGGCGCGGTCACAAACAAACTCAAGGCGGTGGGCCGCGGCCGCATTGTCACCAGCTTCATCAACGGCACCCGCCGGCTCTTCGATTTTGTCAACGACAACCCCACGGTCGCTTTCTATCCGTGCGACTGGACCAATGACACATCCGTCATCCGCAAGAACCCGAAAATGGTGGCCATCAACTCCGCCATCGAAGTCGATCTGACCGGCCAGGTCTGCGCCGATTCCATCGGCCATAAAATCTACTCCGGCATCGGCGGGCAGATGGATTTCATTCGCGGCGCCGCCCTCTCGCCCGGCGGCAAGCCGATCATCGCCCTGCCCGCCACGGCGGCCAGCGGCAAGGTCTCGCGCATCGTGGCCCAGCTAAACCCCGGCGCCGGCGTCGTGACCACCCGCGGCCACGTGCATTGGATCGTTACCGAATTCGGCAAGGTCAATCTGCACGGTCTTTCCCTCCGCGAGCGGGCCGAGGCGCTGATTTCCGTGGCGCATCCCGACTTCCGCGCGGAACTCCGCCAGCATGCCGCCCATCGCCACCACTTCCCGGCGCCCGGTCCTGCGGCGTGAACCGGCCCGGGAGGTTTTGAGATCGGAGGGAGCGGCGTGCGACGCCGCGAATTGCCGGCCGCACTGGCCGGGGCAGAGCGCAAATTTCCTCTTTTCGCTCGACCGCGAGACTTCTAGCAATCTCCTCGAGCTTCGGCTTGGAAATTTCTCTGCGAACTTTGCGGCCTTGGGGTAAAGATCCCCTGAGCCAGCTCCGGGGCATTTGATCAAACCCACCATGCCCCTTTCCTTTCGTTATTGGAGGAGCCTGCTTGCAGGGAATGCGGA
>CAZAOI010000078.1:0-12377 GCA_964486705.1 uncultured Oleiharenicola sp. | reverse complement strand
GAGACGAAGCGTTCCGTAGGAATACCCGTAGCCCAACGCGCTCCAGAGAAGCGACACCACCGCCGCGAGCAACAGCACCCGGGGAATCAGGGCCCGCCAGGCAAGATTTTTCCAGCCCCAGCGGGTCATCAGCCCCCGGGAATAGTGCGTCAGCAACACCCCCAACAGCACAATCATCACAATGATGGCCCCATCGCTCAGGTGGTCCCGGCGCGGCCGGGCCGGACCATCGGCATCGGAGAACACGCGGGAAAAAAAGAGTTGCGCGGCCAGAAACACCCCCCACCCGCCCAGTTGACAGAGCACATAGAGCCGCTCCTTGGTCCGCTGCAATTTTGTCTCCGTATCGCTGGCCGGCTTAATCACGAGGCCCAAGCGAACCACAGCCGGCCCGGGAGCAGCAAGCCCGTCGGGATGATTTAACAAAGATTGTGGGGGGGCTTCTTGCACGGCCATGAGCGATGGCAAACGAACTTGTCCCCGGCCCACAGTCTAAATTGGACAAACGGCCCCGGCGGGGGATGAGCGGGGCACGACCGGGGTTTGCGCAGGGGCCATGAGCAGCGCGCCGATCGCCGGGCCAAGGGCGCGCGGTGACGCGGCTGCGCCGCGGTTCAGCCCCGAGTCGGCTCCCGCCAACCTCGCCCGTTTTCCCACCATCGCGTTTGACCTCGGTTCGCCGCCTGACACCATGTGGCCGATGATCAACTGTGTCTCCTTGGCGGACCGGACCCCGGCCCTGATTCCCGCCTCCATCTGATCGCCGAAAAACTGCCGCCAACGCTCGTCCCAACTCATTCCCTTTTGTGAAACACTCGGTCTTGGTCATCGGCAGCTTCAATCAGGATCTGGCGTTCGAGGTGAAACAATTCCCGCGCCCCGGCCAGTCGGTCAGGGGGGAATTTCGCGTCAGCCCCGGCGGCCGGGGATTCAACCAAGCGGTGGCCGCCACGCGGTCCGGCATCCCCACACTTTTTTTGGGGGCGGTGGGGCGCGATGCCTTTGGGGCCAAGGCGAAACTCTGCGCGCGGACCGCCGGGGTGAAGGCCCATTTCATCACCAAACCCAAGCATGCCACGGGGGTCGCGTTCATCACCGTCAACGGCGACGGCCAAAACCAGTTGATCATCTCGCCTGGCGCCAATTTCGGCCTGCGACCGCACGACATCCCGGCGACGCTGTTCGAACCCGCCCGGGTGGTCGTGTGTCAGGGTGAGTCCGACTACCACACGGTGGCGCATGTGCTGCGCACCGCCCGGCGCAACGGCGCCATCACGATTTTTAATCCCGCCCCGCTGCGGGCCGGTTTCGACGACGCCTTGCTGCGGCACGCCGAAGTGCTGATCCCAAACGCGGTGGAGTTTATCGCCCTGGCAAAACTGCGGCCGGCATGCGCGGCGTTGCTCCGGACCGCGCCCTACAGCGCCTTGGGCGACTTCACCGAGTCCACCTTGACCGCGATGAAGGCGGAAGCGTTGCACCGGCTCTGCCGGGCCTTCGAAGTGCCGGTGGTCATAATCACTCTCGGAGCGAAGGGTTGCTTCGTCTCCCAACCCGATCTCTACACCCGCATCAATGCGCACGAGGTCGAAGTGGTCGATACCACGGGAGCGAGCGACGCATTTGTCGGCGGTTTTGCCGCCGGGCTGGTGAAGTTCAAGCACCACATGATTGAGGCCGCCCACTATGCCAACGCGGTGGCGGCCCTCGCGGTGATGCAACCCGGCGCGGCGCCGGCCATGCCGATCGCTCGGGAGATCGCCCGGTTCCTGAAGAAACGCGACCACGCCTGATTTGCCCGGCCAAGCCCGGCGGGCACTTCCTCGCCGCGCCCGAACCTTTCGCACTCAGCCAGGATCACGCAATAGGTGGGCGTCGGTCTGTCCGGTTGTTCGCGGCTGCGAACCCAGAGCCAGTCGCGCAGCCTCCGCGGCGGCCGGGAATTCGACGACCACCCTTTAGTTTGCCGCATCATCGAGACAATTTCGGCTCTATCCGCCTCAGAGGCGTGAAATATCCCGGCTAGTTATTCGGAATGGAGCCTGGCGGCTTCGGGCCGACGTAGCCTTTCGCGAAGAACGGCGCGTATTGCGCGATGCCCAGCATCCCGAGAAAGAACAGGTCGTCACGATACGGCCCACCGAAAAGGATGCCGAGCAATCCGCACGCTTCCGCCAGCGCGAGCCCGGTCACGAACAAAGGAAAGGCCCGCCGGATCTCGTGATAACGCGGCAGGACCAACCAGCGGATCACCACACTCAAAAACAGCGGAGGGAACCCGACCAAGTCCAGCAGCAGGCTGGCGTGCCGCTCGTCGCCCTGCAGTTTGAAAGAGTCCAAGACCCCATAAAGTACGCCCAAGCTGAGCAAGGTCGCCGCCCAGATCACCCACCAGATCTGGAGTTGGGCCCGGCGGGGCTGGGAATCGGGTCCGAGGCGCATCGCTCAGGCTCCAATCGGATGCCAGGTGGTCTTGAATTCGAGGTGCGCGCCGAGTTCGTCGAGGCTCTGGGCCCGGTCGGCGAACCAATCGACGGGCTCCTCGGCCTTCGCCAGCTTCACCCGCTTCACGCTGTCGGCAGCACCGAGCTTGAGCACCTTGCGCTCGGCGGCATTCGCAACGCCGGCGATGGCCCGCACGTGGGTGTGGGTCGCGAATGTCGGAACCATTTCCTTTCGGAACCCGGTAAGCAAATTGACCACGCCACCCGGAAGATCACTCGTGGCGAGCATCTCGCCGAGCACGATGGCGGGATAGGGTTGCGTCGAGGAGGCGAGCGCGATCACCGTGTTGCCGCCAGTGATGGCGGGGGCGAGAAGGGAAACGAGTGCGAGCAACGGCGCTTCCTCGGGCGCGAGGAGGCCGATAATGCCCATCGGTTCGGTGACCGTGAAATTAAAGTGCGGGGACGCAACCGGGTTCACGCTGCCCAGCACTTGCTCGTATTTGTCAGCCCAGCCGGCGTAATAGATGAGACGGTCGATGGTCGCGGCAATCTCCCTGGCGGCCGCAGCTTTTGCGGCCCCGCCGACCATCAGGGCGTCGGCCATGTCGGCCTTGCGGGCCTCGATCATCTCCGCAAGGCGGTAAATGATCTGGCCGCGATTGTAGGGCGTGCGTTTCGCCCAGCCGGGGCCGGCCTTGGCGGCGGCCTCGACGGCGTTGCGCAGGTCCTTGCGCGTACACTGCGGGATGTTGGCGAAGAAGTTTCCGGCGGCGTCCCTGAGCGAAAACGTGCGCGCACTCTCGGAACGGATGAACGCGCCGCCGACGTAGACCTTAGGGGTCTTGGTGATGGGGAGTCGGGACATGGCAGGAGTCGATTGAGGTTAGGCGGTGGCGGGCGCTTCGTCCTGCAGATAGGTCTTTTCCTGATAACGGCGGGCGAAGAACACGAAGATGATCGCGGCGAGCATCGCGAGGGCGGTGAAGAAGAGGTAGTAGTTCGCGCCATCAAGCTTGAGGTTGAACCGGTCGATGGCGTAGTTCACGCCGGCCGTGACCAGGTTGCCGGCGGAGATGGACAACAGGTAGAGCGACATGATCACGGATTTCATGCGCTTGGGTGCCTGCGTATAGGCGAATTCCAGCGCGGTGATCGACACCATGACTTCGGCCGCCGTGAGCAGCGCGTAGCCGGGGAGTTGCCAGGCGATGTTGGGCAACAACCCGGCGGAGATCCGGGTCTCAATCCAGGCGCTGCAGATGAACGACACCCCGGACACGAAGATGCCGAGGCCAATCTTGCGCAACGGGCTCAGGGGGAAGACCCGGTCGACCGCGGGATAGATGACATAGTGGAACAGCGGGATGAAGATCAGGATCATGATCGCGTTCACCGCCTGAATCTGGGACGGCAGCCACGTGATGCCGGCGAAGTGGAGGTCCATTTTGGCGCCCTGGAGCACCCAGCGACCGCCGCTCTGGTCCCAGAGCGACCAGAAGATCGCCACGAATGAGAAGATGATCGCGAGCCGGCCGATGGCCGCCCGGCCCTCGCGGTTGAAGTTGTCGCGGAGGAAGGATTTTCCCGCCGGCGGGATGTGCACGAATTTCCGGCGGCCAGCCCAGAAGACCACCGTGGCGATGAACATCAGGATACCCGGCACGCCGAAGGCCAGGTTCGGACTATGGTTCTGCAGCAGCCACGGGATGAGCAGGATCGAGAAGAACGAACCGAAATTGACCGAAAAGTAGAACCAGCCGAACGCCCGCGAAAGGAGGTGCTGGTTCGAGGCGCCGAACTGGTCGCCGACGTTGGAGGAGACGCAAGGCTTGATGCCCCCCGCACCGAGCGCGATCAGCCCGAGTCCGAGAGCCAGTCCTAGACGGGTGAGGTCGAGGGCCAGCACGAGATGGCCGAGGCAGTAGACCAGCGAGATGTAGAAGATCGTGCGGTATTTGCCGAAGAAGGCGTCCGCGACGATTGCCCCGAGTATCGGGAAGAAATAGTTGGACGCCAAGAACAGGTGGAACCACTTGCTCGCCTCGGCCTCGCTCATCGGCGCCAGCGCGCCGGACGCGTCGCGGAGGTATTGCGTCATGAACACGACCAGGATTGCGCGCATGCCGTAGAAGCTGAAGCGCTCGGCAAGTTCATTGCCGATGATATAGGGGATGCCCGGGGGCATTTTGTCCGTTTTGAGCGGAGCCGTGAGATACGGGGTGTTGGCCATGAGGAGGAGAAACGCCGGGGCTCAGACGAGCTGGCAGTAGTCGAGCAGGCCCTGGCGGCCACCCTCGCGGCCGAAGCCGGATTCCTTGTAGCCGCCGAACGGCGACGTGGGATCGAATTTGTTGTAACAGTTGGCCCAGACGACGCCGGCCTTGAGCTCGGTCGACATCTTCAGGATGCGCGAACCCTTGTCGGTCCATACGCCGGCGCTGAGACCGTAGGCCGTGTTGTTGGCCTTCTCGACCGCCTCGTCGACGGTGCGGAAGGTGAGCACGCTGAGCACGGGGCCGAAGATTTCCTCGCGCGCAATCCGGTGGCTCATCGAGACGCCGGAGAAAATCGTCGGGCGGAAATAGTAGCCTTTCGCCGGCAGCTTGCACGCCGGTTGAAACATCGTCGCGCCTTCCTTCACCCCGATTGCCACCAACCGCTCGATGGTGGCCAGTTGCTCCTTCGAGTTGATCGCGCCGATGTCGGTGTTCTTGTCAATCGGGTCGCCGACCCGCAAGACCTTGATGCGGTTCTTGAGCTTCGCGAGCACGGTCGCCGCGACCGACTCCTGCACAAGCAGGCGCGATCCGGCGCAGCAGACATGGCCCTGGTTGAAAAAAATGCCGTTGACGATGCCCTCGACCGCCTGGTCGATCGGCGCATCGTCGAACACGATGTTGGCCGCCTTGCCGCCGAGTTCCAGGGTCATCTTCTTGTCCGTGTCGGCGAGTGCGCGCATGATGATCTTGCCCACTTCGGTCGAGCCGGTGAAGGCGACTTTGGCGGCGAGCGGGTGGCTCATGACGGCCGCCCCGGTGTCGCCAAAACCCGTGACGATATTCACGACGCCCGCGGGCAGCCCCGCGTCTTGGAAGATTTCGGCCAGCTTGAGCGCGGTGATGCTGGTGGTTTCGGCCGGCTTGATCACGATGCAATTGCCCATCGCCAGCGCGGGCGCGAGCTTCCAGGCGAGCATGAGCAGGGGAAAATTCCACGGAATGACTTGGCCGACGACCCCGAGCGGCGCGACCTTTCGGCCGGGGGCCACGTAATCGAGTTTATCGGCCCAACCGGCGTGATAGAAAAAGTGCGCCGCGGCCATGGGCACATCGAAGTCGCGTGATTCCTTGATCGGTTTTCCGCCGTCGAGGGTCTCCGCCACGGCAAACTCGCGGGCGCGATCCTGCAGCAGGCGCGCGATCCGGTAGAGGTATTTGGCGCGCTCGCGCCCGGGCATTTTTCCCCAGACGGTGGTGTAGGCGCGCTGCGCAGCCTGATAAGCGGTGTCCACATCGGCGGCGTTCGCCTGGGCAATCTCGGCGAGCTTTAATTCGGTGGCGGGGTTGATGGAGTCGAAATACTTGCCGGAGGCCGGCGGCGTAAACTTGCCGCCGATGAACAAGTCGTAGCGCGATTTCAGCTTCGGGTCCGCGGTCTCAGGCGCGGGGTCGAATTCCCAAAGGTCGCCAAAAATGAGTTCGGGCGCGGGGCGGCGCCGGGCGGGCGAGGCGGGACGCGGGGATTTCCTTTTCGTCAGAGTGGGCATGGAAAAATCTTAGTAGGACTCGGCGGCATCGCTGAAATAGTACGGGGCCTGGTAGGCGCCGGTCTTCTCTTTCTCGATCTGCCGGAGGAGATCGTTGAGTAGCGAGGAAGCGCCGAAGCGG
This sequence comes from uncultured Oleiharenicola sp., assembly GCA_964486705.1. Taxonomy (GTDB): domain Bacteria; phylum Verrucomicrobiota; class Verrucomicrobiia; order Opitutales; family Opitutaceae; genus Lacunisphaera. The sequence goes on along the minus strand of CAZAOI010000078.1, from coordinate 6,043 downwards.
TAGCGGGTGTTGGTCAACCACTCGTCGCCGAGCGTCTCCTTGATCGCGACCAGAAAGGTCAGGGCCTGTTTGGCGGTACGGATGCCGCCGGCGGGTTTCATCGCTATGGGCGTGCCGGTTTCGAGGTAGAAATCGCGGATCGCCTCGATCATCACCTGGTTGTTTCCGAGGGTGGCGTTGAGCGTGGTCTTGCCGGTGCTGGTCTTGATGAAGTCGTTCGGGCGCAGCACCCGCATCGCGAGAAACGAGGCGGCGCGGATGTTGTCGTAGGTTTCAAGTTCGCTGACCTCGAGGATGACTTTGAGCGTGGCGGCGCCACAGGCGTCGCGGACCGAGACAATTTCATCCTGCACCCGTTGGAACTCGCCCGACAGGAACGCGCCGCGATTGATGACCATGTCGATCTCATCGGCACCGTCGGCGACGGCCGCCCTGACCTCGGCGAGGCGCGTCTTGAGCGGGGCCTGGCCGGATGGAAACGCGGTGGCGACCGAGGCGATGCGCACCGGAGAAGCCCCCCCGAGCGCCCGGCGGGCGTGTTTCACCATCGAGGGATAGACGCAAACGGCGGCCACGGTCGGAACCGCCGGATCGTCATGCGGGCTCATCGCCTTTTGGCAAAGTGACTCGACCTTGCCGCGCGTGTCCTTGCCCTCGAGCGTAGTGAGGTCGACCATGGAGGCGGCCAGCTTCAACCCGAAAAGTTTGGCGCCCTTCTTGATGCTGCGAGTGCTGTACTTGGCAACCCGCTCCTCGATGCCAACGTAATCGACCGTGCCGATTTCGTTGATCAAACGCCGGAACGCGGCAGGGGCGAGCGAAGGCATGTCTCGCCTAATATCCCGCCAAACCGGCCAAAAACAATGTCAAAGTCAGGCGCAATGATGGGGCACGGCGGGGCCACGCGAGACGTCGCGCTTGCCTCATTCCCCGATCGCCAGCTAGGTTGGGCGCATGAGCGATACCGCCCCGCCCACCCCGCAACCCACCGAGCCGCACGGCGAACTGGTCATCCGCACAATTGCGATGCCCGCCGACACCAATGCCAACGGCGATATTTTCGGCGGCTGGCTCATGTCGCAAATGGACCTTGGCGCGGCCATTGTGGCGAAGAATCTCTCCCGCAGCCGCGTCACCACGGTGGCGGTGGATGGCATGGTTTTCCTCAATCCGGTCTACGTCGGCGACATCGTCAACTGTCATGCCACACTCTTGAAAGTCGGCCGGACCTCGATGCGGATCGATGTCGAAGCCTGGGTGCAGCGCGGTCAGGACGGCACGCTGGTCCGGGTGACCGAGGGGATTTTCACCTACGTCGCCATCGACGAACAACGACGCCCCCAGCCCGTCTATCGGCCCATCACATGAGGTCGCGGCCGTGGTTAACCTGGTTGTTTCTGGCGCTCCTCGCCGCGCCGCGCCCGGGCCTCAGCCAGCCGGTCGCGCCGCCACCCCCGATTGAGGGACTACGGGCGGACGTCCTCCACGCCGACCAGGCCCGGCTTGACGCCATGCTTCGCGCCGACACCGCCGCGCTCGACGACCTGCTCGCCTCGGACTGTCTTTATGTGCATTCCTCCGGTTCGGTCCAGACGAAGCCCGAACTGCTCGGGGCACTCGCCAGCAGCGCGCTCCGTTACAACGTCCTGCACTTCGCCACACCGCGCCACGTTCGCTTCTACGGCCGCAACACCGCCGTGCTCACAGGGGCGATGGAGTTGGAAGTCCAGCCGAGAGACCGCCCCGTCGTGAAAACCGTTCTGCTCGTCACCACGGTATATGTTTTCCAGCAGAATCGCTGGCAGCTCGCCTCCTACCAATCGACCGTGAAACCTCGCTGACCCTGCGCCATTCGCCCGGCTGGTTCAGTTTCAACTTTTCCCATGTCCCTCCTTGTCATTTCCTGCAGCCTTAATCCCGAAAGCAAAAGCCGCACCCTCGCGCGCGAGGCGCTCCAGGGGCTGCGCGCCGCTGGCCAAGTTACCGATTTTCTCGATCTGCGGGAGTATCCGCTGCCGCTCTGCGACGGCGGCGCCGCCTACGCCCATGAGAATGTCGCGAAAGTCTCGGCGTTGATCCGCGAGGCGAACGGGATTCTGCTCGCGACACCGATCTACAACTATGACGCGTCAGCCGCGGCGAAGAACCTGATCGAACTCACCGGCAAGGCTTGGGAAAACAAAGTGGTCGGGTTTGCCTGCTCCGCCGGCGGCTCCGGCAGCTACATGTCGATCATGGCCCTTGCCGGCAGCCTCATGCTCGATTTCCGCTGCACTATCGTCCCCCGTTTCGTCTATGCCACCAGCCAGGATTTCTCCGGCGAAAACATCGTCGCGCCGCCGATTGCCGGCCGCACCGCTGAGTTGGCGGCGGCCTTGGCCAAGTATACGGCGGCGCTGAAGTAATCCAATCGACTTCATGCGGCCGGCAAGCGGACCAGGCGGCCGAGCGTGCCGGACAGCTGATTGACGCCCGAAGGTCTTGCCGCTACGTTGCCCGATCTTGTCCAAAACACCGTCACATCCTGAAGCCAGTCGCGGAGCTCTTGCCGCCGCCGGAGGCTTTCTTTTTTGGGGGCTCGTGCCGGTTTACTGGAAGCAGATGCAGTCGATCGCCGCCATCGAACTCATCGCCCATCGCATTGTGTGGTCGTTGCTTTTCCTGCTTGGCGTCCTCGCCGCGCAGAAGAGTTTCTCCCAGCTGCGCCCGGCCTTCGCCAGCCGCCGCGCCTTCGCGCTGAATCTCCTCAGCAGCCTGCTCCTGGCGACCAACTGGACGGTATATGTCTGGGCCGTCAACGCCGGCCACGTGATCGAATCCAGTCTCGGCTATTTCCTCGTGCCGCTGGTCAATGTCGCGCTCGGCTATTTGTTGCTGCACGAACGATTGCGGGCGCTGCAATGGGCCGCGATCGTCCTGGCCGCGCTCGGGGTTTCGTTTCTCCTTTTTGGTGTTGGCCATTTCCCCTGGATTGCCCTGACGCTTGCCGGGACCTGGGCCAGCTACGGAATTCTCAAAAAACACTCGGCACTCGGCTCGCTGGCCGGACTGACTGTCGAGACCGTGCTGCTTTTTCCCGCCGCGGCCGCGATGCTGCTTTGGTGGCACCACACGGGGCAAGGTGCCCTGGGCCGCGTCGACTCCTGGCACCACATTCTCGTGCTGAGCGTCGGAGTCATCACGGCGATTCCCCTGCTGCTGTTTGCCTATGGAGCCCAGCGACTCCGGCTCACCACGCTCGGGCTGTTGCAGTATCTGTCCCCGACCGTGCAATTTCTCATTGGGCTGCTGATCTATCACGAGGCCTTTGACGCTGGCCGATTCAAAGCCTACTCCTTAATCTGGTGCGGCCTGATCCTTTATACGGCGGATGGGTTTTGGGCTCAGCAACGGCGGATCGTGGCGGCCCCGGCGACCGCCGCATAAACTTAAATTCCGCAGAAGAATTGGCCACAAAAAGCGCAAAAGACGCAAAAGCCGAAAGTTGGCACCCAAGCGGGGAGCAAAAAACAATCACCTCGCAGGTGAGAGAACCAGAATGCCAGCTAACTCGGTTTCCATTCTGGGTTCTTCGCGTCCTCCGCGTTTCAACTGAGTTATTTAGGTTGAACTCGACCCGGCCAAGCAGCGGCCGGAAGGCCCGACCCTATTACGGGGAGAAATCGACCAACTCCATCTCGAAGACCAAGGTCGCACGGCGTGGGATGGAAGGCGGCTTGCCGCGAGAACCATAGGCCATCTCGGGCGGAACAATCAGCAGCCACTTCTCCCCCTTGCGCAACTTCTGCAAAGCCTCATCCCAGCCATCGATGAGTTCTCCACGACCAATGCGGGCCTTGAGCGGATGATCCGCATCCGGGGACTGATCAAAGACCGTGCCATCCAGAAGCATGCCTTTGTAGAGCACGGTGACTAACATGCCTAAGGACGGGCTCGAACTTCCGGGCGCGGGTTGCTTGAGCACGACGTAGCGAAGACCCGTATAAGTGCGTTTGGCGTCGGGCCATCTTTTCTCAACGATCTCCAGGTCTTCCAGTGGCAATTTCTCGCGTTGCGCGTGCAACGGCGAGACGCCCCAGGCGAGCAGAGCGAAAGAGAGAACAGCCAAACGGCGGATAAACGTGGAATTCATGATTTTTTCTCCGGAGGGATAACACGGAAAGTAAGGGCCGATTCCTTCGCCGGCGAGGATTGTTCGCCGGCGAACGGTGCCGTCTTATCGGTTTTCACGGTTGGCATTTCAACTGACGTTGCCGGGGCGGCGGCGGGCGGTCGAGCCGGCTGGAGCGCAGGCAAGGTGGCCGGCAGCGCCGCGAAACCGCGCTCGATCAGCTCTATCGTCCTAAGATCTCGGGATTTACCGAGGTCTTTTTGGCCATTTGCGCCAAATGCGCCCATAATCACGACAATTATCCGGCGGCCATTTCGTTCGGCCGTGGCGCTGAGGCAGTAGCCGGCGCTTTCGGTGTAGCCCGTTTTCAAGCCATCGACACCCGCCACCTTGCCCAACAGATTATTGTGATTCCTCATCTGCTGCGGACCTTGTTTGCGCTCTGGCCCGAAATCGCGCGAACGGACCGAGGAATACTTTAGCACATCAGTGTTCAGCACCAAGTGCCGGCAAAGCAGAGCATAATCGCGCGGGGTTGTCAGGTCTCCGTCGGCTTTACGCCGGGAGGCCGCCGGTAACCCATGAGGGGTCCGAAAGGTCGTGTGCATCATGCCTAACTCGTAGGCTTTGGCGTTCATGAGCTCGACAAATGCTTCCACCGACCCACCAGCCGTCCGCGCAAGCGCATAGGCGGCATCGTTCGCCGACTGGATCATCAGGGCGTAGATCAACTCCTCCACTGAAAATGTCTCGCGTGAGTCAAGATAGACTTGGGTGCCGCCGATCCTGGCATCCTCCGCTGCGATTCTCACGGGCGTCTGAAGGGAGAGCGCGCCGCTCGCCAGCTTGTCGTGCAGGACTGCAAAGGTCATAAGCTTGGTCATGCTCGCAGGTGGATTCGACCCGTCCGCGCGATCCTCGTAAAGCACCTGACCGCCCGCCGCCTCCGTGACGATGGCCCCGCTGTAGGCTCCCTGGGCCGGCTTGGGACCGGCCGATAGAGGGAGGCCACTGAGTGTGGAAACCGTCAGGACGAGGAACCAGCGAAACTTGATCATGGGAAACGCCAAGGCAGCGAGGCGCAACCGACGAGGCAAATAAATTCACGCAAAATCACCGGCGAATAGCCGGATGGGCGGCCACCAACTGCAGCGCCTCCCGGAGCAGGGTCCGCCCAGGCTCCATCCGATGCCAGGGCGAAGCGCCCGACGGATGGGGCAGTGGAATGCAATCGACGGCATGGCCCCGGTACTCGATTCGAAAGCGGCGGCCGACGATGTCGTTGAGCGGGGCGGGAGGCAGAAACTGGGCGAGGGCCAGTTTACCAACCGGAATCACCAACTGCGGGCGAAGCAGAATGAATTCCGCCGCCAGCCACTTTGCACAATTGCCGATTTCCGCCCCAGTCGGCACCCGGTCGCCGCCGGTCTTTTTCTTCCCCGGATAACAGCGACAGACGGCGGCGAAGTAAATGCGGTCCCGAGTTTCGTCTTCGCCCCAGCCTAACGTTTCATGAAACCACTTGAAGAGTGTCTTGCCGGCGGTCCAGGCGAAGGGGCGGCCCAACTTCGGTTCCTTGTCACCCGGCGCTTGGCCGACGAGGATGACGCGGCTGACCACAGGTCGTCCAAGGACCGGGGTCCGGTGCATCTGAGGACAAAGCCGACAGGTATGCAGCTGCCCCAAATGTTTTTTGATTTCGGTGATGGAAGAATTCATGGCGCTCAAGGCGGGCGCTTGACGAAAGTCGGCCGCAAAAAAAGGGCGGGGCCAAAAAGGCTCCGCCCGAAAGGAAAATTCAGTTCGCCGAGGCGAGCGTGAAATTAGTAGCGACCGCCGCCACCGCCGCCGCCGCCGCCGTAGCCGCCGCGACCACCGCGACCACCACCGCCGCCGCCGCCGCCGAAACCACGACGTTCGCCGCCGAAGCCA
>CAZAOI010000077.1:0-12560 GCA_964486705.1 uncultured Oleiharenicola sp. | reverse complement strand
CGTCTTTGCGGGCTTTGACGATTGGATTGAACGTGCAAAGAATGCCCAGACCGAAAAAGGCCGCCCGCAGGACGCTTTCGAATTCGCCTGGAATCCAAGAGGTGAGCGTGCTGATGGCCGTGTAGGTCGTGGATAGGAGCAGTCCGTACAGGATGAACGCGTCCATCCGGCGGCTGAGCATTTCCTCGGTCCAAAAACGACTGCGGCCCGGTTGCCCTTGGGTGAAATGGTACGCCGCGATGGCACTCACCTGATAGAGAATGACCGCCCAGCCCGCGGTGGTGATGACATCGGGAGGATAAAGGACGAGCTGTTCATGGCCGCTCAGCAGCGGGATGGCATACGCATTGGCGCACAGCAGCATGATCGGTTCGAACACCGGGAAGCGCGATCCGCCGGATCGCGCCCAGAGCAGACCGGGCACGAACGACAGGGCAAAGATGACCAATCCCTGATAGAGATGATAGACGTCGGCCACTTTCGCAGCATAGGCCAAGTAAACAAGGGCAGCGGCGAGCAGTCCGAGTCCGGTGTTGAAGAGTTTCCGCCCGCGCCGCGAGTCTTCGCCGCCGAGTAATGCGTACGGTTTTGTATCCGCGGAAATTGGGGAGATGGTTTCGCTCATGGTTGCGAGCCGTGCGAACTGGAGTGCGGGTGAGCCGTGTCGGTCACAGCGGAAAAAATTGCCAGCTGCTGGTCGGCTACCGTCCCGGCACTATAACGATTTAAGTTCGCTTGATCCAAGGGTGATGCCGGACCGTGAGCCAGGGCCGTCAACAGCGTGGTGATCTGAGCGATGCTGACTGCGGGCTCACCGCCTGGCGGAAAAGCAACACAGGTTTGGCCGAGACGCGCCAGGTTGTTTACCAACGCGCTGCCACTCGGGGCGATGGCCAGCACGGGGCGGCCGGCGGCGAGCACCGCCAGAGTTTTCGAAGGAGTGAAAGCCAAGTCGCTGGAACCGAAGAGCAGATTGATATCCGCTTCAAGTGTGACCTGCAGCGCTTCGAGATAGCGGATGCGACGGGGTTGTTCGTGGACACAGTCCTGCAAGCCAAATTTCGCCGCCAGTAGGAGGGTGGCCGGTTGGTTTACCGGTTCAGGCGCGTAGCTGGTGCCAAACAAATAAACCGACACCGGCAGACCAGCTTGGCGGACTTTCTGGAGGGCAGCGAACAGAACTTCCACCGCCGCGAGCATGCCCGGTCCGATGGCGCCGGCAAAGGCCAGACGCACACCACCGGCCGGCAGAATCGGCGGACGCGACTTCCAAGTCGTGCGCAGAAGAGTCAGGTCGGGATCGGGTGATCCGAATGGCAACTCCGTCGCCGGAGTGGCGGCCAGCCCAGGATAACGCCGACGCAGGTCCGAGACGTAGGTTGACGATACCGTGATGAGATGGGCGGCGTCGCGCATCGTCCAGCCCTCCAGGGTGTGGGCCAGCCGCTGCGTCAATCGATATTTCCAGCCGCCCGGTGGCGGCGGAGAACCAGGCCGGTCATAGAAATCGCTGGTCCACGGATCCTGCAAGTCGATCACATACGGAACGCCAAAGAGCATTTTCCAAATTCGTCCGAATGGAAGAACGATGAACATCGTGGTCGAAAAATACACCACGTCATAACGTCGCCCGGCTAGCAAGCGGCAGCCGGTGAGGAAAAAAAAGGGAAGGGAACGCAGGGCCACGTTGTTGACGCCAAGCCAGCGGGTCCAACTCCGCGAGCAACAAAAGGCCCGTGCGACATGAACGCTCGCTGGCACGGTCGCCTCGAGTTCCGGTTCGAGCGGCGCGGTCGGGGTGGGGTCGGCCACAGTCAGCACCGTCACGTCCCAGCCGGCCTCGACAAAATACGGCAGGCTCATCCGCACCCGCTGCATGTCGGGTGCGTTCACCGGCGGAAAATGCGGGCTGACGATGAGGACGCGACGATTCATGGTTTGCTGGGGGAGGGGCGGGCGAGGGCCTCGGCCACGGCGGCGAGAAGTTTGGGCGCATCTTTTTCCCAGCAGAAATATTCTTCTGCGGCCGCGCGGGCGGCCGCCTGCATGTGACGCAGCCTGGCGTGATCGCCGAGCAGAGCGTCGAGCTGCGCGGTCAATTGCTCCGGATTCTGCAGTGAGATCAGCAAACCGGAGTCGGGGGCCGTCTCCATCACTTCACGCTGGCCGGCGGTACCGGTGGCGATGACGGCGAGACCGGCATTCAGGTACTGGAGGATTTTGTTGGTCAGGGCGAAGTCGCGGTTCGCTGGCGTGGATTCTTCAAGAGCCAGACCGAGGTCAAATTCCACCAATTTCGCCGGCAACTCATGCGGTGCAACGGGTGGGAGAAAAATCAAGTCCGGCTGCCGCGCCGGGGGAATCGAGTCGAGTAACTGAGTGCGATAATCGGCGCGCACCTTCCCGAGCAGGCAGACCTTGCTCGGTTGCGTCGTGTTGGCCCACGCGGGTAGAAACGATTCCAGCCCGCGTCCGGGTCCGACTGTCTGGGAAAACCAGACCAAGCTGGGCGGATTAGTGGAGGCAGCGCGATCGGCGGCCGTGCGTTCCTGCAAAGGGAAAGCGTTATGGAGCACCAGTGGCCGCTTGCCGCCATACCTGCCCGCAAGGGCGTCGGCCATGCACTTCGAAGGCGTGGAAACATAGGCGGCCCGCTGGAGGGCAAACGCCTCGGCCGCGCGCAGCAAGTGCAGCGGCCGGCTCTGCCGGTCGGCGGGCAGCAAGTCCTCCGAGTACCAGTCTTCCATGTCCACCGCCACGCGGCGGCCGGACTCGATCAGGTATGGCGCACACCAGAGGGGAATCTCGGTGTGGACAATCGTCAGATCGGCCGGAAGAGAGCGCGCTTGGCGCAGTAGCGCGGACGCTGGGCCGAGCGTCTGGGCGGTTTCGAAGCCAAACCGGCGGCACAGCTGGCGGGCGACCCAAGTGGCGCCGCGGTCGCAGAAAGAAGCGATGCGCGCCGGGATGGCGTCGACCGTATAGTCGATGGTCAAGCGCTTGAACGGCAGGCTGCGGATCAATTCGCGGTCCGTCTGTTCAAACTGCGGGTGGACGGAAACACTCAGCACGGTGACGTCGTAGCCGGCGGTGCCAAGCGTGGTGGCTTCCTTGACCACGCGCGGATTCCGGCACAAGTGCGCGGAGGTGAGGATGAGGATGCGACGTCCGTTCATCGGCCGAACCACTGTTTCAACCGCCACACGTTGCGCCAGCCGAGCAGCGCGGACAGCGCGGCGGTTTTGGGACCCATGACCGGCGTGCCGACGGACTCTCCCAGCAACCGGATTTCCGCTTCAGCCCTCGCGATCAGTTCGGCGGGCTCGGGATAAAAATCATGCACAAAGCGCCGCCAATGGCCGGCGCCGGCGCGGCGGATTCTGGAGGAGTCTTCGGCGGCGAGCAGTCGTTGCGTGATGAGTTCGAGGGAAGTGAACTGGGAACACCGCGCCGCCGTGCTGCGTTGCTGGCTGAGGCTGCCCGACAGTCCGGAACGGTAGTAGCTGCGCGCCGCGGCCTCGGCGCAGTGGGCAATGCCTTTGCTCGCCAGGACCACGCGGCCGAAATACTCGCCATCGTCGTTGAGCGAAAGCGTTTCGTTCCAAGGCCCGGCGGCATCCGCCACCGTGCGCGGCACCAGCCACGCGGAGGGATGCATCATCGCTCCGGTCTCGCCGGAGAGCATCAGGAAATCCAGCGGGGCGAAATCGCGGAAGACGGCGGTGTCCACGAAACGGGCCGCGGTCGGGTCGCCCGTGAACCGGCCCCACGCGCAGGAGGCCACGGTGCCCGGCGGACACGATCCGAGCAGCGCGACTTGCGCGGCGATCTTGCCCGGCGACAGCAAGTCGTCCGCATCGAGAAACTGGATGAATTCGCCGCGGGCCTCTCGCAACCCGCGGTTGCGGGCCGCGCTGGCGCCCCGATTCGGCTGGTCGATGACCCGCACTTCGCGCGGTTCGTAGCGGCGGGCGATGTCTAGGCTGTCATCGGTTGAACCGTCGTTCACTACGATGATTTCAAGTTGCGGCCAGGTTTGCGCGAGTGCGGACTCCAGCGTCTCCGGCAGCCAGCGAGAAGCATTGTAACAGGGAATGATGATGCTGACGATCTGGCTCACGAGTCGATGGCGCGCCGCCAGTTGTGGTGAAAGTACCAGCGGGTCGACTCGGCCACGTAGTGATGCATGACCGCGCGACAGTCGTGCGCTTCGGGCGGACGCGGCAGGGTGACGTAATCCACCGCGGGCGCCACCGAGCATTTCCGGCCGGCGACTAACATGGCGACGAGCGCCTGCTCCAAGTAATAGTTGGTGCCTTCTCGCTCGAGCAGCGTGCGGGACCAGTGTTCCAATTTTTGCCAGTCCAGCTCGCTGCTGTTGAGTCCGCAGAGGCCGACGTTCACCAACTCGGCGGGCGGCAAGCCCGCCAGCGAATCGAGCAGCGGCCGCGAGTAGCCGTAAGAGCTTTTCACGTCCACCGCGTGCAGCGGCTGGCCGGGTTGGTCCACCCAGTGGTGGAGGAAATCAGGACGACGGAAAAAGAGCAGATCGGAATCGAGGACCAGTTTCCAGCCGGAGCCACCGGCGTGGACATCGGTGAGTTTGCGGAGGTGAGGGTAGTTTGACCAGCGTTCGCGCAGCACCGGGTAACGGGAGACGGGCAGGAAGGTTTCCAGACGCGCGGCGGTTTCGGCCTTGAGCTGGAAACGGGTGGCGGGGAAGAGGCGGGTGAACGCTGCCTGGAGTTCGGTGGTCAAGGTGCCGTCATCATAAATCGCCGGCGCCAAGGCGCGACCGGAGTGCCGGGCCAAGGTCCAGAGGCAAAAAATCGACTGATACCAATACTTTCGCCCGGTGAGCAGATGGACCCCGAGTGGCTTTTGCGCGGAGGGTGAGATAGGGAGCGCCGGCAAGTTTGCGGCGGCTTGCTCCATTTCCTGCCGGCCGCGGGCGGTGCGGCGTTGCTGAATCGGGCCGCCTTCGCGGAGGCAGTCGCGCACCCGGTTCACCGGATTGTGGTAAAACCTGAGCGCGAGTTTGCCCAGACCGAGGGAGCGTGCGGTGTCCGGCAAACTCATCGTTTGATCCGTCCTTCAAAGTGCCCGCAAGCGCCCTGCCAACGGATACGGGCGGCGGGGGAGCGCCATGCCTGGTGCGTGAACCACGCCTTCACCTGGCGGAGAGTTGCGCCGCTAGACGAGAGGGGAGGCCAGGGATTGGCGTCGTGCAGCGTCAGCACCTGCATCCACGATTTCTGAATGCCGCGGTTGAGCCGGGCGAGATAGGCGGCCTCGAGCCGGTTCGCGGCAATCAGGTGTGTGAGCGAGAGTGTCGGGAAGGAGCCGACTTCCCATCCCGCACGCATGGCGCAGAGAACGATGTCGTTGTCGCCACTGGAGGTGAGTTCCTCGCCGCGCCGGTCGCTGAGTGGGTTGCCGGCCTTGCCCGAGGCGTCGAGCCACGCGGTCCACGCGGCGCGGCGGAGCGCCATGCCGGCGCCGATGGGGGCAAACGCGGGGTACGCATTGCGGGCGGCCCCGGCCGGTCGCAGCCCGTGGGAGATGAGCGGCTTGTCGCCGAGGTTGCGCAAGGCCAGCAGTGAATAGAATTCCCCGGCCCATGCGGGTGGAACGATCTCGAATTCCGGTAACGACCGGCCGCCGATCACGCCGACGTGTGGGTGCGCATCGAAGAGGGCTAGAACGTTCGCAAGATAATCGGGCGCCAGCACGTTGTCGTCGTCCACCAGAACGGCGAATTCGCCGCGGGCTCTGGCGAAGCCGGCATGCCGGGCGTTACTGAGCCCGGGCTCAGGTTCGGAGAGAACACGAAAATCCGTCGGCGCGAAAGAGGTCCAGTCCGTTGCCGTCAGCGCAGGGATACTCGCGTTGTCGATCAACAGCGTCTCCCACTGGCCGGCTGGCAGGGCTTGAGCCCGCAAACCCGCCAGCGTCCGGCGCAAGCGCCCGCGGTGCGGATTGTGCGCGGGGATGATCACCGAGAGTGTTGGTTTCGTCACGGTCATTGCGTGGAAACGGCTCTGGGGTCTGGGACGATTTTAGTCCGGTGTTGGCCGGGAGCGGTCGCCCTAGCGGCAGGTACCGGCGGGTTCACAGGTCGCGGAGCAAGCGGAAGAGTTCCACCGGGAGCGGATTTATCGGATCAACCTGCGTCAGGACCACATGGGCTGCCGGGATCAGTAGATTCCCGATGCCGGCGCCGAACATGATCTGCGGTGCATATAGCGGAGCGCGGCGAGCGAGGGCGAAACCACCTAGCAGGACTGCGGGCAGCGCAATCGCCACCGAGCGGCTCAGATCGGAGGCCAAAAACGCCGACAGCGCGAGGGTGGCACCGAGCACAAGCCCAGTGACCCAACGTCGGCCGACGGGTTGGGCAAACGCCCCGTAAGCCACCCCCAGCCAGCCGACACGCAGTCCCATCCACCATCCCAGCGGAGCCATGGGCACGATGAACAGAACGGAGCGCCATTGTTGCGCGAGAAACTGACTTGCGGCGCTGTTGGTCGCCGGATTGCCGCCAAATGCAAGCCGGAGCGCAACGTAGGGCAACAGCCAACCGGCGAGAAAAAGCCGACGAGAGAGAAGGGGGGCATCCTTGTCGAGACAGCGAATCACCCAGGCAAGCGGCAGACCGATGAGGAAACGTTCGTCGACCCACGGACACAGCAGGCAGGCTGCCGGAATAGTCCAGCGTACCTGACCGAACGCGACGGCCAACAAACCGAGCCAGACCCAAGCATCATTGATTCCGAGCCAGCCCAGCGGTACCAAGACGCCCGACGTCGTGGCGACCAGCAACGTGCCGCCGAACACGAACTGAACATTGGGCAGGCGCCTCGTATGCAACACCGCAACATAGCCGAGCAGGGCTAGCACGCCGAGCCACGGCAGCACCAGCGGAACGAGTCCCTGGAGACCTAGGTTATGCGCCACCAACGGAGGCAGCAACCGCCATTGCATTGCGGTTTCGATGTCGCGTCGGAGCGGCTGTTCGCATTGCTGCAGGTAGGTGTGGCCCCGATCCCATTGGAAGGAACCGGGCACATGTTCCCGCATCAACCAGAGCCGGGGCGCAAAAAAAAGGATGCTCAACAACACGCAGCCCGCGACAATCAGAGCGAGATCGCGTGGTCGGCGGGCGTCAAGCATCGCGGGCATTGTCCGGTGAAAAAGGGCGATTGATGCGATACTTTCTGATTTCAGCCGGCACGCCATAGGCGATGGCGCCGGCCGGCAGATCCTTGGTCACGACGGCCCCGGCCCCGACGACGCAGCCGTCGCCAATCGTGACGCCGCCGAGGACCGTTACCCCGGCCCCGAGCCACACGTCGCGACCGATTTTTGTTGGGAGAAGAATGTCGGGATGCGAGCGGATTTCCGTACCGAAAGGGGCGACGGCGTGATTCGAGGAAAGGATGCGACAATGCATCGAGATCAGTGTCCCTTCCCCGATGTCCACGCCGCCGTGGCCGTAGATCACAGTGTAGGGTCCAAGAAAAACCCGAGGGGCGATACCGAGGTGGCCGCCATAGGTTTCGAGCACGACGCCAGTTTCCAGCGAGCAGTTCCCGCCGATGATGATCCGGCCGGCGCCCGGCTTTGCCACGACGCCGCCTCCAACGGCGGTGCCTGGGCCGATGATGACATTCGGGCGGCGCAGCAGCCAGCGTCGCCAGGTCGCGCGGATAGTTCGAAGAAGATTCATCGGCGGATCACGTTACGGACGGTTGGATTGATTCAATCGACCACTGCCACGAAAGATCAGCAGAGCCGATCAAGTCCGGTCGCGGGCTCTCCGGATAGAAGTGAGGAGACACAAAATCAAATTCCAGCGCGTCACGCTTTTCGTCGTAGTCCTGGGCGGCGTCACCCAGGTAAAGGGAAACCCGGTAGGTGTCGCTGAGCAAGGGCAAGGGGTTGATCTCGGCGGTGATGATGCCCTCGCGGGCGGGCGCGGGGCGCCAAAGCTCGCCCAACATGCGGCCGTTCGAACCCGCAATGGGTTGGCCGAATTTGTTGTGCAGGATGATTCCGACGACCGGACGACCCAAGGGGAAGGGAGATTTGAAACCGACGCTGATGCGCAGCCGGCCGATGGCGAGCGCCGTTTGGTCGATTGTCGCTGACGTTATGTGGGGTTTGGTAGTCCCGACTGAGACAAAAACGGCAGCCTCCGTTCCGGCGCCCAAATAGGCGGAAAGACATTCGCTGATCGGCGCGCTCCGTGCCACCTGGCCCTGCTGCAGCCAGATTCCGGTGCGGCAGATGGATTGCAGTGCGGAGGTGTTGTGGCTCACGAAGAGCACGGTGCGGCCGGAGTCGCGGGCGACTTCACCCATTTTGCCCAGGCATTTTTTCTGGAACTGCGCGTCGCCGACGGCGAGGACTTCGTCGACGATGAGGATCTCGGGCTCAAGGTGGGCGGCGACGGCGAAGGCCAGGCGCACGTACATGCCGCTGGAGTAGTGCTTCACCTGCGTGTCGAGGAAGCGCTCCACCTCCGCGAAGGCAACGATCTCGTCGAATTTCCGCGCAATCTCAGTGCGCGACATGCCGAGGATCGCGCCGTTAAGAAAGATATTGTCCCGACCCGTCAGCTCGGGATGAAACCCGGTGCCGACCTCGAGCAGGCTGGCGACCCGGCCGCGGATGGTGGCGCGGCCGGTCGTGGGCTCGGTGATGCGCGAGAGGATTTTCAATAACGTCGACTTGCCGGCACCGTTGCGGCCGATGATGCCGACGACGTCGCCTTGGTTGATCTGGAATGAGACATCACGCAGCGCCCAGAATTCCTCCTGGCTCGTGGGCGGACCGACGGGTGAGGTCAGTTTCCGCCAGAGTCCGCGGGCGCCCTGCGCGAGTGAATCGCGCAACGTGTCGTGGCGCTTCTGATGCGCCAGGTAGTAGCGCTTGCCCAAGCCTTCAACGCTGATGACAGGCTGGCTCATGAGTGGGTGGAAGGCGGTGCCTTGGCGGCGTGATAAGCGGCTTGTTCCTCTGCTACCGCCGCCGCGACAAGCGGTGCGATTCTGGGGTCGATCGGCAGGCCGTCGCGCTGCCGCTGGCGATGCAAGATCAAGGCAAATTGCTCCATGTCTTCGAGCAGGCTGATTTTTTCGGCAAGACTTAGTTTGAGGTTGTCCTCGCGCATCCCGTCCCGCGCTCCCTCCCAGGTGCCATAGTGCCAAGGATCACTTTTCATGGCGCAATTCCTCAATTCGCTTGAGTTCGGCGATATCGTCCAGGTCGCGCGGCTGGCCGGCGTCCCGTTTCATCTGAACCAGTGCGGTCAGCGCGACCACCGGTGCGGACAAACCTTCGGTGAGCGGAAATAGTTTGGCGGCGCGGTGCTCCGCCGCGAAATCGAAGGGTTCACTGACGAACACATCGATGGGGGTCTCTCTCCAGCGCTCGTTCCAGAGGTTGAGCACCACCATGCCTTTCTCCGTTCTCCAGCCAGCGCGCAGGATGGCGTCGGCGAACTGTTCGCTCGTGACGGGAATCCTCGGTCGGTAGCCCAGTTTTGCCAAAGTATCCAAACCGAGCCGGATATTTGCCGGTTCCAGGCCGATGACCAGATCGAGATCGTTCGTATAGCGAACATGACCGTGGGCGTTTACCGCCAGCCCACCCACGATCAGATAGCGAACGCCGGCTGTGTTTAACTCCCGAACAACGGCGATGACATGGGCAAGTCTCATGGCTCAGATCAGATCGGCGAACGTCCGCTCCGTGCGGCGGAAGTACCAGACGCCGGACAGCAGCAGCAAGATTGCCATGCCGGCGGAGACGGCGAGATTGAGCGGGTCGAGTGCCGGTTCGCCGTGGAGCAGGCACCAGCGGAAGCCATCGATGGCCCCGACCATCGGGTTGAGCGCGTAAACCTGCCGCCAACTCGGCAGGTTGGCGGTGCTGAAACCGACAGGCGACAGGAACAGTCCGACCTGCAGCAGAAACGGCACGACGAAGCGGAAATCGCGGTATTTCACTGTCAGCGCGGTGAGCCACAGGCCGGTGCCGAGCGCAGTGACGAGGGTCAGCAGGATGAAAAGGGGGATGAAGACGATGCGCCAGTCGGGGGCGAACTGCCACCAGACACACATGCCCGCCAGCAGGAGGAGCACGACGGCGAAATCGATCAGCGCGACGGCGACGGAGGACAACGGCACGATGAGCCGGGGGAAATAGATTTTCGAGATCAGGTGGGTATTGGCCACGAGACTGCCGCTCGAGTTGGAGAAGGCGGAGGCGAAAAGCTGCCACGGCAGCAGACCGCACAGCACGAGCAGCGGGTAAGGTGCGTTCCCGGACGGCATGCCGGCCAGTTTGCCGAAGATGAAAGTGAACACCGCGAGCGTGACCGCCGGCTGGATGAGGGCCCACAGGATGCCAAGGGTCGTTTGCTTGTAGCGCACCTTGATGTCACGCCAGGCGAGGAAGCCGAGCAGCTCGCGAAAACGCCAGAGGTCCGCCCAGTAGTGCCGGTTGGCGCGGCCGGCTTCGAGGACGAGTTCGGGAATTTCAGCGGGTGGCATGGCTCAGTTCAGGGCGGCGGCGAGGCGCTGCTGGAAGGCGGGGAAATCAAACGCGGCGGCATGGCGGCGCACAACCTCCGAATCGCGCGGGTGGCGCATGAGATCGGCGACCGCTGCGGCCAGTCCCGGGAGGTCGCCGTATTCGACGAGCTGGCCCACCGTGTCGTTGATGACTTCGGGCGTGCCGCCGGCCCGGGCTCCGATGCAGGGTTTGCCGTGCGTCATGGCTTCGAGGAAAACCAAGCCGAATCCTTCGCGGCGGCTGGGCAGGGCAAACAGATCACACGTCTCGTATTCGGCGCGCAGGACCTCGTCGCTGAGCGGGCCGGTGAACTCCACCGCCCGCGCCACCCCCAGATTTGCGGCCAAGTCCCGAAGGCGCGGCAGATCGTCGCCGTCGCCCACGATGCGGAGGCAGGCCAGCGGATAGCTTCGCCGCACCAGCGGCAGCGCTTCGATCAGGGTGTCCACGCCCTTGTAGTTATCGGCCACGGTCAGACGGCAAACCGTCAGGATGCGTGGTCCGGCAAACATCGGGCGTGGAAACGGGGTGCCCGCGTTTTCAGTGAAAAACGGGTCGAGCGTATTCGGCACCACGACGATCCGCTCGGCCGGCAGCGCCGGGTGAAACCGCATGATCTGCCGCCGGGTGTAGTCGCTGACGCAGAGGATGCGATGCGCTCCGCGCAGCGCGCGGCGTTCGAGCCAAGTGAAGGGCCGCCACACTTCGATGCCGTGCGCCACGAGAAAATAGCGCAGCCGCGGGTTGAAAACTTGGGCCAGTCGCGCGATCACCAGATGGTGGAGATGTCCGCAAAGCAAAACGTCCGCGGTGCGGGCCAGACGGACAGCTTGGGTGAGGAATTTAAGTCGGCGGCCCGCGCACGCGAGGTGGCGGCGCAGCTGTTGGTTGGAGTAGCGGGAGAGACGGGGACTGGGCTCGGGTTGGTCGTTCAGCACGAGAGAATAGACTTGCCCCTCCGGTCCGCAGATTTCGCAGAGCGCCTTGAGATACAAACGCATGATCCGGGCGATACCGCCGTCGGCCCGGAACATCTCGGGGGAGAGAAGGAGGATTCTCATGTGCAGCCCACGGTGGGTTGGGGGGATGGGTCTGGACTGTAGGAGCCTGCTTGCAGGCGATGTCCAGCGCGTGTCGCGGAACCAGGCTTTGAATCGCCTGCAAGCAGGCTCCTACAGTCGGAAGAAGCGTCGTCCGTGGATTGCTTCATGCCGGCCTCCGGTTCGCAAAGGCGATCAGCACGGCGAGCGCCCAGACCCGCGACCAGGCGCGCGGATCGGATCCATTTTTGAATTCCTGCCAGAGACGCGCGACCTCGTGCGCTTCGAGCCACCCGCAGGCCTGCAGGGAAACCGGCGAGAAGGTTTCCTCGAGAAACGGGCGGAGCTCCGCGCGCATCCAGGGCGCGAAGGGGAAGGAAAATCCCTGCTTGCGCCGATGGCGAATGGCCGCCGGAACCAAATCGGCGGTCGCGTCGGCGAGGGCGCGTTTGAACTGGTGGGGGTCGTATTTGAAATAATCCGGCTGGGCCCACAACCACTCGAGCAAGGTCCGGTCGACGAAGGGCACGCGCAGTTCAAGCGAGTGGGCCATGCTGAACACGTCGCTGTCGCGCAGCAGCACGTCGGCCATGTAGGTGCGCAGTTCCCAAGCGCTGCAGATTTGAAAATCGCTGGCGCCGATGAGTTCGGCGGTGAAGTCGTCGAGCATCGGATGAAGTGGGCCCAGGCGCGCCGCCTGCGCCCGGATTTCGGGAACCAGCAGGGCGAGTCGGGTGGATTCCGGCAGCACGCGGCGCTGCAAGGCCGCGAGTTCGTGACGGTCGCGCGCCTGGGCGAGGAAGTCGGCGAGCTTGCGCGCGCGGGTGCCGGGGCGGGCCTGGAGGGTGGCCACAATTTTCCCGCGCACGGCGGCCGGCAGTCGGCGCCAAACCGGCAGCAGGCGGTTGAGGCGCGGCTGATCGCGAAAGGACGGATAGC
>CAZAOI010000076.1:0-12624 GCA_964486705.1 uncultured Oleiharenicola sp. | reverse complement strand
CGGACGGTGCCATGTACAACGATGTCGATGTTTCTTTGGGCGAAACCATCGGCCTGCAGATCGGGCTCAATCTCCGGGCCCGCCAATTGGAGCGGCGCGCCAGCCAGACGGAGAAACTCATCTCCCTCGGGACCCTCGCGGCCGGGCTGGCCCATGAGCTCCGGAATCCCCTCGTCTCGATCCAAACGTTCTCCGCCCTGCTGAAGGAGCGCGGCACCGATCTGGACTTCGAGCAGGACTTCAGCGCGGTCGTCCAGCGCGATATCAGCCGGATCGCGAGCATCGTGGAGAATGTCGCCTCCTTTGCCGAAAGCAACAAGGTCGAGATGACCGCGGTCGACGTGGCGGAGGTGCTGGCAGCGGCGGGTGAAATCGTGCGGCCCGAGCTCGTGCGCACCAACGTCGAGTTGGTGTTGCCGACCAACGAAGTCCCCCGGGTGACGGCCAATTACAGCCAGCTGCTTCAGGTTTTCCTCAATCTCATGCAGAACGCCGTGCAGGCGATGGAGGGTCGGCCCGCCAGTCGGCTGACCGTCGGATTCGAATTGCGGTTCGTCGCTCCGCTGCCCTTGGTGTGCGTGAGCCTGACTGACAACGGTCCCGGGATCGACCCGGCGCTGCTGCCGCATGTGTTCGAACCCTTTACCACCACCAAGTCCACCGGCGCCCGTCGCGGCAAACACGGCATGGGTCTGGGCTTGGCGATCGTGAAACGCATCGTCCAGAATCACCACGGCGAGATCAATGTCACGAGTACCTTGGATCAAGGCACGACTTTCCGGGTCTACCTCCCACAACTTATTTGAGTTTCATGTCTGAAATCACCACCCAGCAAACCCTGACCGGTCCGCTCGCGTTGCGGACGCTCGCCCGCGCGTTTGCGCACTTCAGCGATTTCAACCGGTTTGTGCAAGGTCTCCAGGCCTCGCTCGACCAGTCCGAGCATTTTGAAAAAATGACCATCCAGGTCGATCGGGCGTTGGCGGAGGCCCCGGCGCATTTCTCACCCGGCGTCCTGACCATGCCACTGGCCGGGGGCGAGGCCCCGTTTGGCACGCTGCAGATCTCCCCGGGCGGCGAACACCGCCAGTTCGGATCGGAGGACCTGCATCTGATGGCCGGGCTCGCGGATTTTCTCTCGGTGACGCTGACCCAGTCGCTGCGCCTGCAGGACGCGGAGAAAAGCCGCGAGCTGCTGCGCTTTCTGCTCAATCAAGCGCCGGTGGGGATCGCGGCCTACGGGGCCGATCACCGGCCGCTGGTGGCTAATGATCTGGCCACGCGCTGGCTGGGTGAGGCCGGGCTGCCCTTTGATGATTTGGAAAAAGGCGCCGGGGGTTTCCACCTGCGCTCCAGTGGCAAGCTGATCTATGGGGAGGCGCGTCGGGCCGAAGCGGCGCCGGGCGGCAGCTGGCTGGTGGTGCTGCACGACATGACGGCCGATCAGGCCCGATTGCTTGAACTCATGCGCCGGGAAACCTACCGGGCCATTGCCCAGCGCGGGAAATTTGGCTTCGCGCTGATTGAAAGTGCGGACCTGCACGCCGGCGTTTTGCGCCGGCTGCCCGATTTGCGCGCGGCCTTGGCGCTGGGCGAGACCACCGGGCCCTATGACGCGAATCGCGTCGGTCTGGTGTTTAGCGAGGTCAACGGGCTCGCGCTGCGCGCCCGGCTGCGCCGGTTGCGGCACGTGTTCGAGGGGGTCGGCAGCCTGCGGGTCGGCTACGCCGAACTCGGCCGCGATGGTTCGACTCCGGAAGCCCTCTTGGAAGCGGCGCTGCAACGGACCGGATCTTACGATGAGAATGTGCGTCTTTCGGTCCTGGTCCACGACAAGAATCCCGGCGTGGCCGACACGCTGGCGATGCTGCTGGAACGG
Source organism: uncultured Oleiharenicola sp. (assembly GCA_964486705.1). GTDB lineage: Bacteria > Verrucomicrobiota > Verrucomicrobiia > Opitutales > Opitutaceae > Lacunisphaera. The sequence continues at coordinate 10,745 of CAZAOI010000076.1, read as the reverse complement.
GATTTTCGGGTGGTCAAGAGTTCGGAAGCCACCCGGACCCGAAGTTTGCTCAAAGGCGAAATGTTTGAGGGATTCATTGCCGAGTTGGAGACGAGCGACGGCCCGGACGGAGCCGAGCTCATGCGTTATGCGCGGAGCCAGCTGCCGGGCATCCGGCCCTTTTTCCTCACCGCCCGGCATGCCCCGCAGGAGTGGCCTTCCGAAACCGGGAAGGAAGAGTCAGTCGTGTTTGAGAAACCGTTCGATGCGGCCTCGGTCACGCAGATCGTGAAGGAGAAACTGGCGGACTGAGCGGAGCCGTGAACGCGGGCCGCAGGTTCCCAGCCGCAGCCGAGGCGGTGCGACTGGCTCCGGGTTCGCAGCCGCGAACAACCTTAAATTCCGCAGAAGAATTGGCCACAAAAAGCACAAAAAACGCAAAAACAGAGAGTTGTATTAGAGTGGTCACAGAAAGACATTCACTCGGTGGGTGAGTCTGCACTTGAGCGCATGGGATTGTTCTTTCCTCTGTGTTCTCCGCGACCTCCGCGTTTTAACTGCGGTTTCTAGGACAACCGGGCCCATCGGCGACGAGCGTCGGTAGGGAAACCGACGCCCACCAATTGCATGATCTCGCCTCAGCTGGAGACCACGCCCCGCTGGAACAGCTCGGTGATGATGTCTTCCAAGGGGACGTCTTGGATGGTGAGGTCGTCCACCTGGCCGAGGCCGAGGATCTGCTGGCAGACGGCGACCACCATTTCACTCGGGACGTGCAACTGGATTTCGCCGTCCTCGCAGACTTTGGCGGTGCCGTGCAGCGGCTGCCAGCCGGCGGGAAAAGCGCCGTCGCGGGGGGTAAACTTGATGATCCGTTGCTGCAGGCCGGCGCCGGCGATGCGGTCAAGGCTGCCGTCGTAGATCTTCTTGCCATGATCGATCACAATCACCCGTTCGCAGAGGGAGGAAATGTCGGCCATGTAGTGGCTCGTGAGGAGAATCGTCGTCTGGTAGCGGCGGTTGTAGTCACGCAGGAACTCGCGCACGGCTTTTTGCGAGACAACGTCGAGGCCGATGGTCGGTTCGTCGAGGAAGAGCACCCGCGGTCGGTGCAGCAACGCGGCGATGAGTTCCATCTTCATGCGTTCGCCGAGCGAAAGCTCGCGCACCATGACATTCAGCTTCGGCGCCACGCCGAGCAGGGTGACGAGTTCGTCGAGCGTGGCCTTGAAGGCCTTTTGCTCCAGCCCGTAGATCGCGCGTAGCAGAAAGAAGGACTCGATGGCGGGCAGATCCCACCACAGCTGGTTTTTTTGCCCGAGGACGAGGGCAAAGATCCGGCGGTATTCGTTTTCCCGTTTCGTCGGGTCGAAGTCCGCGACGCGGGCCCGGCCGCTCGTCGGGTAGATGAGGCCCGACAGCATTTTGAGCGTCGTGGTTTTGCCGGCGCCGTTCGGCCCGAGGAAACCGACCAACTCGCCCTCCTTGATCCTGAAGTTGATGTTGTCCGCGGCGCGGGTCTCCTCGAAGTCGCGGTGAAATAATCCCTTCACGCCGCCCCAGAAGCCGGGTTGCTTTTTGTAGGTGCGGAAGACCCGGGTGAGATTTTCGACTTCAATCATGCAGGCGCAAGAATTCAGCAGTCAGGGGACTGGAGCCAGCAGAATTTGTCGGTCCAGCGGAGGTCTCGACTGGTGGGAACGAACGGGGGTGCGGCGGGGAAGCCGACTGAACAATGCGGAGCTCGGAAGCGGCCTCCGCCTGCCGGCAGGAGGGAAGGGATCGGAGGCCGTTCGGCGAAAGCGGATCTTCCGGTCCGGGAGGCGAGTAAAAAGCGGGATGGCTAATGCGGAACAATTCAGGGGGAAGCGGGGGAGCGAGCTTGCTCGCGGCATTCTCCGAGCAAGTCGCGCGCAAGCTCGCTCCCCCATCCAAGCCCCCTGAAAGGTGGTCGCCGATTTCCCTATCGGCGACAGGCGTCGATAGGAACATCGACGCCCACCCAACCTCAGCTTTGGGCTAACCCGAAGGTTCAGGGGCCATCGCCCGGCTCTGGTGCCAGCGTTCCAAAGCGGCCTGCAGGTCTCCCTGGCGGGCCGGCTTGCTGACATAGTCGTCCATGCCGGCTTCGAGACATTTCTCGCGATCGCCCTGCATCGCGTTGGCCGTCATGGCCGTGATGTAAATGGGGGCTTTCCACGGGCAGGGATGCGTGAGGTCGTTCTCGATTTGGCGAATCTTGCGCGTGGCCTCGTAGCCGTCCATCTCTGGCATCAGGCAGTCCATGAGGATGAAATCGTAGGGCAGTCGGGTCAGGGCGGCCACCGCCTCGAGGCCATTGGCCGCGATATCGGCGGTGCAGCCGAGTTGTTTGAGCTGGGCGAGCGTAACTTTCTGGTTCACCCGATTATCTTCCGCGATCAGGATGCGGACCTTGGGAAGATTGTGGATCGGGGCTTTCGCGACCGCCGGCCCGGCCGCCCACTCGGTGCTGTCTTTTGCGGGCTTGGTGCGGCCCATGACCTCGACCAGGCAGTCGAAGAGGCGGGCCCGTTTCACCGGCTTTACGAGATAGGCCGCGATGCCGGCGGCCGTGAGTTCGTCGTTGCGCATGGCTTTCCCGAGCGAAGTCAAAATGACCAGCTTGGTGGAGGCGATGGCGGGATCGGCCTTGATCATGTGGGTGAGCGTGAGTCCGTCCATCTCTGGCATCTGCATGTCAAGCAGCGCGAGATCGTAGGGGGTACCGGCGGCGGCGGCCTCGCGGAGAAGTTTCAACGCCTCGTGGCCACTGGCCGCGCTGCCCTTTTGCATCTTCCAGGCAAAAATCTGGTGCCGCAGGATCTGGCGGTTGGTGGCGTTGTCGTCGACGACGAGGACGCGCAAATCAAGCAGGTCGCGGCTGTAGTTCACGCGGGCGGCCGGAGGACCCTGTTGTTTTCCGAATTCGGCGGTGAACCAGAAGATCGTGCCCTTGCCCAATTCGCTTTCCACGTGGATCTGGCCGCCCATCAGGGTCACCAGTTGGCGGGAAATTGCGAGGCCGAGGCCGGTGCCGCCATATTTTCGCGTCGTCGAGTTGTCGGCTTGGTTGAAGGACTGGAACAGCCGCGTTTGCGCTTCCTGGGAAATCCCGATGCCGGTGTCGGCAATTTCAAACCGCAGCGTGACGTGCGTCCCGGTCTCCGCTTCCGGGCGAACCCGGATCACCACTTCGCCGTGTTCGGTGAACTTGATGGCGTTGCCGAGGAGATTAAGCAGGATCTGGCGCAGTCGGCCGGGATCCCCGCGGAGATGGCAGCACACGTCCGGCAGCACGGCGCTGGCCAGTTCCACGCCCTTGCCCTGGGTCCGCTCGGCCAACATTTCGAGGGTGCCCTCGACAACGTCCAGCAGGTTGAAGTCGAGGAGCTCAAAGGAAAGTTTGCCCGCCTCGATTTTGGAGAAGTCCAGGATGTCGTTGAGGATCGTCAGCAGATTGTCGGCGCTGTTGAGCACGGTCTCCGCAAATTCCCGCTGGGCCGGCGCAAGCGGGGTGTCGAGCAACAGGCCGGTCATGCCGATCACGGCGTTCATCGGCGTACGAATTTCATGGCTCATGTTGGCGAGGAACTCGCTCTTGGCGCGGGAGGCATTTTCGGCGGCGGCCATGGCAACCTTCAGCGCCTCTTCGGCCTGTTTCCGCTCGATGGTGGTCGCAATGTGCTGGGAGACGAATTGCAGCAGCTCGCAGTCGGCTTGGGTATAGCGCACCACGTCGCCGTAGTCCTGCACGGTCAGCACCCCGATGGTGCGGCCTTGGGAAATGAGGGGAATGCCGAGCCAGTTCAAGGTCATGGTCCCGATCTCGGACATCGTTCCGGCCTTGACGAGTTCGGCATGTTTTTCGGCGGACATGAGCAGGGGTTGGCCGCTGCGCATGACGATCGAAGTGAGCCCTCCACCGAGCTTGCGCGGTAGGGGTGGCGGGTCGACTTCATCGACAAAATAAGGGAACGACATCATGTCCGTACTTAGGTCATGCAGGGCCACGTAGAAATTCTTGGCCGAGAGCAGTTCGCCGATGACCTCATGGATGCGGTAGCAAAGCGCCGGCAGGTCATGAGTGGAGTGGGCCGCCTCGGAAATCTTGACCAGCGCCGACTGGACCATCTCGGCGCGGCGGCGCGCGGTCGCATCGGTGATCATGCCCTGCAAGCCGTGGCAGTGACCGGCGGCATCCCGGAGGGGAACTTTGACGACCTTTAAAAACCGATTTTCGGCCGGTCGCGCCGAATCGGCTTCCATCGCCTCAGCGGTGACGCCGCACTCCATGATGCGCAGGTTCTCCTGGCGATGTTTCTCCATGATCTCTGGCGGCGTCCCATCAACGGCGAATTTGCCGATGATTTTTGCGAGGGGTTGTCCGACCCGGTCGCAAAACAGTTTGTTCGCAAAAGTGAACCGACCCTCGCGGTCCAATCGGAAAATGTCGGCGGGGAGGTTATCCAGCAGGGAATTCAGGAACGCCAGGGAATTGCCCGGCGATGGGTCGGCGTCGGGGCGTTCGCCCTCAGGGGCCAGGGTCTTGTTGGAAAACGCTGGGCCCGGGCTGCTTGCCTGGTCGGGATTGAAATTCATGTCGCGACGGGACTGTTCAGTTCCGCGGGACTTAAGAACGGCTCAATTCGCCTAAACTTCAGCGCTACTTTGGTCGAGGACGGCTCTGACAGTTCGGGCGATCTCCGAGGGGGCGCAGGGTTTTTGCAGGAAGCGGATTTCCGCCAAAGCCGCGGTCGGCATTGCCGCGACGTGGCCGGCGTTGCCGCTGATGCAGATGATCTTGAGGCCGGGTTTTTCGCCTTGAAATCGAAGCGCAAGGTCCAGCCCCGTCAGGTTTCCGGGCAGGACGAGGTCGGTGAAAAGCAGGGCGATCCGCGGGGCATGCCATTTCCAAACCTCCAGCGCTTCGGCCGTGCTGCTGGCCTGCAAGACACGGTAGCCGAAGCTTTTCAAGACCAACGCGATCAGTTCCCGCAACGCGTTTTCGTCATCGACCAGCAGGACCGTTTCCGCGCCGTCGAGGAAGGGGGCGGCCCGTTCGACCCTCGATTGTTCCGGTTGGTCGTCCAGCGCGGGGGGCAGAAATATCCTGAGGGTGGTTCCAGCCCCGGGTTGGGACCCAACGGTCAGCCAGCCGTGGGACTGTTTTACAATGCTCAACACGGCCGCGAGCCCTCGACCGGTTGCCTTGCCGGGTTCCTTGGTGGAAAAAAATGGCTCGAACAGGCGCGCGAGGATTTCCGGGCTCATTCCGCATCCGTTGTCCGCGACGGTGAGGCAAATAAAACGGCCGGGTCGCCCGCCGAGCTGCTGGGCGGCCTCGGCTTCGGTAATTGTCACGCTCTGCGTGCACAGCGACAGCGTTCCCGGTCCCGCCAGGGCGGCGCGGGCATTGTCCGCCAGACTCACCAGCACCTGTTCAAACAGCCCGGCGTCAGTCCAGATGATTGCGGGGGCCGCATTCAGTCTGAGTTCCAGTACGCGCTCGTCGCCGAGCAGATGGCGGAGGGCGGGCGCCATGTCGGTCACAAGTTTGTGGAGATCGATGGTCCGACCTTGGCTCGAGTGGCGGCCGCTGATGATCAGCAACTGACGGGTTAGTCGCGCCGCTTCGGCGCCGGATTGCCCAATGGCCATCACCTGGCTCCTCGCCTCCGGGGAAAGATCGGTGCGTTCGAGCAAGAGGGCGGCATGGCCGTTGATCACCGTCAAGGCGTCGCCATAAGAAGCCGCCACGCGGCCGCTGAGTTCGAGGATTCCCAAGGCGGAATCCGCGGTCATCGGGCCGGAGGCAATTCGATTTGAAGTGGGGTCGGGGGAAGCTCCCGACAGCAGGTTGAGCGGGTCAGACATGGTTGGGTCTACCCTGAATCGGCGCAAACGGTCGCGGGCCGAAATTCAAAATGCCAAATAATTCTGAATTCCGCTGGAGGAATGGCCACGAAAACACCAGGAACACAAAAACAGAAAGGGGGATCACAAACGAATGTTATGAACCATTCACCCGGCAGGTGAGATTCTCAAAAAGGGGACCAACCTGGTTTCCCCTCTGCGTTCTTCGCGTTAATCCCGCCGGGGGCCGAAATTTCTGGGCGCGCTGCGGCCTGTTCCCGCCGGATTTCAGGCCGACTTCGGGGCGAATTGACCTCGGGGCGTCGTTATCGGGATCGGGTGGAAAAGCTGACAAAAAAAGTGCGAAGCCCGGGAATGGGCTCCGCACGTGAGCAGAAGGTGAAAAATAAACGAGGAACCCGGTTTCAGGACCGTGATCCGGTCCTGGAGCGAGGGTTCACCGGGCGTTTAGAATTCCCACTTGACGCGAGTGTAGACGAATCCGCCGTTGAAACCAAACGGGGAGAATTGGCTGTATTTGTTTCCTACGCCGTCGGCGGCGTCAGGGTTTACGTCGGGAGTTTGGTTCAGGATGTTTTGCACCCCGGCGATCAAGGTCAGGGTCTTGGTGAGTTTATAGGCGGCCTCGCCATCGACGACAAATTTCCCTTTGTAGTCGCGACCGTCTTCGCTGTCATACCAATCACTGAAATAGCTCACGCGGGTCAGGAATCGCCAAGCCTTGTTAAAGTGATTGGCCGTGATCGAGTAGCGGGTGCTGGGAAGGGCCGTCTCCAATTGCCGGATGCGCCCCGCATCCAAGGTCGCGGGATTGAAATCCGTCACCTTGGTCGAGGTGAAGTTGTAGGCGAAGTTAAACTCGGTTTTCCCTCCGAATTGCTTGGCGGAAGTGGAGGCTACCACATCGATTCCGGAGGTCTTGGTATCAAAGTCATTGGTGAAAAAACGGAAGTTTTGCAGGTTGGCGGCACTGGTGATTCCCGATGCCACCAGAATCGCGATTTCCGCCGGCGTCAGGGAGAAATTCTGCGACACCGACAGCCGATCCTTGAGCTTGATGTTGAAGTAATCCACCGAGAACGAGACCGACCCGACATCAAAGACCGTGCCGAAGGAGAAGTTTGTGGACTTCTCGGCGTCGAGCGGTTTGCCGCCGCGTAACAGGGCCACCGGATGGGTCGAAGGGATGGTCCCGTTATTGACCAACTCCTTCTTCACCAAATCAAATTGGGTGGAGACGTTGAACGCATTGGACTGGCCGGGGGTGGGAGCCCGGAATCCCGTGTTGAAGCCGCCCCGCAACGCGACGTGCTTGTTGACCGAATAACGGCTGGAAATCTTGCTATTCACCGTGGAGCCAAAATCGTCAAAATCTTCCCAGCGAAAGGCCAAGCCCGTCGTCCACGCGGAGGAGATTTTCCATTCACCGTCGACGTAGGCCGCCACATTCTTGCGCGACCAGTTGCCCCCGGCGATATCACTGAAGCCAGGGAAACCGTTGGAAGCGGAACTGAAGCCCTGCGCCGCCAAGGGACCGATCTGCCAGGACTCTTTCTGGCCGACGACGATCTCGAAGGTTTCGTCGCGAAACTCAGCCCCCGCGGCAAGGGTGGTGTGATCGCCAACCGGCATGCTCACGTCAAAATTGACGTTCTTTTCGTCCTGAATATAGGAGCCCGGGTCGAAAGTTGTCGGCGTGAGCGGCCCCAGGGAAGCGTTCACCGTGTTCTTGATGGAGAACTGCACTTTATTATAGCCGGTGGAGGCACTGAGATTCCACTCCAAGCCATTGGACAATTTCCCCTTCAGGCCGCCAAGGAGCGAATAATCATCAACCGTGCCGCCGAACTTCGGGGTAAATCCACCGGGAAAAATCTCCTGAAAGGTAAAGAACTCCGGATTGGCGAGCACAATCGCAAGCGCCGCCGCGTTCGGCACATTATTGGTGATGGTCACGACCGGAGGCGTGATGGAGTTCGTGGTATTGAGGTCGCCGATTAACAGGGTTGCTCCACCGTCGTTACTGTACACTCCAGAGCGCGTATTCGGATTGCGAAAATAGAATCCGCCTTCGACTTCCTTGCTATTGTAGTTTCCGTGTCCGTAAAACTCGACCGTCTCAGAAAGTTTTGATCCGAGATTCACGAAAAGCTTCAAATCGTTTTTGATCTCCGGTGCGCCCCACACCTGGGCGGGATTGGCCACCTTGGTGTTGCCGGCGGCGATCAGGGCGGCGGCATCGTTGCGCTGCACACTGCGAGAAGTCGGATCCGAGGCACCGTATTCGAAGCTGAAATTCATGAATCCCTGGCTGCCGAGGGGAGCGCCGATATTCCCGGCGACGTTGTAGCCCTTTCCGTCCCCTTCGTAGTATTGCCCATATCGGGCTTCGAGCGTGCCGCCATGGTTGCGGTCCATGAGGATAAAATTCATGACCCCGGCGATGGCATCGGAGCCATATTGCGCCGCCGCGCCATCGCGCAATATTTCCACCTGCTTGACCGCAATCGAGGGGATGGCGGAAATATCGGGCCCTTGGGCCCCGTCAGCTACGCCATTGCCCAACCAGTTAATCACGGCAGCACGATGGCGGCGCTTGTTATTGACCAACACCAAGGTGTGGTCCGGGGCAAAACCACGAAGATTGGCCGGACGCACCAGGGTGGACGCATCACTGATCGGCTGGGCGTTCACGGCAAATGACGGCACCGTGTTGCGGATCAGGTTGCTCACATCGGTATCGCCTTGATTTGCCAGATCCGACCCCGTGATGAGATCGATTGGCACCATGGATTCAACGACGAGGCGCGGCAAGCCACGCGAGCCTGTGACGACGAAATCGTCCAACGCGACGGTGATCGTGGGTTCGTCATTGGCCTGTTTATCCGGTTCGGCGGGTGACGGAGCGACCTGGGCCTGAAGGGCGACGACGGAACAGAGGACAAAAAAAGCTGCAACGGTCGTGATGACTGGTTGCAGCTTGCGCTTGGCGTTTACGATGGATGCGTGGTGGGTTGGGTTCATGGGAAAGCGAGGGGGGCGAGCCGAAAGGAGCAGGCTGCAATTTTACCGACAATCGAGGGCGGGTGGTGTGGCGTGGTCCGATTTTCGCGGGCGATGTGGTTCGCCGCTCCGGGAATCTAAACCCCACTTCGGTCGACAGGAACAGCTGCCGTGATTTTTGACAACGATATTAACTCCAAAAACCCAGTTGAACCGCGGAGAGCGCAGAGTTTGAACTCGCGCGGAAGAGTTTCGAGTCCGAAACCGCGCGGCGAATGGAGGAGCGGACGGGCCCGCGTGGCGCCGGTTGAAGAGGCTTGGCTTCGGTCAATGTCCGAGCTTGCGGTAGTCGAGGACGCTGTGGCTGATGTGCCCTTGCTCAAGGCAGGTGATGTCAGTCAGCGGCGCGGGCGGGGAGACATCGATGATCTTGCCCCAAAGAAGGCGGTGCGAGCCGTCGTCGGCGGCGGGACTGAAGAGGCCCGGCGCGTGGACGCGGGCGGGCACGGTGGAGCGCACCGCACTGTCGGCCCGGCACGGGAAAGGGAAATTCACGTTGTGAACGGTGAAGCTGTCGGGCGGAGTGGCGCCCAGCAGCGGCGCGGCCATTTGCGCGGCGCGGGCGGCGGAGATTTTCAACGTCGCGAGCAAGGCGCCATCGGGCGCGCCGCCCTGGGTCTTGAGGTGGGCGTAAACGTCTTCGGAGACGTCCTGTGAAAGGGCCATGGCGGGCAAGCCGTGGAGCGCGCCTTCCCAGGCGCCCGCGACCGTGCCGCTGGCGAGGATGAAGCCGAGTGAGCAATTGAAGCCGACGTTGATCCCGCTGACCACGCCTTCGATCTTTTCGGGCAACAGGTGGGCGATGGCGATGTTGACACAATCCGACGGGGTGCCGTCGACGATCCATGTCGGGCAGCCGAAGCCGCGGTCGACCGCGCCCGATTTCACGGGGCGGCTGCGTGTCTTCGAGGCGCCGGTCCAGCTCTGTTCGGTTACCGGCGCGACCACGAACAGTTCGTGGCCGGCGGTCTTCAAGGCGGCGATGAGTTCGTGCAGGAAGAGGGAATTGATGCCGTCATCATTGGTGACCAGAAGTTTCATGGGCGGGCGGGGAACGACAAGTGGGAAGACCGTAGATACGTTTGGGGCGGCGGAAAGAAAAAAGCCGCGACTTGCGTCGCGGCTTGAGGAAGAAGGGGAGACGAGCCGGGAGGCGGCGCGCGACCTTAGGATTGAACCGGGGCGGCTTCAGCGGCGGGGGCGGGGGCGCCACCAGCCTGCTTCTGGGCCTCGAGTTCCTGCATCGCGGCTTTGCGGCTGAGACGCACCTTGCCGGAGCGCTCGTCGATGCCGACGCACTTCACCGTGATCGAGTCGCCGACCTTGGCGACGTCCTCGGTGCGGCGGACGCGGAAGTCGGCCAGTTCGGAGATGTGCACGAGGCCTTCCTTGCCCGGCATGCACTCGACGAATGCGCCGAATTCCTTCACGCCGGTGACGCGGCCGGTGTAGATCTTGCCAATTTCGATTTGGGAACCGCCGCCGCAGAGGGCGTCGATTTCCTGCACGGCGCGGTTCATGGCGTCGGCATTGTTCGAATAGATGAAGACCTTGCCGGAATCGTCGTCGGCGATGTCGATCTGCGCGCCGGTCGTTTCCGTGATGCGGCGGATCGTCTTGCCACCGGGCCCGATGAGCAGGCCGATCTTTTCGGGATCGATCTGGATCGTCTGGATGCGGGGGGCGAATTTGCTGAGGTCGGCGCGCGGCGCGGGAAGCGAGCCGAGCATAACCTTCAGGATTTCGATGCGGGCATCTCGCGCCTGGAAGATTGCGGTCCTCGCAATCTCGAAGGGCAGGCCGTTGAT
>CAZAOI010000075.1:0-12723 GCA_964486705.1 uncultured Oleiharenicola sp. | reverse complement strand
ACATGCGACAAAGCATAGGTCGTGGCGGTCGCGGCATTATTTACGACCGTCAAGGTTCGGGTGGCGGGACCGGTTTCACTTTCCCCGAGCGACAACTTGCCCGGACTGACCTCGCCGGTGGCGAGCAGCGCCCGATCAATTGCCACCATGCCCGCGCCCTGACGGTGGACGTTGTCCAGGAAACCCAAGCCCGGGTTGCCCCCCCAGAGTTTTGGCTGCGCGGTATTCTGCAGGAGGCGGTTCATCGCCAGCGCGGAGGTGCCGGGATGGGCTTGAAGGTACAAGGCCACGGTGCCAGCGACGTGGGGTGAGGACATTGACGTGCCGCTGAGACTGGCGTAGCCGCCCTGCTCCAGGGGGTAGGTCGAGAAAATGTTTCCACCGGGCGCGCCGATATCAGGTTTGAGCGCGAGATCAGGCGAAAGGCCGTAAGAGCTGAACGAGGAAATCCTGTTTCCGGTGGAGCTGGCAAAGGATCCTACCGTACTGGTCCAGGTCAGGTCGACCGGGCCGAGGGCCAGACGGTTGTTTATCAGGACACCCTCGGCGCTGGAAATGGCGACGACCGGTATGGTGATGGCGGGGGTACCGGCGACCGTCGGACTGAACCGCCCGGCTGTGTTGTTATAGAGCACTACCCCGATCGCGCCGGCGTTCTGGGCGTTGAGAGCCTTGGTGTAGAAGCCGCTGGTTCCGCGGCGGATGAGGGCGATCTTGCCTGTGAGACTGCCCGCCGGCAGCGCAGCGCCGGCATCATTCGTGCTTGTGGCCGTGCCCGTGCGGGCCATCGGAGAAGTTCCCGAGAGCGGTGGGAGCGGGGCCCCGGTCGCCGCGCTGTAGCCGTTGAGCGCCGCATCGGGCGAGATCGTGAAAACCGGCAGCGTGTTAGAGGTGTTATCAAAGCTGGCGACGCCGATCACATCCTTGCCAAGACCCGGGGCTCCGGCGGCATAGAGGCCGTTGGCCCCGCTGTTCCCGATCGAGCACACCACCACGACACCCAGATTGACCAGGCGATCGGCGGCGGTGGCCGTGGGGTATTGCGGCCATTGGAAGGAGGAACCGATGCTCATGTTGACGACCTGCATGCCGTCGGCGAGAGCTCGCTCCATCGCGGCGATCATGATGTCGGCATCGGTGCTGCCGGCATTGCCGAATACCCGGTAGGCGCCGAACGTCACGCCGGGGGCGACACCTGTCACTGCGCCGTTGGCCCCAACGATGCCCGCGACGTGGGTGCCATGGCCGTTGCCATCGTCAGGGTTGGCATCAGGCATGGGCGTTGTGCCCGGGCCGGAATACGCATTACCGACAAAATCATAACCGTAGGGAATCCTGGCGGTGGGGAAGGCCGTGGTGCCATTGGTGCCCGAGCCACCCAAGGCCGGGTGGTCAATGTCAATGCCGGTATCGATGATGCCGACACGGACACCGGTGCCGGTGATGCCGCCAGCCTGCACGACGTTGGCCCCGGTCATGGCGATCGCGTTGGCCAGTTGGGGAATATTCTCCTCGGGGGTTTCCGGCAATTGCATGGCATAGACCGGAAAAATGTTAGCCACTCCGGAAAGACGAGAGAGCCGGCTCAGATCGCCGGGCTTGATGCTTACCGAAATACCGTTCCACAGGGTATCGAATTCATAACGCTGCGAGTACTTGATACCGGCGGCTTGGGCGCTCGCTCTAAAGGCATCGCGTTCGGCCTTGGCGGCGCTCTTCGAGCCGCCGGCGGCGCTGGGTGCACCGGCAAATTCGACGAACCAGAGTTGCGGGGTTTCATTGTCGGGGGAGGCCACAGCGATTGAGGTGGCCGGCGCGTCCTGGCCGAAGACGGGCGCGATAAACGCGAACGCCAGGGTCAAGATTGCCGATAGGGCATGAATTCTCTTTTTAGAGAGCATTTTTTCGGGGATTATGGGTTGTGTTTTTACTGACTAAAAAATGCCGAAACCCTCACCGCAAAGGAGCGAGGGCGTAGGACACAAAGCAGTCGCCAAGTCATCAGGGCGAATAATTCGGGGGTAGAATTAGGGGATTAAGGGTCTAAGCTTTGGTGCAAGAAACTGTCAATATGCAGACTCCTGGGCTGATTGGTAAAGCATTTTATGACACAAAAACACGTTCGGTTTTTACGGTGAAAAAGCAGCAAGAGCCGTTCGTTCAGGAGCGACCTGCGCTTCGACCACCAAGTGAACATCGGGAACCGCGAAGGGAAACTTTAAGCCCCCTTTGTCGCTATGTCCGTAGCACCAAAGCCCGGATGGCAAACCCGATGGTTAGAACAATCTCAGCAGCAAGGAGGGGAACAAACCGAGCAGCACGATCAGCGCCGCGGTTGCTAACAGAGCAAACGCGGTGGCCGCTGGGACCCGGACGCGTCCAGAATTCTCCGGGTTCGGCGCGGCGACGAGAGCCTGCTTCAGTACCAGCAAGTAATAATATAGCGCGACCGCGCTGAGCAAGATGGCCAGCACGGTCAACCAACCGGCGGGTCCGGCGAGACCTCCGAGCTTCAGCGCGGCCGCGAAGACGGCAAACTTTCCGAAGAATCCCGCCAGTGGTGGAATACCGGCGAGGGAAAGAATAAAAACCGCAAGGCAGGCGGCGAGGAACGGGGAGCGACGGCTCAAACCCGCCAGATCGGTGATTTTCTGGCTGCCGCCATTTTGCTCGAGCACCGCGAGGACGCCGAACGCGCCGGCGGTGGCGAGGCCATAGGTGGCGACGTAGTAGAACAAAGGCCCGGGCCCGCCGACGCCCGGGGAGGCGGCGATCACACCGAGCAGCATGGCGCCGGTATGCGCGATCGCCGAGTAGGCGAGGAGCCGCCGGATATTCGTCTGGGCCAGCGCGGCCAGATTGCCGAGCAGCAAGGAGGCGCCGGCCAGCAGCGCGACGAGTACCAACCAGCCGCCTTGGTTGCCCGCGGTGGAAACGTCGCCGGCCAGCGCGCCGAGTCCGGGCCACAGCAGCCGCAGAAACAGGGTGAAGCCCGCAAGTTTCGAGGCGGACGCGATCAGCGCCGCCGAGGGAGTCGGGGCTCCTTCGTAGGCATCAGGCGCCCACAAATGGAACGGGGCCGCTGCCGCCTTGAACCCGAACGCGACCAACACCATCACCAGCGCGAGTGCCAGCAGCGGCGACATCCCCCGGTGCGCCAGCACGACCGCGATGCGGCTCAGATCCAGTTCGCCCGTCATCCCATAGATCAAACTGAAGCCAAAGAGCAGAAACGCCGTCGCCAGGCCGCCGAACAGAAAATATTTCAGCGCGGCCTCGGCGGATTCCCGCCGATCCTTGGCGAAACCGGCCAGCACGTAGAGGGAAAGACTGGCGAGCTCGAGCGCCAGAAACGCGATCAGCAGCTGGTGGGCCGCCGCCATCAGGGTGAATCCTGTGGTGGCGAACAGCAGGATCGCCACGGACTCGGCCGGATGCCGCGGGCGCCGCGCCCCCGCCGCCACCCCGAGCGTGATCAAGGCCAGCACCAGCACGCCGACTCGTGAGGCCACGGCGAGTTTGTCCAGCATCAGACCACCGCCATAAACCGGGCCGAGGGCCCCCACGGAGATTGTGTCAAAAATCGCCGCGACCAGTGCCAAGCCCCCAATCCAGAGGGATGCTTGCAGGCGTTCGCCGCCGGAATGTCTTCGGCCCACGATCAGATCGTAGCCCAGCACGACCAGCGCACCGGCCACCAGTGCGATTTCAGGCAGCAGCGCCCGCGCGAGCATTGAGTAGTCGAAGTTCATGGCGTGCCTCCGTGCCAGATGGCCTGCAGGAGGGGCGATTGCAGACTCGGGACGATCCAGGTGAGCAGCAGATCGGGCTTGAGGCCGATCACCACCGTGGCCGTCAGCAGCAAAATGGCGCCGGTGCGTTCCGGCCATGTGATTGGGGCCATGAGGTGGGGGTGCGTCGTGACCGCAGCGTTCGCGTCGGTCTGGCCGAAAAAGGAAACCTGGATGACGCGCAGGGTGAAGGCCGCCGCGATCAGCACGCCGAGGGCGGCGAACAGCGCCCACACGCGCGAACTCTGCCAGACGCCGATGAGAATGGTGAGTTCCGCCGGGAACCCGCTGAACCCCGGCATGCCCATCGACGCCAGGCCCGCGACGACAAACACCACGGCCGCAAACGGCATCAGCCGATGCAGCGGCAGGCGGCGCAGGTCGGCGAGCTGCCGGGTGTGCGTGCGCTCGTAGACCATCCGGCCGACGACGGCAAAGAGCAGGCCGGCAACGACGCCGTGCGAAAACATCTGCAGCACCGCCCCGGCCACGGCGGACGGATTGGCGGCGGCCAGCCCGAGCATCACAAAACCCATGTGGCTCACGCTCGAGTAGCCGATCACGAATTTGAAATCATCCTGCACAAGGGCAACGAGCCCCGCGTAAACGATGCCCGCGATGGCGAGCCAGGCGATGGCCGGCTGCCAGTAGACCATTCCGGCGGGGAAAATCCCCATCGCGACCCGCAGGCAGCCGTAGGCGCCAAGTTTCATGACGACGCCGGCGAGCAGCATCGACGCTCCGGTCGGGGCCGCGACGTGGCCGGTTGGAGCCCAGGTGTGAAATGGAAACATGCCCGCCAACACGGCGAAACCGAGGAAAACCAAGGCAAACATGCCGGTTTGCTCGCCGCGGGAAAGCCCGGTGACGGCCTGGGCGAGATCGGCCACGCCGAAACTCTGGCTGCCGGTGGCCGCGTACGCCCAGAGCAGTCCGATCAACACCAGGGCGCTGCCGGCGAACGAGTAGAGCGCGAGTTTCATCGCGCCGTACTGGCGGTTGGTGGAACCCCAGTTTGCGATGAGAAAATATTTCGGCACGATGGCGATCTCGTAGAACACGAAGAAGAGAAAGACATCGGCGCTGAGGAACACGCCGTACACGCCGCCGATCAACGTGAGGTAGAACGCGAAGAATTCGCCGGTCCGTTCCTCGATGTTCCAGGAGAAAAGCACGCCGGCGGTCGCTGCCAGCCCCGTCAAGACCACCAGCGTCAGGCTGATCCCGTCGGCCGCGAGGTGGTAGTGGATGCCCATGGAGGCAACCCACGGAAGCTCCACCAGCGTCAGCAGCCCGCGCGCCGGAACGAAACCGCTGGCGGCGACGAGCGTGAGGGCCCAGCAACCGGCCGCCGTGAGCAGGGCGACCGCCCGGGCCGCGGCCGCCGAACGCATCCCGGCCACCAGCGACAACACCGCGCCGGCAAACGAAAGGTAGATGGTGTAGGGCAGCAGGTTCATGGCAGGAGAGCGGCCCAGGACGTGACCAGCGGATTGATGAGGCCCACCAGCAGTTGCGGCCAGACGCCAAGGACGAACATCAACGCGATGGCCGGAAGGAGCGTGACCAATTCCAGACCGTTGAGATCGCGGAAGCCGGCGACCCCGGCCCCTTGCGGCCCGTGAAAGACGCGATGCCAGAAGGTGAGCAGAAAATAAGCGGTGGCGAACAAGCCGAAGCAAGCGACGGCCGCGGCATCGGGCGCAAGGCCGAACACGCCGCGGAAGACGAGGAACTCGCCCACGAACCCGTTGAGTCCGGGCAGGCCGAGGGAGGAGAAGAGCGCGATGCCGCACAGGCCGGCGAAGACGGGCGCCGCGGTGCGCACGCCGCCGAAGTCACCGAGCCCGCGTTTGCCGCCGGACCGGGTCTCGAGCACGCCGACACAGAAGAACAACGCGGAAGCGGAGAGGCCGTGGTTGAACATCTGCAGCAACGCCCCGCTCAGGGCCGCACTGGCCGCGGCGGGGTTCACCTTGCCGGCGGCGGCCACGGCGAACAGGGCGAGCAGGCAGTAGCTGACGTGGTTGATGGAGGAGTAGGCGACCATCCGCTTGAGGTCGGTCTGGGCCACCGCGGCGAATGCGCCGAGCACCACTCCGCCCAACGCGAACCAGAGAAGGACGGGCGCCGCCGCCTGCAGTTGCGCGGGGAAGAGAGGCCAGAGGATGCGCAGGAATCCATAGACGCCCATCTTCGACATGATGCCGGTGAGGAACATCGAGCCGCCGGTCGGGGCTTCCGCATAGGCCGACGGCAGCCACGTATGAAACGGGAAAAGCGGAACCTTGACCGCCAGGCCGAGGAGGACGCCGAGAAAGACCCAGGTGGAAGCGTCACTGCCCAGCTTGGCGGCGAGGACGCCGTGGTGCGCGAGGGCCGCCAGGGTGACGAAATCAAAGGTGCCGACCGCTGCATAGATCGCGGCGAAAGCCAAAAGCATGAACGCACTGCCGCCAATGGTGTAGACGACAAACTGGTAGGCCGCGCGCGCGGCTCCGGGACCGCCCCAGAGTTTGATCAGGAAAAATGCCGGGACGAGACTCAGTTCCCAAAAAATAAACCAGGGAAAGAAATTGAGCGCGAGAAAGACGCCGAGCGCCGCTCCTTGCAGGAAGAGAAACAGCATGCAGAAGAGCCGGGTGTCGCGTTCAATCTTCCACGAGGCCAACAACGCGGCTGGCGCCACGAGCCCGGTCAACAGCACCAGCAGCAGGCTCATCCCGTCGAGTCCGAGGTGATAGGTGACGTTCAGGATTGCGATCCAGCGGTAATCTTCGACGAATTGATAGCCGGGGGCGGCGGGCTCGAAGTGGGCCCACGCCAGCAAACCGAGTGCAAGCGTCGAGAGACTGTAGAGCAGGGCGAGCGCGTGGATGGTCCTCGGGTTCGCGCGCGGCATGACGGCCAAGGCCAGGGCGCCGATCCACGGAACCAAGACGATAAAAGAGAGGAGCGGGAAGGAACTCATGCGCGGCTCCTTTCCGAAATGGTAGGAGCGGCTTTACGCCGCGATTGCTGGCGGACATCGAGAAGATCGCGGCGTAAAGCCACTCCTCCAGTTGCGAGCAGATTCACCGGACCCCTCCCAGGACCAGCACGAGGGTCAGCACGACGAACGCGATGGCAACCACCCGGAGGTAGCCGTGGGCCTCGCCGGTCTGGGCCCGCGAGTAACGTTGGCCGGAGCCGCGGATGCTGGCGCTGATCCGGTCGAAGCCGTCATTCAGTCCGTCCTCGTCGACCTGGCGGTTCACCGTGCCGGAGAAGAGGCCGAGTTGGGCCAGGAAATTGATGAACCCGCCGAAGACCCACCGGTCGAGACCACAGGCGAGCGCGGCGAAGAAGCGATTCAGCCGGCCGAAGGTGGCGGCGTAGAGCTCGTCGAAACCAAACTTGGCGGCCAGGGCGCCGAACACGCCGGGGGCGCGCCGGGCGAGGGGATCGGGGGTTGAAGTCGTGGTGCGCGGGGTGCGTCCGTAGAGGGCCCAGCCGGCTCCGATCCCGAGCGCGACCAGCACGACGGAGAGGCCCATCAGGCCGGCGCCTGCCAGCAGCGATTCGCCATGCACATGGGTTTCTCCGAGAAGATTGGCCTGCAGCCAGGGCCAGGCGGGCGTGCCGAGGAAGCCGAGGAGCACGGCGCCGAGCGCGAGCAGCACCAGCGGGGTCGTCATGGCGGGACCGTTCTCTTGCGCCTGTTCGGCGGCGTGGGAGCGCGGTTGGCCAAAGAAGGTTTCCGCCATGAGCCGGGTGTTGTAGAAAGCGGTGAGCACGACGCCGAGCACTGCGGCGTAGAAGGGAAATTGCGACACCTGCCAGCCGTGCGCGGCGTGGAGGATGGCCTCCTTGCTCCAGAAGCCGGAGAAGAACAGCGGGACACCGACGAGGGCGCAGGTGCCGATCGCAAAGGTGAAAAAGGTGATCTTCATCTTCGCGGACAATCCGCCGAGTGCGCGGATGTCCTGCTCGTGGTGCGCGGCGTGGATGACCGAACCGGCGCCGAGGAAGAGCAACGCCTTGAAAAAGGCGTGGGTCAGCAGGTGGAAGATGGCGGCGGGCCACGAGCCGACGCCGAGTGCGAGCATCATGTAGCCGAGTTGGGAGACCGTGGAGAAAGCGAGGACGCGCTTGATGTCATGCTGCGCGCAGGCAATGAGCGCGCCCATGAGGGCCGTGATTGCGCCGATGAACGCCACGACTGTGAGCGCATGCACCGGCACGGCCGCGAGGCCGGCGTCCGCTGACATCAACGGATAAACGCGGGCGACGAGAAACACCCCGGCCGCGACCATCGTGGCCGCATGGATCAGCGCGCTGACGGGCGTCGGGCCTTCCATCGCGTCGGGCAACCAGACGTGGAGCGGGAACTGGCCGGACTTGCCGACGGCGCCGCAGAAAATCAGCAGGCCGATGGCGGTCGAAAGCGCGAGGCCGCAGGAGAGAGTCTGGCCGGCGAGCGAGGCCAGCGTGGCAGCTTCGAGAACGCCGGCCCCGCCGTCGTAGAAGAGCAGCGAGCCCGTGGAGTCGTAGAGCCAGAGCAGGCCGAGCAGCAGGCCGAGATCGCCGATCCGGGTCGTGATGAAGGCTTTTTTCGCCGCGGCCGCGGCCGACGGTTTGTGAAACCAGAAGCCGATGAGCAGATAAGACGCGAGGCCGACGAGTTCCCAGCAGATGAAGAGCAAGAGGAGGCTGTTGGCGACGAGGAGGCCGAGCATCGCCGCGGCGAACAGGCTGAGGAAGCAGAAGAACTGCTTGAAATTCGCATCTTCCTTCATGTAGCCGAGGCTGAAGACAAAGATCAGCAGGCCGACGAAGGTGACCATCACGCACATAAACGCGGTGAGCGGATCGAGGAGGAAGCCGAGGCGGACGGCGCTGGCGCCGAGGTCGAACCAGGCGAAGTTGTGCACGGCGTGGACCGCCGGGGCCTGCAGGGCGCCGTTGAGCGCGAGACACGAGAGGAGAAGTGCGCCGGCCATCGCGAGGAGGGCGCTGCCGGCCGCCAGGGTGTGGCCGCGGCGCGGCGTCAGCGCGCCGATGCCCGCCGCCAGGAGCGGCAACGCGGGGATGAGATAGAGATGGGAGGCGGAGAGAGTCATCGCGGGAACCCAGAGGTCTTGGCCACAAAGAGGCGCAAAAATGGTCCTGACTGTTGCCGGGAAATTTCCGCGCGCCGATAGGCGCGACGCAGATCATCAGAGCTGGCCGGATATCTTTGTGACTTTTTGTGGCAATTCATCGGTTCACCCTTTGAGCGTGTTCGCATCCTGCAGCCGGATATTCTTCTGATGCCGGTAAACCGCGATAATCAGGGCGAGCCCGACGGCGGCTTCGGCGGCGGCTACGGCGATGGAGAAAATGACAAAGATCACGCCCGTGGCCGGCGCGGGTGACGGGCCGAAACGCCAGAAGGCGATGAAGTTCAGGTTCGCGGCATTCAGCATCAGCTCGATGCCCAGCAGGACGAGAATGGTGTTGCTGCGGACCAGGGCGCCGACCAGGCCGATGCAGAAGAGCCCGGTGGAGATCAAGAGGCAGAGATGGAGCTGACTCATGGGGCGTCCTCCGGTTTGGTGTCGGTGGCCGCGAGGATGGTGGCTCCGAGCAGCGCCACGGTGAGCAGGACGCCGACGATCAGGAGGGCGGCGCCGTGCCGGTGCATGAGCTCGAGCCCGAGCTGCCGGACGTTCGCGGTCGGTGCTTCGGTGGGCTCGGGCCGGAATTCAGAAGACCCAATGGCGGCGGAGAGGACGGCCGCGACGCAGGCGCCGACGAAGATGCCGGCCAGAGCGCGCGGGCGGGAAGCGGGCTCGACCAGCATGTCGGCGGCCGGTCCCTGCCGGGTCAGCAGGACGGCGAAGAGCACGACCATCGAGATCGCTCCGACATAAACCAGGATTTGGGCAAAGGCGGCGAACTCGGCGCCGGCCCAGAGGAAAAACGCCGCGACGCCCGCCCAGCTCAGGATCAGCAGCAACGCGCTATGGATCAGGTTGCGCAGCATCATTGCCACGGCCGCGGAGCCGAGGATGAGCAGGGCGATGAGGATTAGGGCGGCGGTCATGGCGCGTAGCGGTACGTGCGCGGGGCGAAGCCGGCGGAGAGCGCGCGGCCGAGCAGGAGGAAGGGAATGACCACGATCGCCGCGGAGATCGCCACCCGGACGAACCAGAGCGGGCCGGTCCAGGGGGCGGTCAACACCCAGAAGGCCGCGTTACCGAGATTGAGCAGGGCGAGCGGCACCATGAATTTCCAGGCGAGGCGCGTGAGCTGGTCGATCCGGAGCCGGAGCAGGGTGCCGCGGACCCAAATGAAGAAGACAATCATCCCGACGAGTTTCATCATGAACCAGAGATAGGACGGGATGAACTGCAGGAACTCACAAGGCGCCTGCCAGCCGCCGAGAAAGAGCGTGACGCCGAGGCCGCTGAGCGCGGTGAGGCCAAAATATTCCGCCATGAAGAAGAGCGCGTATTTGAAACCCGAATATTCCGTCAGGTGGCCGGCGATGAGTTCGCTTTCCGCCTCTGGCAGATCGAACGGCGAACGGTTGGACTCGGCCAGCGCCGCGATCAGGAAGAGGATAAAGCCGGCGAAGCCCCAGGGCGTGAAGATAAACCAGTGAGGCAGGAAGCCGAGGGTCCACTGCCCCTGGGCGAGGGCGATGCGCGAGGTGGAAAGCGTGCCCGTGACGAGGACGACCGGCACCACGGAGAGAATGAGCGGCAGCTCATAGCTGATGAGCTGGGCCAGCGCGCGCATGGCGGCGAGCAGCGAATATTTGTTCCGGCTCGACCAGCCGGCCATGAAAATGGCGAGTTCGGTTGCGGCGCCGGCGGCGAAGAAGTAGAGCAAGGCGGCGTCGAGCTCGACCGGGAGGTACTGGCGGCCGAAGGGCAGCACGGCAAACGTCATCAGCGAGAACGCCACCACGATGACCGGAGCGAGGAAGTGCAGCCACTTGTCCGCCGCCGTGGGAACGATGTCCTCCTTGGTCAGCGCCTTGATCGCGTCCGCGAAGGGCTGGGAGAGACCGAACAGCGTGTGGCTGAGATGCCAGGGCAGAAGCGAAAACTTTGGCAACCCCGAGCGGTTTGGGCCGAGGCGGTTTTGCAGGCGCGCCAGCAGCTTCCGCTCGGCGATGGTGGTGAAGGCGAAGAAGAGGCCGAAGACCGCGAGCACGGCGACGATGGTGATCAGATGGTGCGCCAGCCATTGCAGCGGAGCGGGCAGCAAGCCGACGGCCCAGTCGCGCAGTTCGAGGGGCGCCCGCTCAAGAAACGATTCGGTTCGTTGGCCGGTTCCGGTGTAGGAGCCTGCTTGCAGGCGATAGGAAAATGCGTCCGCGAGCGCCGAACAATCGCCTGCAAGCAGGCTCCTACCTAAGGAAAGCAGCATGGCGCTCATGCGGTGGGTGGCGGCGTCTTGGGGGCCGTTGCGGCTGGCGCCGCGGGCGCGCTAGCGGGGTTGGCCGGAGCAACTGGCGTGACTGGCTTCGCGGCCGCGGCCGCGGCTTTCGCGGCGGCGGCCGCGATCGCTTTCTCCTCGGCAGCTTTGCGTTCGGCGGTGAGTCGCCCGTCAACTTCGGCGGCCTCGAGCGGATGGATCGAGTGGTAGTAGCTGTTCGGCTTGGCGAGGCGCTCGCGGTCGAGGAGGAGATCGTGGAAGCGATCGGTTGCGGCGATCTCGAATACTTGGTCCATCTTGATCGCGTCAAACGGGCAAACTTCCACGCAGATCTGGCAACTCATGCAGACGGAAGTATCGATCGCGAAAATCGCGGGATAGAGCTGCATCTTGCCGGTGGCGTCGGGCTTCTTGTCCTTGCTCTTCTCAATGAGGATGCATTGCGGCGGGCATTCCTTTTCGCAGATCTGACAGGCGACGCAGCGCAGCGTGCCCATCGGGTCGGTGGCGTTCTCGGTGACGAGAAAAGGGAAATTGCGGTAATTCTCCGGCAGGACGGTGCGCTGCTCGGGATACTCGACCGTGACCATCCGCTTGGGATCGTGGTAACTCCCCACGAAATTTTTCGCGGTGACGGCGAGACCTTTGATGATGCCGGAGCCGAGCATGGGGTTAGCGGTCCACTTCGCCGAGGACGATGTCGATGCTGCCGAGAATCACGACGGCGTCGGCCACGGTGTGGCCGAGACACATCTCCTCGAGCAGCGTGAGGTTGATGAGAGAAGGGGGGCGGACGCGGTAGCGGTACGGGTTCGGGCTGCCGTCGCTGATGAGATAAAAGCCGAGTTCGCCCTTCGGACCCTCGAGCCGGGCGTAGGCTTCGCCGGCCTTGGGGCGAAAGCCGCGGAGTTTGGCCTTCGGGTCCATGATCGGTCCGGCGGGAAGTTCCTTGAACGCTTGCTGGAGGATTTTCACCGACTCGCGCATTTCCAGAATCCGCATCATGTAGCGGTCGTAGGTGTCGCCATGTGCGCCGAGCGGGATGCGGAAATTAAAGCGCGGGTAGAAGCCGTAGCCGTCGACCTTGCGCAGGTCGTAGTCGACGCCGCTGGCGCGAAGGACGGGGCCGGTGATGCCGGCATTGATCGCCGCCGCCGGGTCCAGCCGGCCAATGCCTTGGGTGCGGGCGAGCATAATCTCGTTGCCCGTGAGCATCATCTCGTACTCGTCGAGAAAGCGCGGGAAGTTGTCCGTCAGCGCGCTCGCGGCGGCGAGCCATTCCGGCGAGGGGTCGACGCGGCAGCCGCCGAAGCGCTGGTAGTTGCACATCATGCGGGAGCCGCTGAGCGCCTCGAAGAGGTCGATGATTTTTTCGCGTTCGCGGAAGGCGTAGAGCAGCGGCGTGAACGAAGTGCCGAGGTCGTTGAAAAGGAAGCCGACGAGGCACGAGTGGTTCACGAGCCGCGTGAGCTCCGCCATGATGATGCGCAGATACTGGGCGCGCTCGGGCACGGCCTGGCCG
>CAZAOI010000074.1:0-12822 GCA_964486705.1 uncultured Oleiharenicola sp. | reverse complement strand
CATTCACGTGCGCGCTGCCGGTAACCGTCGGTGCGATAATTCCACGGGCACGATCGACCCACTTGAACTTACCGACGAAGCGGCTGCCGATGATGGACTCGACGACATGCTCCTCACCTTCGGCCAGCTTCCCATCGGCCGCGAGGCAGGCGAGCTTCGCGCTCGTGCCGGTGCCGCACGGCGAGCGGTCGTAAGCCTTGCCGGGGCAGAGCACGAAGTTGCGGCTGTGCGCACCTGCGCTCAGCGACGGCGCGAACAGCTCGACATGGTCGACCTCGGGAAAGCCCTGCGCGTTGACCGCCTGCCGCACGCGCCAGGTGTAATCGGATAACGCCTCGAGGTTCGCGAGCTCGAGCTGCAGGCCGTGCTGTTCGATCAGGAAAAACCAGTTGCCGCCCCACGCGACGTCCCCGCGGACTTGGCCGAGACCCGGCACCTGCACGGTGACCGCTTGCGCCTGGCGGTAGCTCGGCACGTTGGTGACCGACACTTCGCCATTCGCGTGCAGCACGGCCTCCACCGCGCCGACGGGCGTGTCGATCCGCAGCGGGCCCGGCGGGATGCGACCGAGATGCGCCAGCGAGACGACCAGACCGATCGTGCCGTGCCCGCACATGCCGAGCAGGCCGACGTTGTTGAAGAAGATCACGCCAAACCGGCAACCGGGCTCATGCGGCTCGACGAGCAGCGCCCCGACCATCACGTCGGAGCCGCGCGGTTCGTTGACAATGGCCGAGCGGAAGTGGTCAAATTTTTCGCGAAACAACTTCGCCCGCTCCGCCAGCGGCCCGCGGCCCAGATCGGGACCTCCCTCAAGCACGAGCCGGGTCGGCTCGCCTCCGGTGTGCGAATCGAGGACCTTGATGCGGTGGGGGGAAACCATGGCTGATGAAACGCAACGGAGGGTTAAGCAAGTTCCCGCATTTTACACGGCTAAGACCGGTCGCCGCTGTGAAGACGCTCCCTTGACCAGCGGAACCAAAGACTCGTCCAGAGGCCGCGTCCCACCTGCGTCACTTGAGCGATGAATCGCCTCAGACCGCGGCGTCGCCGTGTTCGTCGGTCCGGATGCGGATGACCTCGTCGAGCGGGGTCACGAAAATCTTGCCGTCGCCGATCTTGCCCGTCTTGGCGGCGTTGGCGATGGCGGCGATCACCTTGTCCTTCATCTCGTCCGGAATCGCGATTTCGATTTTCGCCTTGGGCAGAAAATCCACGGTGTATTCGCTGCCGCGGTAGATCTCGGTGTGACCCTTCTGGCGGCCGAAGCCTTTGACTTCAGTTACGGTCATGCCTTCGACACCGATGTTGGTCAGCGCTTCCTTCACGGCTTCGAGTTTGAATGGTTTGATGATGGCGGTAACGAGTTTCATGGGGGATGGGAGCTGGCTGCAGTTTCGCGAACCGTCCGGACAGCGCAAGACTTACTGTGGCGGGACGACCGTTTGGATATGCAGGTCCTTCAGTTGCTTGGCCGTGACCGGGGTCGGACTTTGGGCCATGAGGTCCTGCGCCTTCTGGGTCTTGGGGAAAGCAATGACGTCGCGGATACTCGTGGTGCCGCAGAGCAAGGCCACCATCCGGTCGAGGCCGAACGCGATGCCGCCATGCGGCGGGGCGCCGTAGGTAAAGGCCTTGAGCATGTAGCCAAAGCGGCTTTCCACGACCTCGGGCGGAATCTTGAGCACGTCCTCAAAAACCTTCTTCTGCAGCGCCGGCTGGTGGATGCGGATCGAGCCGCCACCGAGCTCCATGCCATTCAGCACGACATCGTAGTGCTGACCGCGCACAGCCTTGGGGTTGCTGTCGAGCAGCGCGGCATCCTCGCCCACCGGGGCCGTGAAGGGGTGATGGGTCGCCACATAGCGCTGGTGCTCCTCATCGTAGGACATCAGCGGGAAATCCACGACCCAGAGAAAATTCCACTGGTCGGCGCGAAGACTGAGCTTGCCGCGCTTCACGAGCAACTGCGCCGCTTCGAGGCGCATGCGGCCCAAAATGGCGCAGACCCGGTCCCACGGGGCCGCGGCAAAAAAGATGATGTCCCCGTCCGCGATCGCGAGGCGTGCGGTCAGCTCGGCCTTCTCGGCCTCGGAAAAGAATTTGACGATCGGTGATTTCCACTCGCCGCCTTCCACCTTGATGAACGCGAGGCCTTTCGCCCCGAGGGATTTCGCAATCTCCTCCAGCGCGCCGAGCTCGCCCTGCGTGATGTCGGCAAGACCCTTGGCATTGATCGCCTTGACGGAACCGCCGGCGGCAACCGTCGACGCGAACACCTTGAACGTCGACGTCTTGAAGGTATCGCTGAAATCCGCCAGCTCCATCGCGAAGCGCGTGTCGGGCTTGTCCACGCCATAGCGGTTCATCGCATCGTGATAGGCCAGACGCGGAAAGGGCGTGGGCAGATCGTGGTTGAGCACGTCCTTCCAGACCTTCTTCAGCATGCCCTCGAAGAGCGCGTAGATGCCCTCGCGATCGATGAACGAGGCCTCGACGTCGATCTGGGTGAATTCCATCTGCCGGTCCGCGCGGAGATCCTCGTCCCGGAAGCAGCGGGCGATCTGAAAGTATTTCTCCACGCCGGCCACCATCAGGATCTGCTTGAACTGCTGCGGCGACTGCGAGAGCGCATAGAATTCGCCAGGATGAATGCGCGACGGCACCAGGTACTCGCGGGCGCCTTCGGGCGTGCTTTTGAACAGCGCCGGCGTCTCGACCTCGATGAAGCCCTGCGCGTCAAAGTAGTCGCGCACGGACTTCGCCGCCCGGTGGCGGGTCAGGAGGTTTTTGCGCATCTTCGGCCGGCGCAGGTCGAGGTACCGGTAGGTCAGACGCAGGTCCTCGTTGACCTTGTCGCCGCCCGCATCGGTCAGCGGAAACGGCGGCGTATCGGAAAGATTGTGAATCACGAGATCAGTCGCATCGATCTCGATCTCGCCGGTCGGCAAAGCCTTGTTCACCATGTCGGCCGGGCGCAGCTCGACCTTGCCCGTCAGGCCGATGACCGACTCGCCCTTCAACAGCGCCGCCTCGGCGCGGCAGTTGGCGTCGAACTTCACCTGCGTGATGCCCTCCCGGTCGCGCACGTCGACGAAGATGATGCCGCCGTGGTCGCGGACGGAGTCCACCCAGCCGGCGAGCGAGACGGTCGCGTTAATATCGGCCTTGGTGAGCTGGGCGCAGTGATGGGTGCGTTTCATAGGGACTAAAGGCGGAACTAAGCTTGGCCCGGCAGGCGAGCGCAAACAGATTTTCTCATGTCATAATCAAACCCTGCCCGGTCATTTCCGCTGGCTGCGGCAGATCCAGCAATTGCAGCAAGGTCGGGGCCAGGTCCGCGAGCCGGCCGCCCGAACGCAGCGTGGTTTTCCCGAGGGTGAGCCCCTCGCCTACGACGAAGACCTCGACAAGATTCAGGGTGTGCGAGGTATGCGGGCTGTTCGCCACCGGATCCCACATTTGTTCGCAGTTGCCGTGGTCGGCGCAGATGACCCCGCGGCCGTGCTGCGCGGCCAGCGCCACGAGCAATTCCCCCACGCCGCGGTCGGTCGCCTCGACCGCCTGAATCGCGGCGGGCAGCGAACCGGTGTGGCCGACCATGTCGGGATTGGCGAAATTGACCACGATCAGGCCGTACTTGCCGGAGAGAATCGCCGCCTTCGCCAACCGCGTCACTTCCGCCGCGGACATTTCAGGCTGCAGGTCGTAAGTCGCGACCTTGGGACTGGGCGGACAGGCGCGATCCTCGCCGGGAAACGGCTCGGCGCGGTAGTTGTTGAAAAAGAAAGTCACGTGCGGATTCTTCTCCGTCTCGGCACAGCGGAACTGCGCGAGGCCCGCGTCGCTGACCACCTGACCGAGGATATGCTTCAACTTCTCCGGCTTGCCGGAGACCACGTTCACCGGCAGGCCGCTTTCATATTCGGTCATGGTCGCATAATAGAGATCGAGCTTGGCGCCGCGGTCGAATTCCTTGAATCCATCGAGCACAAACGCCTTCGTGATTTCCCGCGGCCGATCGCCGCGGTAGTTGTAGAAAAGGACGGCGTCCCCGTTCCCGATCGTCGCCACCGGCTGGCCGTCGGGGCCGACCACCCAGGTGGCCGGGACGAATTCGTCGCCGTTTTGCGTCGCCGTGAGTGGATGCGCGTAGTAATTGGCGACGGCCGCAGCGGCGCTCGGCGCGGTCGCCATCGCCTTGCGCCCCGCCAGCATCTCATAGGCCTGCTGCACGCGCTCCCAGCGGTTGTCCCGGTCCATCGCCCAGAAGCGGCCGCAGACCGTGGCGATTTTCCCGAGGCCAATCGCCTGACATTGCGCCTCGACCTGCTGGATGTAGCCCAGTCCGCTCTGCGGCGGCGTATCGCGTCCGTCAGTGAAGGCGTGGATGAACACCTCCGTCAGCCCGTCCGCTTTCGCCTGGCGCAGGATGCCATAAAGATGTTCGAGCATGCCGTGCACGCCGGCATCGGAGACAATGCCCATCAGGTGCAACCGGGACTTCCGCGTCTTGACCCGGTCGACAGCGGCGCGCCAGACGGCGTTGGTGGCGAGGCCGTTTTCGGAAAAAAGCTTGTTCAGGCGCACCAACTCCTGGTCGACGATCCGGCCGGCGCCGATGTTCTCGTGGCCGACCTCGCTGTTCCCCATCACCCCGGCGGGCAGGCCGACGTCGAGGCCGCTGGCGGCGACGAGGGTATGGGGATATTTCGCGTGTAGCGCGTCGTCACACTGCTTCTTGGCGAGGAAAACGGCGTTGAATTTATCCTGGGACGGATCGGGGTTTTTACCCCAACCATCGCGGATGACGAGCAGGACAGGCGGTCGTGTTGAATTGAGCGCCTTGGCTTCGCCCTGAGGGCGCTCTAATTTCACTGGGGAATTTTCGCCGATGGCGGCGAGGGATTTTTCAGAATTCATGGAGAAATGTGCCGATATAGACTCAGGCAGTGAACCCATTGCCGCCCCGCAAATCCAGTAAAAATCTCCACCCTGCCACGGAACGGCCCAACTCTGCAGAAAGGACTCTGCCATGACACTCATCATAAGGGATCAACTCGTCTGCCCCCCGACCTGGTTCGCCTCCTACCGGGACCTGACGCTCTACTGCCACATCTTCCTGAAGCAGGACATCGTGATCGAGTCCGAAACCGCGGATGTCTATTACCGCTGGATCAAACCGCGCGGCGGGATGGACTTCATCGAGGATATTGTGCGCCCGGGCTCGGAACACGGCGTGCACCTGGATTTCGCCCCGCATTTCCCTGAAACCATCGTGACGGACCGCATCGCGCCCGAAAACGTCCACCGGTTGATCGCCGCGATCCGCGCCTTGGCGGCGTAAGGAAATCACGGGCTCCGGTTGACAAACCGGGAGAAATGTTGGGCACTAGTAGTCTCATGTCCAAGCCGGCTGTCCTTCTCCTCAATCTTGGTTCCCCAGACTCCACGTCCGTCCCGGATGTGCGCCGCTACCTGCGCGAATTCCTCGGGGACGAACGGGTCATCGACCGGCCCGCGAACGGCCTGCTGCGCAAGATCCTCGTCAACGGCATCATCATTCCGTTTCGCGCCTCCAAGTCGGCCCACGCCTACGAACAGGTCTGGACCGAAGCCGGTTCGCCGCTGGTCGTCACGAGCAAGCAGACGCAGCAGAAATTACAGCAGCGTCTCAAGCTGCCCGTGGAACTGGCCATGAACTATGGCGATCCGTCGATCCCCGATGTGCTGCACAAGATTGCCGCCGCCGGCATCGACCATCTACTCCTTTTCCCGCAATACCCGCACTATGCGATGTCGAGTTGGGAGACGGTCGTAGCCAAAGTCCACCGCGAGGCGGCCAAGATCGCCCCGGACCTGCGCATCGAAAGCGTCCAACCCTACTTCGCGGATGATGACTACATCGCCGCCTTGGTTGAAAGCGCGCGCCCCTATCTGGCGAAACCGCACGACCATCTGCTCTTCAGCTATCACGGCCTCCCGGTTCGCCATCTGACGAAAGCCGACTCGTCGCACGCCCATTGCCAGGTGGTGCCCGATTGCTGCACCACCTGCAGCCCCGTGCACAGCACCTGCTACAAAGCGCAGGTCACTCGCACGACGCAGGCGTTTGCCCGGCACGCCGGCCTCGACCCCGCCAAATGGTCCATTTCCTTTCAGTCGCGGCTCGTCGGTGAACCGTGGATTTCACCCTACACGGACTACGAGTTGGAGCGCCTGCCCAAAGCCGGCAAGAAGCGCCTGCTGGTGATCACCCCGGCCTTTGTGACCGATTGCCTCGAAACCCTGGAAGAAATCCAAATGCAGGGCGCCGAGACCTACAAGGAGGCGGGGGGCGAATGGTTCGAGCACATTCCCTGTCTGAACGATCAGCCGGTCTGGATCGACTTCCTGGAGCAACGCGTGCTCCGCTGGGCCCAGAATCTCGGCGCCGAGAAATTGAAAACTTAAGCGCCGGCGGATTAGTTTTCGTAAAAAGGCCATTAAGCGCTCTTCCGGCCAAACGGAGGGAGAATTCTTTGCTCGCGAGTCCGAGGTAATAAATGCCAAATGCTCGATCAAGGAAGTGAACACCCACCCGACTCAACTTGCTGTCCGTAAAACGCTGCCCCACCCCGGCAGCGCCGTTTTGGCATTGGACACCAACGGGCGAGTGCAAATGGTCAGCGCGTCCGCCTGCACCTTGTGGCAGGCCACCAGCGCCGAACTGGTCGACGATATTTTCCCCAACCTCTTTGTTTTCGACGTCGTTTCGCAGGAATCCGGCTGGGTGCAATCGCAGTGGGAAGTGATTTTGGCCGCCGCGTTGCGAGAGCCGGTCAGGTTGCAACTTCAGCCCAAGGAAACCGCCGCCCTCGACGTCCTCGTGCGGATCGAGAAGGCCGGCGACAGCCCGTTAAGCTATTTTGCCTTTATCAACCTGCCGGTATCGGTCGTCACGCCGCTGAGCACCCCGCCCTTCCCGCCCGATAATTTCCTCAACCAATTCACCGAACGCAGCCCGCTGGGATTTTTCGATCTGAACTTCGTGAAGAACGAGGTCTTCTACTCGGCCACTTGGAAACGGCTGCTGGGTTACTCCGACGCCGACCTGCCCAATACGTACGAGTCGTGGCTGACGCTGATCCATCCCGACGACTCCGCCGCCGCGCCCGACCGGCAAAGCCGCGCCAGCACCACCGGCGCCCGCCAGTTTTCCATCGAGTACCGCATGAAGCACGCCCACGGCCACTATGTGTGGCTGCAAAGCGTCGGCGTCCAGCACTACGGCCCCAACGGCTCCCTGCAACGTGTGCTCGGGGCGCACCTCGACATCGGCGAACGCAAGGATATCGAGGAAGCCGGCGCCCGCGCCGAGGACCGGTTGCAGCAGCTCAGCGACCGCGGCCGCGTCGGCGTGTTCGATCTCGATTTCGCATCCGGCCTGTACTGGCTGTCCCCGGGCTTCAAGGCCCTGCTCGGCTACACGGATGCCGAACTGCCCGACAACAGCGAGTCGTTCCTGCGCGTCCTGCCGATCGATGAGACTAGCGGCGGCCTGCCGGCCTATTTTCTGGCGCAGCAACCGCACCTGATCTCCTACTTCGAAACGCTGCGCCTGCGCCACCATGACGGTCGGGAAGTCCTGCTGCACGCCGGCATCGTCCGCCAGATTTCCCGGCGCAAGGAACTGCAGCGGATCATCGGCTTCGCCATTCCGCTGCCCGAAAATCTGGGCGTGTCCAACAACATCAGCCCCGGATTGTCCCTCGGACACCTGACGGTGCTGCTGGCCGAACTGCATGAAGGCGTACTGCTGGCTGATGCCAACGGCCAGGTCGTTTTCCTCAATGCCAAGGCGGAGCAACTGCTGGGCCGCTCCCACCAGGAAGTCTCGGGGCAGAATGCCTCGGAAATTTTCCGCCTCGTCCATCGGCAATCGGGTCAGGCCGGGGAAAGTCCCTTCGCCAAATGCCTGACGTTCGGCGCGCCGTTGGCACTCAACAATGAATTCGCCTTGGACCTCGACGGACGGACGGCGCTTCCGGTGGCCTACAGTTCCCGTCCGGTCTTGAGTGCCGATGGCCAGCCCGCCGGGGTGGTCGTCGTCTTCCGTAACCCCGAGGAAATGAACCTGACGCCCGAAGAACTGGTGCGGGCCAACCGCTTTGAGTTTCTCGGACAAATCGCCGGCGGCATCGCCCACGATTACAACAACCTTCTCACCACGATCCTCGGCGGCGTCTCGATGGCCAAGGATAGCCGTGACTACACCGGCCTCGACAACACGGAACGCGCCTGTCTGGCCGCGAAGTCGCTCTCAAAGCAGCTCATGAATTTCTCCAAGGGAGGAGCCGCTGTGCGCCAGGTGGTGACACCCGCCGAGGTGTTGAACGAGGCCGTCCGGTTGGCTTCCGCCGGCTCGGCCGCAAAAATCGAGGTCAATGTCGCCCCGGACACCACCACCATCTGCGTGGACCGCGCCCAGATGCTGCAGGTTTTCCAAAATCTGATCATTAATTCGATTCAAGCCATGACGACTGGCCAGGGCCAGATCTGGCTGACAGCCGGCAACGTCACCCTCGGCCCGGGGCAAATCACGAAACTCGTCGCGGGCCCCTATGTTTCCATCGAGGTCCGCGACAATGGCGCGGGCATCAAGCCGGAATATTTGGACAAGATCTTCACCCCGTTCTTTACCACCAAAAAGAAAGATGGCTCCGGCCTTGGTCTGGCAACGGTGCACTCAGTCGTTTTGCGCCACGGCGGACAACTGGCGGTCGATACCGAGGTGGGGGTCGGCACGACCTTTACCGTCTTCCTGCCTCCGGCCGAAAAATCCGCGGAGACCGAGCTGCGACGGAAGCCGAGCCTGCGTTTCGGCACCGGCCGGGTGTTGTTCATGGACGACGACGACGATATCCGGGCCCTGACCGGCGGGATGCTCGAGAGTCTCGGCTACAAATACGACCTCGCCCGCAACGGCGAGGAGGCCATTCAATTCTACAAACGCTATCTGAACATCGGCCGCCCCTACGACGTGGTCATCATGGACCTCACGATTGTCGGCGGGATGGGCGGAGAGCAGACCTACCGCCAGCTGCGCGACCTCGATCCCGAAGTCTGTGCGGTCATGGCGAGCGGCTACGACAACGACGAGATGGCCCGCCAGTTCATGGAAATGGGCTTCTACGACTATATCACCAAGCCCTACCGCGTGAGCGACCTCGGCAAAAGCCTCCGGAAAGTTTTGGGCAAGTGAAGCCGGGTGGATTCGTTTGACCGGCTAAAATCGGCCCGTCCCGCCTTATTTTGCCACCGTCAGCGCCCGCGCCCGCGCCACGGCCGACTCCAGATCCGCCGCAATATTCTCCCGGTCCAGCGCGTCGAAGAACCCGGCCTTCTCCATCATGAAATAGGGCTGCGTGTGCGGTCCGCTCAACACGAGGTACTTGCCGTGCCGGCGCAACTTCGCGTGTAGATTTTCCACACGATTGAGCGCGGTCGCGTCCATCGCCGTCACCGCCGCCATGTGCAGAATGACCACCCGCGTGTCGCCGCCGGTGCGCCGGATGATGCTCTCCAGTTTTTCCGCCGAACCGAACAGCAGCGCTCCAAACACCCGGTAAATCATCACGCCGCGCGGCACATCCTTGACCGGTTCGTGTCCTTGCCCGTCCGCTGCGACCTCCTCGCCGGTCATTTCGTGGATCTTCGTGGTATCGGCCACCCGCTTGATGAAAGAAAACGCTGCCAGCACCATGCCGACCTCGACCGCAACCGTCAGGTCGAACAGCACCGTAAGGGCGAAGGTGGTGAGGAACACTGCGGCGTCCCCCCTGGGCTTGCGGTGCAGCAACGGAAACTCCTCCCATTCGCCCATCCGGATGGCCACCACCGCCAGCACCGCCGCCAGCGTGGCGAGCGGTACGTCTGCAAAAAGAGGCGCGGCCACGAGCAGCACCACCAGAAGAAACCCAGCGCACACAAGGCCCGCCACCGGCGAGACGGCGCCGCTGCGAACATTGGTCGCCGTTCGCGCCAACACGCCGGTCACGGGCAAACCGCCGAAAAGTGGGACCACAAAATTTGCCGCGCCCTGCGCCATTAACTCCTGATTGGAATCGTGCCGATCGTCGATCAAGCCGTCGGCCACCACGGCCGACAAGAGCGACTCAATCGCGCCGAGCAACGCGATCGTAAAGGCCGGTCGGACCAACGCCCCCAGGTGCGCCACATCGACGGCGGGAAAATTGATCGACGGCAGTCCCTGCGGGATCCCGCCAAACCTGGTCCCGATGGTCTCAATGCTCCAGCCGAGGCGGTGATACAGCTGCACCAGCCCCAATCCGACCACCACCGCCACGATCGATCCCGGCACCCGGCTCCAGCGCTTGGGCCAGAATAAAATCAAGGCGAGCGAAACCAGCGAAAGAACGACTGTGCCCGCTTCCATGCTCGGAAGCGCCTTCGCCAGCGCGACCATTTTCGGCAGAAACTCCACCGGCTCCTGCGCCACCTGCAGACCGAGAAGGGCTCGGACTTGCGTCCCGAAGATGGTGACGGCAATCCCGCACGTGAAGCCAACCGTCACCGGATGGGGCACGAACTTGATCAGGCCGCCCAGGCGCAGCGCACCCATCGCAAACAAGATCACGCCCGCCAGCATCGTGCAGAGCAACAGATCAGCCACGCCGTATTGCGCGACCATCAGGGCGATCAGCCCGACGAACGCCCCCGCGGGTCCGCCGATCTGCACCCGCGACCCGCCCAGCGCCGAAACCAGAAACCCGCCGATGATGCCCGCGTAAAGACCCGCGGCCGGCGTCACGCCCGACGCGATGCCGAGTCCCACGCACAGGGATAGCGCCACCACACCTACCGTAAGCCCAGCGCCAAGATCGGCCAAAAACTTTCCGCGCGTATAGCCCCGCAAGGCCTCGACCAGCCTCGGTTTAAAATAGAACTTTCGCGCCGCCCAAGGTGCTGCCGTCTCCAACATGAATCCAATCCTTGCCCGAATTGGCCGAACATAGCAACGCGCGGCTTAACCTGCATCCATCACACCCCGAGGTGTGACGGATGCACCCTGTCGGGCCGACTTGGTCGGGGTTAACCGCGACCAAGTCGCCTTTCCGCGCTCGTCGGGCGCGGAAAGCGGAGGCGTCAGATTGGAAAAACTATGATGCATCCGGGTTAAGAAAATCCACCCCGGGGTCCGCAGATCTCTTACTCGCCCGGGATGGGCTCAACCACCCACGGTGCAAGACGAACGCAGAGCCCTCGTGCGCTACCCGCGCCACGTCAGCGCGTGGCAGAGCGCCACGCCGGCGGCGTCGGCTTCGTCGAAGGCCAGCATGCGACCGTGGCCAAGCAGGCCCATGACGCTCCGCGCCATCTGCTCCTTGCTCGCGCGCCCGAGGCCGGTCACCGCCTGTTTCACGCGTAACGGGGCGTACTCGAAAATTTCCTTCTGCTGCAGCGCGGCCGCCGCGATGGCCGCGCCGCGGGCCGCGCCGAGAATCTGCGCCGTCTGGAAATTCTGCACGAAGATCGTCTGCTCCAACGCCACATGCCGTGGATCAAAATCCGCCACGAAGGCCGCCACGGCCCGGTGGATCTCGCCGAGGCAAAACGCCATCGTCTCCCGCGAATGCACCTTGACCGTCTGGCAGCGCAACAGCACCGCCGGCCGGCCGGCGGTGAACTCGATCAGCGCCAAACCCGTTCCGCGCAAACTCGGGTCGATGCCCAGCACCCGTCCGGCGAAGGCCGGACGCTGCAGCGTGGGTGCATCGGGCCACGACTTGGCCGCGAGTTTTCCCTCGAGTTTTGCCTTCCACATCTGCCTGACCGACGATCGCGCCATTGGTGAAGTCTTGTTAGTGGATCGCCCTCAAAACACCAGCAGCTTCACCGCGGCCAGCACCGTCAGGCTCAGCGCAGAGGTCTCGAATACCC
The DNA here is from genome assembly GCA_964486705.1 of uncultured Oleiharenicola sp. Lineage (GTDB taxonomy): Bacteria > Verrucomicrobiota > Verrucomicrobiia > Opitutales > Opitutaceae > Lacunisphaera. The sequence goes on along the minus strand of CAZAOI010000074.1, from coordinate 879 downwards.
GCTGATTCATCCGCGCCGCGGCATAACGCCCCAACAGGCAGCCGACGATCACCGCCGGAGCCAGCTTGAGGTTCAGCCACAGGCTGTCGGCGTTGATCAGCCCGAGGTTCACCATGAAGGGCACCTTGAACCAGTTCAGCAGGAGAAAAAATACCGCGTTTGTACCGAGAAACCCCAGCTTCGGCAGCCGCATCGCCAGCAGATAGATCGTCATGACGGAGCCGGCGGCGTTCGCGACGAGCGTGGTGAAGCCCGCCAGCAGCCCCGTGCCCGCCGCCACCCAATGCGGAGCGCGCGCGACTTTACCGTCCACTCGCGCCGCCCGCGCGGTCCGCCAGAAATGAATCCCGACCAGCAGCGCGAGGATGCCGCCGATCAAACGCTTCGTCTGCTGGTCGTCGATGGATCCGAGCGCCAGCCAACCGAGCACAACGCCTGCCGCAGTCCACGGAAACAGCCGCCAGAGATGCCGCCACTCGACATGCCGACGGTAGAGGAGAACGCCAAAGATATCGCCCAAAATCAACAGGGGCAAAATCACCCCCGTCGCCTGTCGCGCCGGCATCGCGTTGGCGAGCAGGGCCACGAACAGAATCGCCAGACCGGCGATGCCCGTCTTCGCCAGCCCGACCACCACCGCGCCGGTGATCAGCAGCCCCCATTGCCACGGTTCAAAGCTCATGCTGGCGCGCCTTGCGGCAGGATGTTTCCCCCGGTCACTTGCAGCACCTGCCAGCCGCCGTCCGCGGCTGGCGGGCTCGTACCCGTGGCGATCACCTGCGGGTCCCCGTCGAGCGACGCCCAGAATCTCGCCCGCCGTTCCGGATCGAGTTCGCCAAGCACATCGTCGCACAACAGCACCGGGGTGACGCCGCCCTT
>CAZAOI010000073.1:0-12889 GCA_964486705.1 uncultured Oleiharenicola sp. | reverse complement strand
AGCCGCGAACAACAGGCCACACCGGCGACAGGCGTCGATGGGGACATCGACGCCCTCTCAACTGCATCGATACGGCTTGGCCTTGCAGACTCCGGTGCCGTCGGCGGCGTTGCGCTGCATCACCATCGCCCGATCATAGAGCAGATTATAAACCGAGGAGAGCGCCGGCCCCGAGGCCCGGGCGTCGTCGCGATCCGCCAGATAGTGCGCCGTCTGACCATTGGAGGGCCAGGTGAAAAGCACGCAGAGGCCGAGTCCGCCTACACCGAGATACAGGTCGGCGGTGATCTGCTGGTAACGGCGCGCGGCATTCTGCCAGTCGTTGTTGTAGCCATGAAAAATGAGCGTGGCGTGCTTCTGCCGCCCGTGGTCGTTGTTGGAAATCAGCGGGAAGACATCGACCTGTGCGGTGAGCGCGTCGCTGAACTGTTGGCGTGGCTGCTTGGGCCAGCTCGAGAACTTGTCGATCGGAACGCGATCGGCGGTGAAGAAACTGAGTTTTCGGAACGGTGCGTGCCCAAGCCGGTGGCCGAGGCGTCGCGATTAGTGATCATCCAGTATTTTGCCGTGGGAGTGGGGGTTGAGGTTGATCCGTTTTTCGCCCCGGGCAGAACCCAAAGGCTGCAGCCTGTGCCGTTCCGCAAAGGAATAAAAAAACTCCGAGGGTCAAATGGGATTCGCGTTCGCCGCCACCCGGCCTCCATCCGTCCCGGTCTCTGCGCGCGTTGATCGCGGTGCGATCCAAACCCGGCGTATTTTCTTCACTCGCTCGTTGACCGTAAGCCGGGCCGCGATGTAGTCTCTTGAACTGTGAAAAACGGGCTCACCCCACGAAGGATCCATAATCGCCCGCGAGTCGTGCCAGGTTGTTGTGTTCTGGGTTTTCGGTTTGCAGCTATGAATTGGGAACCGTCTCGAGACCAATTCGCGCGTCCCGGGCGTTCCGTCGAGCAGCCCACGTCGGTCGCCGATCCCGGCCCGTTCCGCGCTTAATGAGCAAGCTGGCCCATCCCCTGCAATCGCAGGAGCCGTTTCCGTCGGTTGCGAAGGACAGCGCGGCGGCCCAGCGGCATTACCGCGTCTTTATCAGCTACAGCCACGACGACACCACGTGGGCGAGCTGGCTCATGCGCCGCCTCGAGGCCTACACCGTACCCGTCCGGTTCCATGGCCAAACGGCTCCCATCGGCACGGTCGGACCGCGCCTGGCTCCCGTGTTTCGCGACCGCGACGAATTGCCGACCACGAGTGCGCTCGGGGAGACGATCCGCACAGCCCTGCGCGAGTCGGCGACGATGGTGGTGATTTGCTCGCCGGCCTCCGCGAAGTCCCGCTGGGTGCAGGAAGAAATCATCGCCTTCAAACAGTTGCACGGTGAAGCCCGGGTGTTTGCCCTGATTGTCAATGGCGAACCGAAGATCGAGGGCGCGGCCGATGACTGTTTTTCACCGGCGTTGCGGCGCGAGCTGGGAGCGGACGGCCGGCTCGCGGCCGAACCGGCGGAACACGTGGCGGCCGACGCCCGCCGCCACGCCGACGGCCGGGAAGTCGCCTTCATCCGGCTCGTCGCCGGCTTGCTCGGCGTCGGCTTCGACCAATTGTACCAGCGCGAGCTGCATCGCCGCCACCGGCGGATGACGCTGATCGCCGCGGCTTCGGTGTTGGGCATGGCCATCACCCTCGGCCTCGCGGCGCTGGCCTGGCAGGCGCGCGACGAGGCCCAGCAACAGCGCAGCAAGGCCGAGAATTTGCTCGAATTTATGATTGGCGACTTGCGAAAAAAGCTCGACCCCGTCGGCCGGCTCGACGTGCTCGACAGCGTCGGCGAGAAAGTCCTGGCCTACTACGCACGACAGACGGCCGGCCAGCTCGACGCCAATGCCCTCGGCCGCCGATCCCGGGCCCTCCACCTGATCGGCGAAATCCGCGAACAACGCGGCCAGCTCGACACCGCCCAAGTCGCCTTCCAACAGGCGGCGGATACTACCGCGCAGCTTCTCGCTCTCGCGCCTCGTGATGGCCAGCGCATTTTCGAACATGCCCAGAGCGTTTATTGGGTCGGCTACCTTGCCTGGAAACACGGCCAGCTGCCAGAGGCGGAGCGGGCTTTTCGCAACTACCTCAGCCTGGCCACGCGACTGCGAACGATCGATGCCAGCAATTCCGGCTGGCAGGCGGAAGCGGCCTACGCCCATGAAAACATCGGGGTCGTCTGCCTCGAATCGGCGCGCGGGGCCGAGGCGTTGGCGGCCTTCAGCCAGACCCGTGCCATCTGGCATCTGCTGCTGCCAAAGGAACCCATGCGGGCCCTTGAGCTGGCCAACACCATCAGCTGGATTGCGAAGACCTATGAGGCTCAAGGCAATTTTGCGCGCGCCCTTGAAGCCCAGAAAGAAGAGCAACACGTGCTGGAGTCGGTGCCGGATGCCGCGTCCAACCAGCAGGTCAGGCGCATCCTCCTTCTCATCCAGGCCGAACTGGCCCGGCTGGAACTCGCACTGGGCCGCGCGGCGGCGGCGCGGGATTCCGCGCTGACGGCCGTGGAGATCGCGAATCGCCTCGTGACCGTGGACCCCCAGAACAAAATCTGGCTTGAGCAACTCCACCAGACGGAGGCCATTCTTGCCGAGACCCAACTGGCCACCAACGACCGCGTCGCCGCGCGGGAGAATGCGCAGCGGACGCTGGCCGGCTCGCTGCGCCTGGTCGCCCTCGATCCCACCATGGCCGATTGGCAGGTGAATCTCCGCGGCCGCGCCCTCTTTGTGGCGACCCTGCTCGCCACCGACGATGAGCGGCCCCGCCGCCTTGCTGACCTGAAGGACTACCTGGTGAAAGTGCGACAGTTCACCACCGCTGACCGGAGCCTGGGGCAGACCCGCGACGCCATCGTCGCCAAAAACGAACTGCTGTTCGGCGACCTGCTGGCGCGCGACGGTCAGCGCGCGGAAGCGGTGATCCACTGGCGCGCCGTGACTGCGCTCCTGCAGGCGATGGTCGCGCAGGGCAACTTGGATGCCCTGACCACCTTTGCCGCCGCCCAGTTCCGGCTGGGCGCCGTCGCTGAGGCCCGCCAACTCGCGCAGCAAATCGAAGCCACCACTTATCGGCACCCCGCTTATGCCGATCTCGTCCGCCTGCTAACCGATGAAGCGGGGTCATCGGTGGCGCCACCATCCAGATAAGGAATCCAAACCATGCCCTCACCCATAGTTATTGTTAACCCCGTCGCCGGCACCTGCGACCCCGACACCGTTGAGATCACCCAGGACCACGGCCGGGGGGTGGCGATCATTTTCAAGATCGATCCCGCCGTCGGCAACAGTTGGGCCTGGTCCCCCAACGCCATTGTGGTCGATGGGGGTGGCGACATCTTCACGGGCGGCGGCCATCCCGGCGGAAACGGGAAAGGAAATGTGCAGGTCTTCGATCGGAATTTGCCTTCCGACACCGGCACCTTCAAATACACGGCCAACTTGATTAAAGACGGGACGACGCCGGTTGCGATCGACCCGTCGATCCAGAATAAGCCGAGTTAAGGTCCGAGCCCTGGGCGCTGGGCTTCGGAGCGAGTCCGCGCTTCCGGGCCAACCAGCCCCGTTCTCCCCCAGCCCTCACGACGACCCGCACCGCCCGGACGGTGTCGCGAGTTTTTTTTGGGACCGACACCCACAAGAGGGAATCAGGCGGCAAGCCGGCGGCTTCACTCCGCGGAGGAAAACAGCTTCACCCGGCGGGCTTCAGCCTTCCGCGCGGGCGCGGGCGTCGGCGTCGATCAACGCCTTGAGGGCGTCGAGTGTGGCCTTCGCTTTCGCCTTCGCGGCCGGCAGATCGGCGGCGGATTGCGCCGGCTCCTGCGCGAAGAGGTAGAACTTCATCTTTGGCTCCGTGCCGCTCCCGCGGGCCGCAAAAGAATACCCGTTCGCCAGTGTCACGAGATAAAGATCTTGGGCCGGGATCAGCTCGCCGTCGGTATCGGAGAATTTCTCCCGGCCGAAATCCTGGAAGCGCGTCACTTTCGTGTCCCCAAATGCGGTGGGCGGACCAACCCGGTAGGTGTCGAGAATCCGCTTGATCTTCGCCGCGCCGCTCGCGCCCTCGTAGTAGATATTGATCACGCCCTCGAGGAAGAACCCGTACTTCAGGTAGATCTCGTCAAGGTATTCCGGCACGGTCAGCCCACGCGATTTCACCCACGCGCAGACCTCGGCAAACATCAGGCAGGCCGAGTTCCCGTCCTTGTCGCGCAGGGCGTCGTTGGGCAGGTAGCCGTAACTTTCTTCCGTGCCGAAGAGATAGAATGAGCTGTGCTTCAGCAGCAACTCGGCCCGCTTGCGGAACGGCGTCGCATCGTAATCCAGCGCGATGCCTTCCTTGACCAAGAGCTCGCCCTTCAGCTTTTCTTCGTAGCCGCGCATCTTGGCGGCGATCCACTTGAAGCCGGTCAGGGTGTTGATCACCTTGACGCCGTGACCGCGGCCGATGGCGTCGAGCAACGGCGAAGTCACAAAGGTCTTCACGATCACCGCCGAGGCGCTCCCGGCCGTCGGAATCCAGCCGAGTTCCTTGTATTTGGTGATCCGATAGTCGGAGAGCAGGGCCCCAACCTGATTGCCGGTCAGGAATTCCATCTTGCCCGCGCGGTTGCGCACGGCCGCGCCCATCCGGTCGCTGTCCGGGTCGGTCGCCATCACAAGATCGTGTCCGCCCTTCTCCGCCAGCGCGACCGCAAGGGCGAGCGCCTCGGCGTTCTCCGGGTTGGGCGATTTGACGGTCGGGAACCGGGCATCAAACGCGGACTGCTCCGGCACCTCGGTGACGTGCACGCCCGCCTGCAAGAGCAGCGGCACCGAGGAAATCGCCCCCACCCCGTGGATGTTGGTGTAGACAACCTTCAGCGCCGTCTTCTGGAAGACGGTCGAATCCAGCGCGGACTGGGCGGCCGCGGCGAGATAGGCGTCATCGCAGTCGCTGCCCAGCGTGACCACCCGGGAAACATCCTTGGCCAGAAATTCGCGCACGGCGGCAAGCGCCACCTTGTTGACCTCGGCGATGATCCCGCTGTCATGCGGCGCCGTTACTTGAGCGCCGTCGGTGAAATACGCCTTGAAGCCGTTATCGTGCGGCGGATTGTGGCTGGCCGTAATCACCACGCCGGTGTGCGCCTTCAGGTAGCGCACGGAAAAACTCAGCTGCGGGGTCGAACGGGGCCCGTCGAAGATAAAGGCCACGCCGCCGAGGCGCGTCCAGGTCGAGGCGGCGAGCTCGCAGAAGTGCCGGGAAAAATGCCGGACGTCATGTGCAATGACGAGCTTCGGCAAGTCGTAGCATTTTTGCGCGACAAGGTACTGGCTGACGTAACCGTACAACCCGACCATGGCGCGAATCAGGGTGAAATCGTTCAGGAGGTTGCTGCCCACGTTCGCATGCTCGGGGGAACCCTGCGGACTGACCTGACCGGTCTCGGCGGTGGCCGCCACCTTTCCGATCGTGCGCCCACGCATGCCGCCGGTGCCGAATTCGAGGTATCGATAAAAGCGGTCGTTCAGCTCACTCCACTCGCCGCGCTCGACGAGCTCGGTCATGCTCTGCACCGCCCAATCCGGCAGTCCGGCCTGCAGCCAGGCGCCGAGGTTTTCGGCGGTCGCCGGCATCAGCTTTTGGTCGTGAACGGCGCAGGAGATTTTTTCGGGAAGCATCATAAAGTTACTCAAGATAAAGTCCGTCGGTGATCACCGGCTTGATTGCCAGTCGATGCCACCGCTCGGCAAACGAGGGAAAATCGTAGCCGAACAGCGGACAGATTTCGAGATCCCATTTCGGCAGTCCGCTGGCGTCAGTCTCAACGGACGCCCCGACCGCGTTGAGCCAGCGGGCAAACTGCCGGAGCTGGTCCTCCCGGGAGGTTTTCGGGGAATCGAGTCCCGTGGCATTCTTGACCGGGCTAAAATCGTCCGTCCGCCCCGTCTCAATGACGATGGAGTTGTTCGCAAACGGCAGCGCATCGAAGACGAACATCTCGAACTTCACGCCGTTGGCTTTCTCCGGCTTTACCGGCATTCCGCCGGCATCGATGGTGGGAATCTTCTTATCCGCCCGGTGGAACGGGAGCGCCATTCCTTCGCCCCCGACGGCCAGCCGCCGGGCAAATTCCCGATCGATCACATGGATGGCAATGCTCCCGGCAAGGTAGCGAAGCGCACCGTCGGACGTCGTCTCCTGCTGCATCGCGGCCGGCATGTCGCTGTATTCGACCACGATCACCTTGCCGTGCTGGACGCAGAAGTGCCCGACCTTTTCCTCCGGATAGGCCTTTGACACCATCTTGCTCGACATCTCCGAACCGGCGAGAAGATGAAACCCGATGAACGTCGCGTCGACGCTCCGCACGAGGGGATTGTCGACCTGGAAAAAGCTGATCGTGTCGATTCCCTGCGCTTTCATGAGATCCAGCGCGCCCGAGCGGTGGAGGGCGCGCAACGACCCCCCGTGACCGTCCGGACTGAGGGCCAGCGAACCGGGGGTCTCCATGAGCAGCTTGCCGGCGAAATCGACGGCCGGCATCCGGCCCTGGCGGAAGAAATGAACCCGTCCCGAATCCAAGCCAAAGAATCGATGCTCGGCAAAAAACGCCTCCGTCTGTTCGTGGTTGGCATGACTCGTCATGATAAACCAGTGCAAAGGCCGGCCATAGCGCTGTCCGACGGCCTTGATCTTCTCCGCGAACAGTTGAAAGAGCGACTTAGCCTTGAGCGGGGTGACGGCAAAAGTGCCTTTGGGCCCATCGTACCCGAGCCGCGTCCCCTGACCGCCGGCGACCGTGAAGGCCGCGACGCGTCCCGCCCGCAACGCCGCTTCGCCGGCTGCCTGCGCCTGCGCCCAGCTCGCCGCTTCGCCGCCGTTTTCCGGGAGGCGCTGATACGGTGCGGGAGCCAGACCCGCGAGATTGACTCCGCCGGCACCGGAATTGAAGACCAGCGCCCGGGTCAACCGGTCCGCTTCCGCGAGGTCGATCTCCGCCGCCTGCGCGAGGAGCTCTTGGCGCTCGTTCACCGCCAAGCGGTCCCAAAAGGCAAAGACATGGCCTTGCCCGGCCGCCCGGTAGGTGGCGATCAATTGGTCACTGTTCATAATTAGAAGCGAGGGAGTGTTTCAAAATCTGGGCAGAAAGATTTGCGGCCGACGCTGCCGGCCTGGTCGGACCGGGCATGACGTCTGAGCCCCCGTTCCGCCGCCCGGTATCCTTGGGGGCGGGCCCATGGCTTAGTTTTTTTCTTCAAAACGAAAAACGAATTCCTGGGTTTTGGCGTAACCGAGCTTTTGGCGGATGATCCGCTCGATCAACACCGGGTCGTGCCGGAGCTGGTCGAGGTATTTTTCCTGGGCCTGCAGGCGGGACTCCGCCTCGGCCAGTCGGCGCTGATTGGCGGTTTCCTGCGCTTTGAGCGTGAGATAGTCGCGGTGCATTTGGACGAAAAAGCCACCCGCCCAAAGCGTGACCGCCACGAACAGGGCGGCATAGATTCCGAGGATCAGTTTGCCAAGATTCACCGGTGAAGGGTTTCAGATAAAGATGCCAGCCAAGCACCAAGCAACTTTTTTCAAACGCAATTCACACGGTTTTTGCGTGCTTTTTCTGTCCGGCATCAAATACTCCCGAGCCAGATGTATCAAAGCTACTACGGATTTACGGAGATGCCGTTCCATATCACTCCGGACCCGAAGTTTCTCTATCTGAGCTCCACGCACCAAGAGGCCCTGCAACACCTCAAGTACGGGGTGGGCGAGAAAAAAGGCTTCATTGTCCTGATTGGGGAAGTGGGCTGCGGAAAAACCACCCTTTGCCGCAAGTTTCTGAACGAACTCAGCCCAGCGCACTATGATACCGCGCTGGTGCTCAACCCGCGGGTGACCGAAACGCAGATGTTGAAGGCCATTTTGACCGAGCTCAAAGAGCCGAATCTGGCCCGCAGCAAGAACGACCTCGTCGCCCAGATGAACCAGGTGCTGCTCGACCGGATCGCCGCCGGCCGGGAGATCGTGCTGATCATCGATGAGGCGCAAAATCTCTCGTTCGAGGTTTTCGAGCAAGTTCGTCTTCTTTCCAACCTCGAGACGGACAAGCAGAAATTGCTGCAAATCGTCCTGCTCGGCCAGCCCGAGTTAAAGGCCAAGCTGGCGCTGGAGGAACTCCGGCAGTTGCGCCAGCGCATCTTGGTGCACTATGAACTGCGCCCCTTTTCGCGCGAGGAAATGGACCGTTACATCAACCACCGCCTGACCGTCGCCGGGAGCATGGGGAGGCCGCATTTCACGCCCTGGGCGCTGCGCCAAGTCTTCAAGGCGAGCCGGGGAATCCCGCGCATCATCAATAATCTCTGCGATAAATCGCTGCTTTCCGCCTTTATTCGGGATTCAGACGAGGTCAGTTTCTGGGACGCGCGCCGCGCTTCGCGCGATCTTGAGCGCCTGACCGATTAACTCATGAGTTTGATCAACGACGCCCTGAAGAAGGCCCAAAAGCAGCGCACGGGCGAGGCCCCGCCCCTGGCCGCCATGCCGGGCGTTGGCGGTCAACCGGCGGCCCGGATCGCGCATCGCACGCAACCGGCCGGCTACGGCCTTCCCTATCGCCAGATCGGGCTCGGATTGGGCGCCGTGATTTTTCTGGTGGTCGGCAGCGTCTACCTCGGCCGCTTTTTGTCGAGCGGGCCCGTTGAAACTCCGCGCGCCAAGTCATCCGTCGCGGGGGTTGCCTCACCCAAACCTGAAAGTGGGTCCGTCGTCAAAGCCCCTCCAAGTCCCGCACCGGCATTTGTCCTGACACTGCCCGCACCTGCGGCCTCAACTCCGCCCCCCATCGTGGCCGCGATTGTCGTCGCTCCTAAGCCCGTGTTCAAAGCCACCCCGGCGCCCGCGCCCGAACCGGTCAAACCGGCAGAGCCGCCGGCCAAGTTGGACATCAAGGCCATTAACTTCATCGAAAGCCTGCGCGTTGCCGGCATCCGCGCTTCCGCCACCGACAGCAAGGTACTGATGAACGACCGCGTCTATCGCGTCGGCCATATTGTGGAGCACGAGATGGGCTTGAAGCTCACCGGGATCACCGCCAATTCGCTGACATTCGAGGACGAACGCGGCGCGAGCTACACGCGCAATTTTTAGGGCGAATTCAGGCGGTCGGGAGTGAAGCGGGATGGCCCGCCCCACTCGGCCCTTCCGCGGTCGAAGCCGGCTGGCAGGCGATTCCGGGCCGACCGCGCCCGGCCGTTCACTTCCTCTGCGTCAGCCATTGCTTCACCGCTGACAGTGACCGGGTCGTCAGGATACTTTCCTTGGTTAACCATCCTTTGCGGGCGATCCCAACCCCCACCCGGAAATAGGACAGCTGCTCGGTCGAATGCGCGTCGGGGTTGATGCTGCACAGCAGGCCGCGCTCCGCCGCCTTCCGCCAATGGCGCCAGTCCAGATCGAGCCGCCAGGGGTTCGCGTTCAGCTCGATGATCACCCGGTTGGCGATCGCTGCATCGATGATTTTCTCCGCGTCGACCGCATAACCTTCGCGCTGCAGCAGCAACCGGCCGGTGAGGTGCCCGAGCATCGTCGCATAGGGATTCTCGATCGCGCGAATGATGCGTTTCGTCATCTCTTCCTCGCTCTGCTTGAAGGAGCTGTGCACCGAGACAACGACGTAATCCAGCTGCGCCAGCACCTCGTCGGCGAAGTCCAGCTTCCCGTCCGGCAGGATGTCGCATTCCGTCCCGGTGAACACATGAGTGGTGAACTTCTTCGCGGAATTAAGTTTCTTGATCGTCGCGATCTGCTCCGCGAGGCGCGCCTCGCTCAACCCGCCGGCCTGCACGCTCGACTTGGAGTGGTCCGCGATCCCCAGGTACTCGAAGCCCAGTCTCTCCGCCGCCGCGACCATTTCCTCCAGCGGGTTGTGTCCATCCGAGGCGGTCGTGTGGTTGTGGAAAACCCCGCGGATGTCCCCTTCCTCGACCAGCGGCGGGAGCCCGCCTTTTTCCGCGACCTCGAGCTCCCCCAGGCCCTCGCGCAATTCCGGCGCGATGAAGGGCAGACCAAGGGCGTGGAAAAGTTGTTCCTCGGTCTGAATGTTTGTTTTCCGGCCTCGCTCCTCCGCCTTCTCCTTCGCGGTTCCTTCCCCCTCAGCCGGCACCAGTCCCCACTCGCTCATCGACAGTCCGCGCGCCAGCGCCCGGTGACGCATCGCCACATTGTGATCCTTCGAGCCGGTGAAATGATGCAGCGCAAAGACAAACTGCTCCGGTGGCACCAAGCGCAGATCCGCCTGAATGCCTGACTCGAGCCGCACACTCGCCTTGGTTTCCCCGTGAGCGGTGACCTCCTTGACCTCCGCCCAATTCACGAACCACTCCACCACCGGCTTCGGGTCGAGCGTCGCCACCAAAAAATCCAGGTCCCCGACCGTCTCCATCCGGCGGCGCAGGCTCCCCGCGTGTTCCGCCCGCTGCACCTGGGGCAGCCGCCGCAGGCCGGCGAGGAGCGGCTCGGCCGTCTCCCACGCTTCGAGCCAGAGGTGCCGCCGGCCGTATTTCTCCCGATTGCTGATTCCCTCGAGGATTTTTTCCTGGGATTTCGCGCCGAATCCCTCGAGCTCGGCCACCTTTCCGTCGAGACAGGACTGCTTCAGCTTCGCGATCGAGTCGATGCCGAGCTTTTCGTGGAGCGCCCGCACCTTCTTCGGCCCGACCCCGGGAATCTGCAGCAACTCCACGAGCCCAGCGGGAAGGGAGGCTTTCAGTTTTTCGTAGTATTCCAGCCTCCCTGTCGTCTGAAGCTCGGTGATTTTCTGGGCGAGGGCCTCGCCGATGCCCTTAACCTCCTCGAGTGTGCCCGCCGCCACGCGCTGGCCGAGCTCGCTCTCACTGAGCGCCTCGATCAACCGTGCCCCCGACGCATAGGCGCGGATCTTGAAGGGATTCTCCCCCTTCAACTCCAGCAAGGTGCCAATGTCAGTCAGAACCGCGGCGATCTGGGATTTGTTCACAACCGAAAACTAGGCAAACGAACCATGACGTCAAAAGCTGATTCGCCGGTCCGTTGGTCAGTCAACGACGAACAGCTTGGCCCCGAACTTCGTGGACGAACGATGGGGTTCGGCTCCGTCGGCGACTTGATAGCTCATGCCGGGGCGAAGCACAAACTCCCGGCCATCTTCCAAGACGGTGACGAGTTCGCCCTCCAGGCAGAGAAGAATGTGCCCCTTGGAGCACCAGTGGTCGGAGCTGTAGCCCGGCGAATACTCCAGCATCCGGACCCGGATCGCGCCGAACTGGCAAACCCTCCAATCGGCCCAGCCGGTTTCGCCTGCTTTGCGTTCTGCTTTCACGGCCGCCCAGTCCGTCGTCCCAAACGGAATTTGTGTGATCTGCATCCTGCCTTTTGCAAAGGATCGATGCCTTCGCCAAACCTAATCTCCGCTCCGCGGGAGACAGCGCCAGACCGGCGGATTCGATTCGTCGCTCCAACCTTTGCCGTGAGCCCGCGAACCGGACGCCGGCGGATTGGGATTCAGCGATGTCGCCTTTGCTGACAGTTCTTCCAACCAGCCCCAGCGCCACTCCTTTCTCTTTTGCCGAATGAGTGTGATCCGATCCGACGCGTCAATGCCCCGTCGTTGTCGGCCGGACGCCGGTTCGGGAATTTTTCATCCGCACCGTGCAGAAGCTCCTTGGGCACGAAAGCGTGGAGGCGACGCCGTCTCCCCACGACGTGCTGATGCCCTCAACTTCGATCACCGCCCCACCTCCAACACCTAGAAAAACTGCCGGGCCCGCTCGCGATGGTGCCGGCGCTCCCCGACCCAGGCGGGACTCTTTCCTCGATCACACGCAGATTCGCGCGGTCAACGAGCCGCCAGCCATCGCAGCCCCCGCCCCAGAGGCCGTGCGGGCTGTTAGAGCGTGACCCGGGAAAGTTTCGGCACGAGAAAGCCGCGCCAGCCAACCTCAAGACGCGAAGCCATCTCCCAATCGCGCACTTCCCGCCTCAGCTCGTGACGGGGACCGCGGGCGCGACGACTGGCTCCGTCTTCGGCTTCGGCGTGCCGACCAGGACTCCAAGATGCTCCTGGATTTTCCGGAAGAATTCCACGTTCAGATCGCCCACCGGCACTTCGTAGAGTTGGTGCGTCGCCATGTGCTCGTAGATCTGGCGTGCACCGTCCTCGGTCAGGCCGCGGGCCTTGATCTGCCGCTTGCGCTCCAGCATCAACGCGAGGAACTGCAGCAACGGCGTGTTGGTGGCGCTCGGTTCAGCCTCGGGTGCCGCGAGGGTAAGAAACAGGTTCTCGGCGGTCAGCTTCAGCGTCAGGGCGGCATTCTCCCCGGCCTTGCGCTGCTTGAAGCCCACGACCCAGCGGCAGTATACGAAAGCCGGGGGCATGAAACGCCCGTCCTCACTCTCCAGCAAGTCGCGCCGGGCCACCTCGCCACTGGCTTCCCGCACGAGGTAGCTGACCACCCGGTCGTGCTCCTGAAAATCGCGGCCGGTCACGTAACACTTTGTGGCAATTGCGTGAAGATTCAGCTCCATGGGTGTTTTCTTGTTTACCCTCGCGAGCCGCGAACGCTAGCAAATTTGGGAAATCAATTTGCCCCTCAAAGACCCATCGATATCGGAACCGGAAGGCGAACCTTCTGCAGGATTTTCTTTGTGCCCCCGGGCCCCGATGGTCAAAGCTCCCGATCATGGCCGGTAGACTCATCGCCGTCGGCGACATCCATGGCTGTGCCCGGGAATTCGCGGACCTCCTCGACAAACTCGACCTGCAGAAGGACGATCGGCTGATTTTGCTCGGCGATCTCATCAACCGCGGCCCGGACAGCGCCCGCGTCATCGAACT
>CAZAOI010000072.1:0-13069 GCA_964486705.1 uncultured Oleiharenicola sp. | reverse complement strand
TCCTTCACCATCTGATAAGGCTGGAGCACATAACTGCGGATCTGGCTGCCGAAACCGATTTCGCCTTTCTCGCCGTAGAATTTCTCCATCTCGCTGCGCTTGTCATCCAGCCGCTTCTCATAGAGACGGGCCTTCAGGACCTTGAGCGCCGCGGCCTTGTTCTTGATTTGGGAACGCTCATTTTGACACACCACGACGATCCCCGACGGGGCGTGGGTCAGGCGCACGGCCGAGTCGGTGGTATTGACGCCTTGGCCGCCCTTGCCCGACGAACGGTAGACATCCGTGCGGATTTCGTCCTCAGGGATATCAATGGCAATCTCCTCGGTGAGTTCGGCAATGACGTCCACGGCGCAAAAGGACGTGTGCCGGCGCTTGTTGGAGTCAAACGGACTGATCCGCACCAGGCGGTGGACGCCGCGCTCCGCCTTGGCGTAGCCGTAGGCATTCTCCCCCTTGATCAAAATCGTGGCCTTCGAAATCCCCGCAGTGTCGCCGGGCTGCACATCCATGAGCTCGATTTGATAGTTTCGCCGTTCGGCCCAGCGGGAATACATCCGGAAGAGAATATCGGCCCAGTCGTTGGACTCGGTCCCGCCCGCCCCAGCCTGAATACTGAAGATGGCGTTGTTGCCGTCAAACTGGCCGGTCAGGAACGAGGCGATCTCGAGCTTGTCCAGCTCCGCCACCATCGAGGCGACGGCGGTGTCGAGTTCCTGGGCATAAGCCTCCTGTTCGGCCGGCGAGGCGGACTCGATGAGTTCCACCATCATGGCCGCATCCTCCAGGCGTTTGCTGAACCCCACCACCCCGGCGATCGTGCGCTTCAGGGCGTTGAGCTTGGCGATATGCTTCTGGGCGCGGTCACTGTTAGTCCAGAAATCCGGGGCGCCCATCTGCGCCTCCGCCGCCTCTATCTCGCGCTGCTTTTGTTCGACGTCAAAGAAACCTCCACAAGTAGCCGGCGCGCTTCTTGATATCTTCCAGGTGCGAAAAGGTCTCGGGAGCAATCATTGAGCAAATATCGCCGCAATTCCCTCACCGCAGTGCAAGGGAAATCTCTTTTTTGCTTTCGGGGGCCGGGCCGAGGAAGACGAGATTCCGGTTGTCAAACCGGTACCACGTGCGGGCCCGCGGCTCTTCGCGCACCACCAGCGCGTCATTATCCATCAACCGGCGGTCGCGGGCATTGTACACCATCAGGCCAAATTTATTTTCCGTCGGCACGCGGACAATGAGCAGGGCGTTGACCGCCTTCCGCCCGTAGGGCCGCAGCAACAGCTCGGCGCTCACCAAGGCATAGGCCCGTTGCGCCGCGCTCGCCCGCACCCGGGCTTCCACCCCCAGCGAGACGGGGTCGGGCGGGGCCGTCATTTCCCATTTGGTGAGCGGCCCGCGCAATATTTTTCCAAACCCTTCATCGACGATCTCGTACTCGCCCTGCGCCAGTTTTTCCCTCATCTTCAGTGTGAATCCTGGAATCGGCGGCAGCGGCTCCGACACGGCTTCGGCGGTCCGCGACGCTTCCACCAACGCCTGCGCCTGCGTCCGCAGGTCCGAAAAATTCGCGATCTGGGCTTTCACCGTGTGGCTGATTCCGACCACCAGGCGGACCGAACCCAACCCGCACAACAGGGCTCCCGCCGCCAAGCCCAGCCAAAGTCGATCGAGCGACCGGTTCTTTCGCACCCCGACTTTGCTGTCCGCCAGTGCGAATCCCGCCATCTCCGTTTCCATGCCCGTCAACGACCGCGTCAAGGCGGACAAAGTCCCGGCCGCGTCTTCCGGCCAGATCCGCGCGGCTTCAGTCGAGCAGCGGCGCGGGCCGTCGTGCCAAC
The DNA here is from genome assembly GCA_964486705.1 of uncultured Oleiharenicola sp. Taxonomy (GTDB): domain Bacteria; phylum Verrucomicrobiota; class Verrucomicrobiia; order Opitutales; family Opitutaceae; genus Lacunisphaera. The sequence goes on along the minus strand of CAZAOI010000072.1, from coordinate 11,231 downwards.
TCCACGATTTCACTCCGGGTTCGCTCTTGTGCACGAGCACCCGCACGCGCCAGCTGAACAACAGGCGCAATCCGACCAGCCCCGCCGCCAGCCAGAGGGTCGCCGTCACCTCATGGGCCACGGCCACGCCGATTCCCACCAACGTCAGCCAGCAACACACAAATACCACCCAGCCGGCCAGACAGGGCCCGCCGGCGCGCAGCAGCCGGCGCAGCCGGAGCCAGAACACCGCCAGCCGCAACTGCTCACTCCGCCCCTCGAGGAGCGCAAATTGCTGCCGGGCGTGCTCCGCCTTGGTCACATAACCAAACCGCCGCGGATCATCGGCCGTGATGACCAGCAGCAAATTGGCCCACGGTTCTGCCCGCGAATCGGCCAACATGTGGGCGAGTTCCGGATCACGATTGGTCGGGTAGGAGGCTCGCACCCGGTCGGCCCGCGCCCGCAGCGACGACGCGGACTCGAGCGCGAGTTGCAGCACCTGCGCTTGGGCGCCGGGGTCCTCCAAATTCACCCAACCGGGCGCGGCCGCCCGCCGCAGGGCTTCATTCGCGACCGCCGCCATGAGCGCGAGAGTTTCGGCCGCGACCGGATCGAGCGGCTTCAGCAGGGCCAAACCCGGCGCGGACATCAGGGCCGTCACATTCGCATAGTTGTAGGCGTTCTGGCTGTCGCTCAGGAGCGCCGCCAGTCCCCGGGCATCAAGGCGCTGCCCACCGAGGTTGAAGCTCCCCGGCTGCGCCCCCAGTTCGAACCAGGCCAGGGCGGTCGTCAAAGTCCGTCGGGCGGGCGGCGGCACCTCACCCCACTCGGGGGCGGCCATCCGTTCGCCGACTTTCTGGAGCTTCCGCCAATCCGCCTCGCCCTCCGGCGTGCTTGAAAGAAAACTCGCGAGCGTGGCGGGGTTTTGCGGATTGAGGATATTCTCCTCTCCGTCCGCCCAATTTTCCGGGGTGCAAAAGTATTCCGCCGCCTCCGCCACCGTCAACCCGCGCCCTTTCCAGTTAAAAAACCGGGCGTCGCGCGGAAGACCATAGTGCTGGGACACGTTGCCCTTGGCCAGCCACCGTCGGACCGCATCCCGACCCCAGCGGGCATCCCGCGCGGTCGTGAGCAATCCGCGCAGCATCGTTTCCACCGCGCCATCGAGCTCGTTCATCGACTCGACGGCGCCCGGGCGCATTCCCGGCGGTTCGCGCTCCAGCAACAGGGCCTCGGCCTGCGCCCGCAGGCGCGGGGTGGGATCGCGAACGACGTCGGCGCCAAACAACTGGCTCATCACGGGACGCCCGAGCACCAATTCCTGCATCACGCGGCCCAACGTCCACCAGTCCCAGGCGCAGAGTCCGATTCCCGGCAGCGCGCCTCCGGGATTGGCCGCTTCGGGCGGGGCGTAAAACGGATCCAGGGCGGACACGGCGAAATCCGACTGATTGTAGAGCGTCGCGGCCTCCAGGCCTCCCACCACGACCTCGATTTGATTGTCCTTCTCGTCCACGTAGATCGCTTCCGGCCGGAGATTCAGGTGCACGATTCCCGCGGCATGCAGCGCAGTCAGCGCGACGGTCAACTGCTCGAGAAGAATCCTTTGCACCGCGCCGTCCGCTTGATGACAATACATCCATTCCCGGAGGTTGGTCATCGGAGGCCGGTTCATCACTTCGTAGCGCCAACCGTCCTCGGCAAAGGCCTCCACGCAGCGCAGGATCCGGCCATCGGGGGGCATTTGGGTGGAAAGTTTCTGCCAGGCGACCTTCCGCCACTCGGTCGCCTTGGTCACCGGGGCGGCGACGATCAAGACCGTTTCCATCAGGCCGATGTTGGTGGCCTCAAACGCGTACGGGGAGCCACCCGGCGCGATGGCCTCGACGTGGAAACCGCGCCACCGCGCCCCGACGCTCAATTTGCACCCGGCGCCCGGAACCGGGCGCGCCAAATCAGCCGGAGCGGCAGCTTCGGCCGGAGGAAGGAGGTCAACTCCTTCTGCCCGAGGCGTTGGGTCGTCCATCATGGTTGCGCGGGATCGGTCTAACCCTCTCTGATCGACCCTCCGGCCGGAAAATTGAGGCCGCGTCTGAGAAATCGCCGGGCCCGAGGCCTTCCCGCCGCCCACGCAGCCCGGCGGGGCGAATTCGGGAGCCGCTGGCACCTGGTCATGGGCTCGGCCGCGCTTCGTTCAGCTCCTGTGACTCGAGGCGGAACGCAGTTGAACCCAAATTCGGCAGTACAACAAACAAGTTTAACCACGGATTCCCCGGATCTCCACGGATACAGAAGCAATTCAGAGAGAAAATCCGGAGCAAATCCATTCACCCGCCGGGTGAGAGCCGAAGAAGTCGGATTAGATTGATTATCCGTGCCATGAGTGTTGCCGAGCGAAGCGACATCAGCAATCCGTGGTTTCAACTGCGTTTTCTAGGTTGAATCGCATCGGCTGAATTAACGCTTCTTAGGCTATTCAGTCCTCAAGCTCCCGCAAACGATGCCGATAGATAGCTCGTGCTGCGAACGATTGAGCAAAATCGCTATCGACCAATTCTCCGCATCGGGGGATTGGCTCTCGCCTATGGACTGATCGGTTGCATCGGGCTTGTGGCGCTCAACATTGTCGGTGAGTTCACCCTGATCTGGTTGCCCGGGGGCATCGCGGTGTACACCCTCATCCGCTATGGGCTCGGTTGCTGGCCCGGCATCTACCTTGGCTCGCTCCTTATTTCAGTCGTCAACAGTAGCAATTGGATCGTTGCCCTCGGTGTGGCGGGCGCCAATACCCTCGGCCCGTGTTTGATGATCGGACTGCTTCGCCGATGGCACTTTGACCCTGCATTTCGTCGCCCGAATGACGTGGTGTTGTTCGCCTTCGCCAGCGCAGTCGGCATGTACCTCTCCGCGAAAGGTGCTGTCTTTTGGCTGGCGCTGTTCAGCCCCCCCCCGTCAATCTGTTGGACACCCTCTCCGCTTGGTGGGCGAGTGACACGTTTGGCGTCATCTTGCTGACCCCGCTCCTGCTCGCCGGTGCCCAGCCCGGGGCTCTGACGCCGATCAAGAATCGACCACGCGAATTTATCGTTTGGGCGGTCACTACAGCCACCGCCGGATCGTTCATCTTCTTCTATCAGATTACGATCAACGGGACGAAACCGTCCCTGCTCTCCCTCGCCCTTATTCCCGTCATTTGGGCCACCATGCGTTTTGCCTTCATCGGCATGACCTTGAGCACCTTCACGACGGGCTTCGGGGCCATCCTCGGTCTGGCCATGAAACTGGGTCCAATTGATCACCCGGCCCGCAGGGCGGAGTTGGTCCAAGTGTCATTGTTCATCGTAACGGTGCTCTCTGTCAGCTGGTTTGTGTGGTGGCTCGAGTGCAAGCGCGATCACCTGGAGGCAACTCTGCGGGAGCGCGACTGCGAGAATCGGGCGCTCCTCGACGCCATTCCAGACCTCATTTTCACGAACCGGCGGGATGGGGAATATCTGGATTTCCGAGCCTCCGACCCCACCATGCTTTTTGTTCCTGCCGAGCTCTTCCTCGGACGAAAAATCCCGGACATCCTGCCCCAACCGGTCGCGGATCAGTTCATGAAAGCGATTGCGGACACCTTGGATTCGGGCGCGCGCCAAGAGGTGAGCTACTCTCTGCCAATTGCCGGAACAGAAAGACACTTCGAGGCCCGCCTCGCGCCCTGCGGCGAAGATCGCGTCGTCTCCCTGGTGCGCGACATCACTACGCGCGAACAGATGGAGACGGCGCTCCGCGTGAGCGAAGCCCGCTACCAGCGGGCCGAACGCGGCACCCATGACGGGCTCTGGGAACGGAACGTCATCACCGATCACGACTATCGCTCCGCACGCTGGCGGGAGATCCTCGGCTATGGACCGCACGACCTCTTGACAAATTCCGATGCCATTCGCCAATTGATCCATCCCGAAGACCGGGAGCGCGTCCAGTCCTTGACGGAGATAAACTTGCTGACGGGAAAGCCCTTTAGCGTGGAAATGCGCATGCGGCACAAGAACGGCGAATATATCTGGGTGTTGTCGCGCGGCGTGATCGAGCGAGACACCGAAGGGAAGCCACTGTATATCAGCGGCTCAATCGGCGACATCACCAAGCGCAAGCGCCTTGAAACCGACACCAACGCCCTGCTGGAAAAAGCGCGTGAAGTCGCCGAGATGCGAGCCCGGTTCATTTCCGTTGCCTCCCATGGCTTTCGCACCCCGATGACCGTGGTCAAGACTTCGATGGAATCGCTGCATCATCATTTCGACCGGCTGGCTCCCGCCCGGCGCGAAGACATCTTCCGTCGGATCGACTTTGCCCTCAACCACATGACCGAGCTGCTCGACGACGTCCTCGTCTTGAACCGGCTGGACACGACCCAGCCCCGGCTCGAACTCGAATCCATCGAACTCCGGCCCTTTGCCGACCGCGTGGTGGAAGAGATTCGGATCAGCGACCACGAAGCGCATCGCTTTGAGATTCACCTCGCCGCTGGTCCCACGTCCTTTGTTACCGCCGGCAACCTGCTGCGGGAAATCCTCTCCAATCTCGTGGGCAACGCCGTGCGTTATTCCCCCAGCGGAACGCTCGTCACCGTGCGGCTGGAGGCGAACGACGAGCGCTTGCGCATCGCAGTCGAGGACCAGGGCATCGGGATCGTGCCCGCCGACCGCACGAGGATCTTCGAGGCGTTTGAACGCGGCTCCAACGTCGGTCAGATCGCCGGCACCGGCCTGGGACTGAACATTGCCAAACGCATGACGGAATCACTGGGTGGCACAATCGCCGCCGCTCCGCTCGAACCTGGTGGCACCCGCTTCACGCTCGAGCTTCCCGGCGTCACCGCACCGGATCAGAGCTGATCCCGGCCCAAGAAAACCCTACTATTTATGAATATCCTCATCATCGAAGACGAAACAGCCGTCCGGCAGAGTTTGCAGGAATTGCTGGAACTCAATGAGCACACCGTGTCCGCCGCCGCCGATGGCATCGAGGGCATCGCCTTGGCGCAGCGTCGCCCGGACGTGATCCTTTGCGACATCGCAATGCCCGGGATGGACGGCTACGGGGTCATCAACGCCCTCAAGAAAATCCCGCAGTGCCGCGATATCCCCTTTATCTTTCTCACGGCCCGGACCAGCCGCGAGGAACAGCGCCTCGGAATGTCCCATGGCGCGGACGATTACATCACCAAACCGTTTACCGAACAGGAGCTGATCGATGCGATCGCCGCGCGCCTCCGCCGGCAGCGGCCCATCCGTGCGCATCTCGAAAAACTCGTGGGCCAACACCAGATCGAAATCAACGCCCGTTGGTCCCACGAATTGCTCTCGCCGCTCAACGGGATCATCGGCGGACTCGAACTGATCGAGGCGGAGGCCGACCATATCGAGCCGACGCGACTGCGGGAATTTCTGTGGCTCATCCGCCAGGGCGCGAATCGGCAGCACGCCCTTTCGCGAAAGCTGATTCTCCACTTCAAACTGGAGCGATTAAAGTCGGCGCCGAGCGCAGGCGATGAACGGGCTGAGGCCGCCAAAGCAATCTGGGCCGGGGCCACACGGGCGGCCCAAGAACAGGATCGGTCCGCGGATCTGACGGTACGCTGCGATGCCGGCGGGGTGCTCCTCGCAGAGTCCTTCCTCACCGAAGCCGTGGCCGAACTCGCCGAAAACGCCCTCCGTTTCTCCACGCCGGGCGAACGGGTGACGGTCACTGGCACCCGGCATGCCACGCGCTACTCGATCGACATCGTTGATCAGGGTCCGGGCCTGAGCGCGGAACAGATCGCGGCCATCGGGCCGTTCATCCAGTTCGAGCGGAAGCGGCGCGAACAGCAGGGTCTGGGACTCGGGCTGGCCATCGCCGCCTCTGTCGCCGCCGTCGCCGGTGGTCAGCTCACGCTGAAGTCCGATCCTGACCGCAGAGGCCTGCAAGTTTCCCTCGATCTGCCGGTTTGCTGATCGCCCGCGCGGGTGTTGCCCTGGAGCGCCATCGACCGACGGTCCGAACCGCCAGCCGGAGCGGCGTGCCCCAAAAAAACACCCGCTCCGGGCGGGTGTTCGGGAACAGAAAATTGCGGGGAAACCGGGCGGTCAAGTAAACGCGTTCCCCAGCCATTTCTGGTAATACGCGCCCACGACCGGCAAGGGTTTTTGCTCCCCGCTGGCGGCGGCAATCAAGCCCATGATCAAAAACACCAGCAGGCTGAGCCAACCCACCGCAATCGCCAGCCACCCAAGAATGGGGATGAACGCGAGCACGATGACGCACAGGCCAAAGGCCAGCCCCGAGATAAACAGGCCCAGCGCCTGCCGAAGGTGGAACGCGCCCAACGCGGTCTTTTTGCTGCTGTGCATCACGATCGCGATGATAAAACCGACAATCGTAATGTAGCTGAGAATGGCAACGGTGCGATCCTCGGTAACGGCGGCGGGAGTCTCGGGTGTAGTGGACATGGGCTTTGGGATTGGTTGAGGGCGTGATTGACGGAGCAGAATTTGCGCGAAATTCGTCCGGCCGTCAACGCCGTCATTCACCCCGTCTTCCCGGTGTCGGCCGGCTCAAGACCGCAAGGTGCCCGCCGCTTTCTCCGTCAGGAAATCCCGGTAGGTCCGTTCGACGCCCTCGCGCAAACCGATCTGCGCCTTCCAGCCCAGCGCGGCCAAGCGGGATACGTTCATCAACTTCCGCGGACTGCCATCGGGCTTGGTCGAATCCCAAACAATGCGGCCCTGAAATCCCGTCGCCTGCGCAACCAGCTCGGTCAGCTCCCGAATCGTCACGTCCGAGCCCGTACCCACATTGATCAGGTCCGGCGGCGCGGCGTGCGTGAGGAGGAACGCACAGGCCTTGGCCAGATCGTCCACGTGCATGAATTCGCGTTTGGGCGAACCCGTGCCCCACGCCATCACCTCGGGACGCCCAGCCTCCTTCGCCTCGTGAAACTTGCGGATCAGCGCCGGCAGCACATGCGAGTTTTGCAGGTGGTAGTTGTCGTGCGGGCCATAAAGGTTGGTCGGCATCGCCGAATGATACACCACGCCGTATTGCTTCCGGTAGAACTCGCAGAGTTTCAGGCCGGCGATCTTGGCGATGGCGTACGCCTCGTTGGTCGGCTCGAGCGGGCCGGTCAGCAAGCAATCCTCCGCCATCGGCTGCGGGGCGTTCTTGGGGTAGATGCACGAACTGCCGAGGAAAAGCACCCGCTTCACGCCCGCCATCCAGGCCCCGTGGATGCAATTGGCGGCGATGAACAGGTTGTCGTAGATGAACTCAGCCGGATAGGTGCTGTTGGCGTGGATGCCGCCCACCCGGGCCGCGCCGATGATCGCGATGTCGGGCCGCTCCGCGGCAAAAAAAGCCGTGACCGCCGCCTGATTGGTCAGGTCGAGCTCGCGGCGGTCGCGCACCAGGAGAGTGATCGATGGATCGGAGGAGAAATGCCGCACGAGGGCGGACCCAACCATGCCTTTGTGGCCGGCAACGAAGATTTTCATATAAGGGAAGTCGCAGAAAGGGCGGGCAAGCTGGCGATCTGCGCCTCGCGCTTGGCGAGCTCCAGGTCGTGCTCGACCATGATTTTCACCAGCTCTTTGAAGCGCACCTTCGGCTCCCAGCCCAATTGCTTGCGCGCTTTGGCCGGTTCGCCGATCAGGAGATCGACTTCCGCCGGCCGCTCATAGCGGGAGTCGTGCTTGACGTATTTCTGCCAGTCCAGACCCAGCAGACCGAAAGTCACTTCGCAAAACTCCTGGACGCTGTGCGCCTCGTTGGTCGCGACCACATAATCGTCCGGTTGATCCTGCTGCAGCATGAGCCACATCATCTCGACGTACTCCTTGGCGTAACCCCAGTCGCGTTTGGCCTCCAGGTTGCCGAGGTAAAGCGAATCCTCCAGCCCGAGCTTGATGCGGGTGGCGGCGCGCGTGATCTTCCGCGTCACAAAGGTTTCGCCGCGGCGGGGCGACTCGTGGTTGAACAGGATGCCGTTGCTCGCATGCAGGTTGTAGCTCTCGCGAAAATTCACCGTCAGCCAGTAGGCATACACCTTGGCGCAGCCGTACGGCGAACGGGGCCAGAAGGGCGTCACCTCCGTCTGGGGCACCTGCTGCACCTTGCCAAACATCTCCGAGGACGACGCCTGGTAGAAACGCGTTTTCTTCACCAGCCCAGCCTCGCGGATGGCCTCTAGGATGCGCAGCACGCCCTGCCCATCGATGTCGCCCGTGTATTCCGGCACGTCGAACGACACCCGCACATGCGACTGGGCCGCGAGGTTGTAGACCTCGTCGGGCTGCAGTTCATAGAGGAGCTTCACCATCTGGACGGCATCGGCCAGGTCGCCGTAATGCAGCGTCAGACGCGCCCCGTTGGCGTGCCGGTCAAAATTCAGGTGATCGATCCGGCTGGTGTTAAAGGTCGAGGACCGTCGGATGACGCCATGCACCTCGTAGCCCTTCGCGAGCAACAGCTCGGCGAGGTAGGAGCCATCCTGTCCGGTGATGCCGGTGATCAGGGCTTTTTTCATCGGGGCCAAATGGATAGCAGCCCGGGGGCTTTGGCTAGTCCGAATATCACGGCGCCGACTCGGCCAGCAGGCGCACGAGCTCGGCCTTCCAAAGGGTCGCGATCGTGTGGCTGCCGTGCCCGCGGGTTTGCGGGCTCAGCGGGAGCACAACAGCCCGGCCGTGCACGACCCGCTTGATTCCCTGCTCCAGAATCCCGAGTTCGGGCGGATTGATCAGGTCGTCCGCCGAGTTGATCGCCAGCAGCGGCGCCCTGATCTTCTCAAGGCCCGGGCTTGGATCGTAATCCTGCGAGGCTTCGAGCGCATAGAGCAGGTCGTTCGCGTCGCCGGTCTTCAGATAATTCGCGACAAACCCGTCGAGCACCTCGTCAGTCTTGGCGAGGGTCGGGGCCTCAGCCCGGCGCAGGACCGGATTGCTGCTCATCAGAAAAAGCATCTGCGCGCCGACCCGCAGCGACTGGGGTTGCTGCCGATAGTCCCCGCCCTGCCACTCCGGATCCTGCCGGATCGCATCAATCACCAGCCGGCGCCACGCCCGGTTCCGTCCCGAAATCGGCCCCGGCAGGCTCGCCAGCGGCAGCAGCGCGTCCATGAATTCCGGGTGCTGCTCGCCCCACACCCACGTGTGCATGCCGCCCATGGACGTGCCCATGACCAGCCGCGCATGATTCACCCCGAGGCCCTCGGTCAGCAGCCGATATTGCGCCTCAACCATGTCGAAATAGCCGTAGTGGGGAAACTTCGCGCGGAGCCCGTCGCTCGGCTTGCTCGACTTGCCGTGGCCGATACCGTCCGGCAGCACGATGAAGTATTTCGCGGCGTCCAGCGGTTGGCCGGGGCCAAAGAGTTCGCCGGCAAACTCCGGCCGGATGAACTGCGCCCCGCTGCCGCCCGTGCCGTGGGTAATGAGCACGGCGTTCCGCACGACGCCCGCGGCATCACGCCGGGGCGTGCCCAGCGTGCGATAGTGAATGCGCAGCTCCGGCAACTGCGCGCCGGAGCGGAAGACAAAAGCCTTCAACGCGAAATCGCCCTCGACCGGCGCCGGGTATTCCGCGGCCCCCAGGCCCGGCAAAAGCAGGAGCAAAAAAAAACCGACAGACCGGATTTTTTTCATCAGGTTATTTTGCGACTGCGGGCGCCACGGCGATGCACTCAACCTCGACCCGCGCCCCGAGCGCCAGGCCGCTGGCGGCGAGCGCACTGCGGGCCGGCAGGTTCTTCTTGAAGTATTGCACGTAGACCTGGTTGAAGGCCGGCCAGTCCTTGATGTCGGCAAGGAAGATCGTGCATTTGACCACTTGGTCCAGCGACGCGCCGTGCCGCTCAAGGATGGCGCGCATATTCTCCAGCGCCTGGCGCGCCTCGGGCCCGATGCCGCCCGGAGCGAGCTGGCGCTGGCCCGGGAGATTGCCGATCTGGCCGGCGAGATAAAGCGTGTCGCCCGCCCGCACCGCCTCGGAAAACGGCATCGGCTGGCCGTCCAGCGGCGCGGACGGATAATATTCGGTCGTGGCCCCAAGCGGAGCCACGCCGCCGGTGAGGAGCAGAGTCAGGACAATCGCGGGGTAGGATTTCATGGGCGAAGGCGTTTACTCGAGCGCGGCGAGAAGCCGCTTGGTTTCGGCATGTTTGGCCTGCTGGTCGGCCAGCTGTTTGCGCGCGCCGTCGAGCACCGCGGGCGGGGCTTTGCTGACGAAGGCCTCATTCGACAGCCGCGCCTCGGTGCCGGCGATGTGCTTGGCGAGCGCCTCCAGTTCCTTGGCCAACCGGATCTTTTCCGCGCCGCTATCGCCGGCCTTGATTTGCCGGATCAGGCTCCACGAACCGAGGGCGGTGACAAGAACCGGTGCGGACGTGGTGGCCGCGCCCCGCGTGATCTCGGCGGCACCGATCATGCGCTTGAGCTTGGCGAGATTGGTGTCGATGACCGACCAGGGGGCTTCGCCCGCCTCGACAGTGAAGACGGAATCCTTCTTCGCTGCCTCGCCCTGTTCCGCCTTGAAGGCGCGCAGTTGCGACGTCAGCGCCTTCAACTGCGCCACCTCGGCCGCCGCCTTCGTGTTGATGACGAGCCCGGACGGGACGATCGAGGAGGGAGCCTCCAGCCGGACATCCTTCATCAAGAACGTGCCCTCCGCCCCGTAGCCGAGCAGGTGCCACAGTTCCTCGGTAATGAACGGCGTAAACGGATGCAGTTGCACGAGTGTCTGCCGCAGCACGAGATCCTGGATCGCCAGGCAATTGGCCTTGGTGGTCGGATCAAGCAGCTTCGTCTTGGAAACTTCCACGTACCAGTCGCAGAAATCATTCCAGAAAAATCCGTAGAGCGCCTGCACCGCCGCGCTGAATTCGAACTCCGCAAAACAGCGGTCGACCTCGCGCGTCGTGGCGAGCAGCCGATCAAGGATGGCGTGGTCGTCGGCGTCGAATTTCGCCGGTTCCAACCGCGCGAGCACGGCGGCGAGCGTGGAGTTGTCCGCCATGTCGCCGCTCATCTGCCGGAAGCGGGAGGCATTCCAGAGCTTGTTGCAGAAATTCTTGCCGGACTCGATGCGGTCCTCCTGGAAACGGATGTCCTGTCCCTGGGGCGCGATCGAGATGATGCCGAAGCGCAGGCCGTCGGCGCCGTATTTGGCGATCAGGTCGAGCGGGTCGGGCGAATTGCCGAGCGACTTCGACATCTTGCGGCCCTGCT
>CAZAOI010000071.1:0-13187 GCA_964486705.1 uncultured Oleiharenicola sp. | reverse complement strand
ATCACCCTTTTCTTTTACGCCCCATTGGCGCCCACTCAACGCTACCACGATAGCGTCCTGCACGTCGCCTTGGGACAAGCCGGCTGGAACGTTTACAGTGCCGGCATGTTGGCCGAGGTCATCAGCCGCTGCCACGGCGGGAGTTGTCATGCAGCAAAAAGTAGCAAGGAAGGCAATTGCCGCCAGTGGGTAGCGAATTGCGCGAGTGAGAGTATTATTCATGGTTTTGTTGGTTCATAATAGGCAGAAGTTTAAGCCAATAGAGGGCAAGATAAAACAAGATGATCAAGGGAAGGGAGAATTGCGGGCGTTCCGGCAAAAATCTCCCATGCTATAAGGGCGGTAAATGCGGCAGTCTCTATTCGAGAGCCACGTCCGCAACAGTCGGCGCTTTCCTGGCGCGCCGCCAAAACCCCACTGCGGCAGCCGCCACACCAGCAATCATCGCTCCGATCAACGCGGTCTGCGTGTTGCCTTGCCAAATGGCTTCACCGAAAATGATAACCCCGGTGAGATAAAAGGAAGGCACGAGGGTTGAAACCACGAAGTAAGGCACCCAAGCGACCCCCAGCAATCCTAACAGATAGCTTTGCACCCAAAATGGCAGCCCAGGCGCCAGGCGAATCATGAGCACAGCCTGCCACGCAGTTCCGGCTGGCAACTCAGGCAGGCGATAGCCGAGCCGTTCGAGCAGGCGGATGATTTGGGGTCCGATTAGCTGCCGGGCGAGCAGGTAGGAAAGGGCCACATTTCCTGCCACGGCGACAGTGGCATAAAAGGCTACATGCAACGGCCCAAGCGACGGCCCAAAAGCCGGCCCTGCCGCCAAAGCAAAAGGCAAGAGGGGGAGCCCGACAGCAGGTAGAATTGCCATGGCTAGGAAGAATGCCCACGGCCCGGCGATGCGCAGCCAATTGATGGTGAATTCCAAGGCAGAATGCACGTACACTCGGGTCTCGCCCCAATACGTTGCCAGAAGCGCCACACCGCAAACCAAGAGGCCAACGGCGATGGGCCGGGCGTAAGGGCTAATTCGAGTGATCGGCGGGGAACCACCGGATTTTGACATAGGCTCAGAGGCTCGCTTGTTCGGATAGGATTGCACGTGTGAAATCGAGAACCTCAAAACCACAGCCCGGACCTGGGGGGTGCCGCCCATGGTAAACCGCTCAAAATACTCGCGACAGTCCGAGTGTGGGTCCGAGGGCGTTAAGTCCTGGGTTCACTTTGTTCATTCCCTTGTTGGAGATGTGCTGAAAATAGAGGCCCACCGACCACTGCCACTCATTGCTGGTGCGGTAGCGCACGCCAGAGTGAATCAACCAGTTGAGATTGAAGTCTTGTCCCTGGCCTCCTTGTATTTCGTAACCCTTGCTGTCCATCCATCCAAAGCCGCCCCCGCTTGCAAAGAAGGCGACAAATCGCCGGGAAGGACTCCGCCACTCCAGTTCCCCGGCTGCGGCCAGGCCGAGATAGGAGTGCTCCGGACCACGTAGAATGGGCTCAAGGAGCACGCTGAATCGTGAGCGCAGGACAAGCGTGCCTCCAGACCAAGGCCATTCGTGAATCGGCGGAATCTTCAACGTGATGATCTGCGGCAGCAGCGTATAGCTAAGCGGGGTCGCCGCATTCCCGATTTTCCAAAAAACACCCGTCGTGTACTCTAACTCATAACGCACCTTTGGCGCGAATGGCTCGACTTTCGACGCCATTATCTGGGTGGGCAGCAGGCTTAAGCCGAGCCACGCAACTAAAGCCCATCCTTTCGTGATTCGTGCCATGTCCCGCAGAGTGCATATCACTGGCGCCGATACGATCCGATATCGTGACCAAAAAAGCCATTGTCAGTAAGAGCGATCCAGAAGTATCTTCTGTTTTCCGGGGTAAACCTTGGCTCACCTTTATGGCTCGACGAATCTGGATGGCCAACGTTTCTGTCACCAGGCCAAGTCATGTTCGCATGCGAAAGTCTCAAGAACCGACACGCCAAATCTAGGCGGCCCGAAAAAAGCCCGTAACTCACTGGCGCAGCGACTGGCTGCGACGTATCCCTTGGCCAATCTGAAAACGACGTATCTCGTGTCCAAACCGGCCAAATTATCTGTCGCTCTTCAGTTCGAACCTGAGCTCTGCTCAGGCGCCGTTGGCGTCCCCACGGGGATTCGAACCCCGGTTCTCTCCGTGAAAGGGAGGCGTCCTAACCGGGCTAGACGATGGGGACCCAGCGCGGAACGGGGACCCTACGGCGCAGGCGGAGTCGCGCAAGGATTTTTTGGTCGACCCCGACACAAAGTGAACCGGAGCCCCTAAGAAAAGGGCCGACAGCCAGTTGCCGAGCAGCGGTGGTCGCCTGATTTCCGCCCGAAGACCATTTCTGCTTTTGACGCGCGCGCCCGGAGGCTTTGCTCTGCTGCCATGACTTTTTCGGAAATCTCCGGTGCTCTGCCCAAGGTCGCAGTCACCACGATCGCCGGGTTGCCGTTCCCTCACCTCGCCTCGGGCAAGGTTCGGGAAATATTCGACCTCGGCGACGCGCTGCTGCTGGTCGCCAGCGACCGGTTGTCGGCGTTTGATGTGATTTTGCCCGATGGAATTCCCGGCAAGGGAATTATCCTGACCCAAATGAGCAACTGGTGGTTTGCCCAGACCCAGGGCCTCATCGCCAATCATCTCCTGCCGGACCAACCGGGGGAGTTTGCGCGCCGCGGCCTCACCGACCGCGACCTGCAACTCCGCAGCATGATCGTGCGCAAACTCCAACCGCTCACCATCGAGTGCGTCACCCGCGGCTACCTCATCGGCAGCGGCTGGAACTCCTATCAAAAGACCGGCGAGGTGTGCGGCCTCAAGCTGCCCGCGGGCCTGCGCCAGGCCGACCGCCTCGCCGCGCCGATTTTCACGCCGACGACCAAAGCGCCCAAGGGCCAGCACGACGAGCCGATCAACGACGCCCAAGGAGCCGCCGCCATCGGCGCCGCGCTCTATGCCCAGGTCAAGGCACTCAGCCTCGCGCTCTATCAACTCGGCCACGACCGCGCTGCGCAGGCCGGCATGATTTTGGCCGACACCAAATTTGAATTCGGCACCGACGCCACCGGCAATCTGATCCTGATCGACGAGGTCCTCACGCCCGACTCTTCGCGCTATTGGCCGGCCAACGAATACCGGCCCGGCTGCTCCCCGCCAAGTTACGACAAACAGTTTGTGCGCGACCATCTCGTGGCGCTGAAATGGAACCAAACGCCCCCGGCCCCGCGCCTGCCGGCCGACGTCATTGCCCGCACGCGGGAAAAATATCTCGCGGCCCTCAAGAATCTCCTCGGCTGAGCGGAGCGAGGCCGAGCCGCCGAACGCGTTTTCCCGCTCGACCCATGGCCAACCCGTCCGGAGGCCGGGTTCCACCGTGCAAGGTTGCTCCGGCTTGGTCGGAATGGAGGAGCCTGCTTGCAGGCGATGCGCAACGCACGTGGACGGACCCTATGCTGAATCGCTTGCAAGCAAGCTCCTCCAGGTTGGAGGGCGGGGCCGGGGAAGAACGCGGCGGAGGCGCCGCGTCCCCACTGGGGCCGATCCAGAACAAAGACCCTGGGCCAGCTTCCCGACTCCGTCTTCCTCCCTTGCAGCCGAGAGCTTTTTTCATTCAGGCTTTCCGGAAATGATCTCCGCGTCTCGCTCGCTGCTGACCCTCGCCCTGCTCGCCTCCCTCGTCGTGACGACCAGCCAGGCCCGGCTCGGCGAAACGCTCGCGCAACTCAAGGCGCGTTACGGCCGGCCCGCCCCGCAAGAGCGGAAAGATCCGCGCTCGGCGGTGTGGTTTTTCGAAGGCGAGGAAGGCGAACTCGCCTTCTCGGTCACTTTCGACGCCAAAGGCCTGTCGATCGCCGAGGGCCTGAAACCGCTCAAGCAGGCCCGTTTTCCCGCGAACACCGTCGAGGATTTTTTCGACCTGCAAATGGAGCCCTCCCGGGGAGCGAAGACCTCGCGGACGGTCAAACCCGGGGAGAAATATACTTTCGCCGGCAAGACCTTCATCTGTGCCGAACAGGAATCCGTCATCGTCGACGAGCCCAACGCGCTCCTGATCGTCTGGACGCACACCGGGCTTACTTCGGTCATGGCTGTGCGGCCGGAAATGCTCCGCTAGACCCGGTTCGCCTTCAAGTCGGCCAGCGGGTAGTGCGTGCCGCGCCAGGTGATACCGTCGGTCCAGTGCGTGACGACCATCGAACGGAGCAGGATATAGCTGAAAATCGCCATCCCGAGCGGCAGAAAAAGTCCGTGCCAGCGCGAGCCGCCGGCGAATCGCGGCTGGTCGCAGCCCAGCCCAAGCATCACGGCGACGCTGCCGGCATTCAAGCCCCAGGCGGTGCCGGAGGTCAGCCCCAGCGCCGCGACCGGCCAGAGAAAGAGGATCGCCATCGCCACCGCTCCGAACGGGGGCACCCAGACGCGGTAGTCGGCGCCGGCATAGGCATTCTTGGTCAGCCCGCGGATCATCCCGGCAGTCGAATCATACCAGGAAACCGACAGCACCCCGGTGCCGAGCAGCATTTCGCAACGCGCCCCGCGGATCTTGAACAGTTTGCCGAGCTTGATGTCGTCATCGGGACGCAACCGGATCGCCGCGTGTCCGCCGAGCTCGCGGTATTTGGCGGTCCGCACCAGCCCGAAGGCCCCGACACTGCCGTGCGCACCCGTCTGCGGGTCGGGAATCCGCCACGGCCGGAGCCCGACGGTAAAGGCGAAACTGAAGGCGTTGACACAAATGCCGAGCAGGTGCCCGTGCTCGTTGAGCTGGGGCACGGCGGCGAGCAGATCAAGCCGCTGCGCCCGGGCGTAGGCGACGGCGCGGCGCAAGCCATCCGGTTCGAAATGAATGTCCGCATCGGTGAACAGAATCCATTCGCCCGTGGCTTGGGCGGCGCCGTGGTGGAGCGCATGATTTTTTCCGATCCATCCGGCCGGCAATTCACGGACGTGATCGGCGCGCAGTCGCGGATCGGTGGCGGCGATCCGGTCGAGCACTGCGCCGGTGTCGTCCTCGGAGCGGTCGTCGACCGCAATGATTTCGAGGTCGGGATAATCCAGCTGGAGCATCGTGGGCACGGCGGCCCCGATCGTGCGGCCCTCGTTGCGCGCGGCCAAGACGATCGACACCCGGGGCCAGACGGCCGGCGCCGGGGCTTGGAGCGTCGCGAGCCGGCGCATCCGGCGGTTGCCGCGCATGACTTCCACCGCGAGGCCGAGCCACAAGACCAAGGTAAGGGCGGCGAGGATTACCATCGGCGGTCAGTCAAGGGAGGCTTCGCGGGAAGGCCGGTGCCGAAAATCACATCGGCAAATTCGTCGGGGCCGCGGCACTGCGCTCGATCCGCACGCGGCGGGGGCGCTCCGCATTGGCCTCGAGGATCGTCAGCTGGTATTCGCCAAAGGCCAGGGTGTCATCCCGCTTGGGCACATGCCCGAACAGCCGCAGGCACCAGGTCGCCACCGTCTCCCGCGGCTGCCACTCGAGCGGCCAGCCGGTCTCGGCCTGGAGTTCGCGCATCGTGAACGAGCCGCTCACCGTGATCGCGCTCTCGGTCCGTTTGTAGACCGGACCGTGCTCGATATCGAACTCGTCGCGGATGTCGCCCACGATCTCCTCGAGCACATCCTCGAAGGTGACAATGCCCACGAGCCGCTTCTGCGCATCGAGCACGACGGCGAGGTGACTGCGCGCCGAGCGGAAGCGCTCGATCATGGTGTGCAACTGCGTCGTCGGCTCGAACTCCACGGCGGGGCGGACCAACGGCTCGAACGGGGTGTCGGGCCCCAGCGCCTGAATTTGCCAGAGCCATTCGCGCACGAGCAGCAGGCCTTCCACTTTGTCGAGGGAGCCGGAGCAGACGGGAAACCGGCTGTGCCCGCTGGTCTGGGCGATCCGCAGGTTGTCGGCCAGCGGCTGGTCGAGCCAGAGGGCGACGATCTGGTCGCGCGGCCGCATGATCTGCTGCGCGGTGGTCTCGCGTGCGCGGAGCGACTGCACCATCAGTTTGTTGATCAGGGCGTCGGCCGGGTGCGCATGCCGGGCGTGGCTGAAGACATATTCCAGCTCTTCGGCGCTGAACTCGTGTTCACCCTCCTTCGCCGGCCCAAGTCCGGCCCAGCGAAGGAGCAGGTTGGCGAGGCCGTTGAGCAGCCAAATGAGCGGGAAAAAAAGATAATAAAAGGCGAGGAGCGGCGCCGCAATCCACAGCACCACGCCCTTGGATCGCTGGATCGCGAGCGACTTGGGCATCAGTTCGCCAAAGACGATATGCAGTAAAGTGATCACCGTAAAAGCGACCGCGAAGGAGATGGACGCGATCGCGGCCGGGTCGGTCACGCCGAAATCAGCCAGCAGGGGCGACAGCCGGTGGGCGATGAAGGGCTCGCCGACCCAACCGAGCCCGAGGCTGGCGAGGGTGATCCCCAGTTGGGTGGCGGACAGCGCAGCGTCGAGGCGGGCGGTGGCCTTGAGCGCCAGTTTTACCCGCCAGCCGCCGGTTTTCACCATCGGCCGCAGCTGGCTGGTCCGCACTTTCACCAGCGCGAACTCGGCGGCCACGAAAAAACCGTTGGCGAGCACTAGTGCGATGACGATGGCTGCTTCCAGGGATATACTAAGAAAAGTATTCATGCGTAGGTCTAGGCCCGGGAAGATACGCCAAATCCGGCGCCGCGGGCAAATAATATACCTGTCGGCCGCCCGCCATCCGCCTTGCAATGGACTCTCCCGCGAGCGGTTGGGTCATGTTTTATTGTTGAGACCGGACCGGAAATTCTCGTTCCGCCGTCCGGAATTCCAGTTCGACAAGGCCCGCGCCGGTCCTACGCTGCTGGCCACCCTTATGACGAAAACCTCCTCGTCCGCCTCCCTAGCCAATCGTATCCTGCGCGGACTGGCCATCGGCATCATCCTCGGGGTGATGACGCTGCTCCTCGGGCCCAAGCTGCCGATCCCGGAGTTTTTCCAAGGCTGGCTGACCCACGTCGGGGTCGATTCCTCCGCCACGTTCCTCGAAATGATGAGGGGGGTTTCCACCGTCGCTCTGGATCCCTTCGGCCGCGTTTTCCTGCGCCTGCTCTTCTTCGTCGTCATGCCGCTGGTGTTCGCCTCGCTCGCGACGGGCGTCGTGCAATTGGGCAACCCCCGGAAGCTCGGGCCGCTGGCCGGCCGCACCTTCTTCTTCTTTTTCCTCAACATGGCCATCGGCGTCGGCCTCGGCCTGCTGATGATGAACGTGCTGGAGCCCGGCGCGCACATCGACACCGACACCAAGGCCCGCCTCATGGCCGAATTCGGCGGCGCGGCGCAGAAGCATGTCGCCGCCTCGCAAGCCTCGACCGGGCTCTCGCTGGCGGTGATCGTCGAGATGTTCATGCCCGCCAACCTGCTGGCCTCCGTCGTCGGCAGCAGCACCGCCCGCATCGGCGACGTGCTGCCGCTCATCCTCTTCGCCATCCTCGTCGGGCTTGTCGGCACCAGCCTCACCGACGAAAAGCGGCGCAACCTGCAGGACTCGCTCGAGATGATCACCGAGCTCATGACCGGCATCGTGCATCTCGCGCTGCGGCTCGCGCCCTACGCCGTGCCCTGCCTCATCTACAGCGTGCTGGTGAAGTCGGGCCTCGATATCCTGCTCGCGCTCGGGGTGTTCGTGCTCGGCTGCGCCGGCGTCATGGCCCTGCATCTGTTTGGCACCATGTCCATCTGGGTGAAACTGTGGACCACCTGGAGCCCACGCGCCTATTTCGCCGCCATCAAGGACGTGCTGGTCACCGCTTTTTCCACCAGCTCGAGCAACGCCACGCTTCCCAGTGCGCTGGCGAACGCGACGGAAAAGCTCAAGATCTCACCCAGCACCGCCGGCTTTGTCCTGCCCCTCGGCACCACGATGAACATGAGCGGCACCGCGCTTTACGAAGGCTGCGTCGTGTTGTTTGTCGCCCAGGTCTTCGGCGTGGACCTGTCGATCGGCCAGCAGATCACCCTGCTGCTGCTGTCCGTCCTCAGCGCGGTCGCGGTGGCCGGCATTCCCGGCGGGTCGCTGCCCCTGATTGCCGGCCTGCTCATCACCTTCGGCATTCCCGCCGAGGGCATCGGCATCATTCTCGGCACGGACCGCATCCTCGACATGTGCCGGACGGCCACCAACGTCGGTTGCGACGTGACCACGGCGCTCGTCGTTGACGAGTTGACCAAGAGGGCCGATGCCAAGGCCGGCAACGCGGCCGGCTGATAACACCCGGTGCATTCGCGGAGTGGAGGCGGGCCACCAGTTCCGCGGGTTGACGGCAGCGCCGCCCCTGTCTCGCGGGTCTGAAGGCGGACGCAGGCAATTGGCGTGACGAGATTCCAGATGGGTTCAGGTGCAAGGCTTTCATCGCCATGCGTGGCAAACCAGCAGTGCAGTCGGCGATGCCGTTGAAACCAGGACATGGCAGGGTGGAACCCGGCCTCCGGACGGGTTGGCTTGAAAGCCGGGTCGGCCAGCGCGTCCGGAGGCCGCGCTCCACCTTATTCAACTGCTTGATCCCGTTTGGGGGCCCTGCCGCCCGTCAATCTGCGTCTCGGGCGAGGTGTCATACCGTCTGGCACAAGCCGTGCTTGCCAGATGGATCCGCCTCGATACGGATCCAGCCCTGCCAATCAGCGGAACACCAACACTAAACCATCCATGAATCCATCCACGCTCCTGCGTTTATTCGCAGCCGCGGCGCTTTGTTGCGCCGCCCACCTGCCCGCCCAGACCACGGAGGTCAAACCCCTCGAACCCGTTGCCCAGCCCGCCACCGACAATGAGGTGCTCGAATTGGAAAAGCTCAGCGTCAACGGCGTGGCCCCCGAGCAGCAGATTCTGCCGACCGCCCGTCCGTTCAACTCGGTGTTCGGCACCGATGACAACATCGTCGATGTGCCGCGGAACGTCACCATCATTTCCCACCAGCAGCTGAGCGATATCAACATCTCCAGCGTGCTGGATTTCTCGAAGCTGACCTCCAGCTCGTACACCACGACGAATTTCGGCGCCCCGTCCAATCCGAGCATTCGCGGCCAGACGGCCGACCTCTTCATCAACGGCGTGCGCGGCCGCATCACCTCGAACGGCAACGGCCTGCCGCTGAGCTTCAACGCGGTCGAGTCCGTGAACATCGTCAAAGGCCCGGCCACCGCGGTCCAGGGCACGTCGATGTATGTCGGCGGCTTCATCGATCTGGTGACCAAGCGCCCCTATTTTGACAGCTCCAAGGGCTCGGTCAGCGTCACCATCGGCTCCTATTCGCAGAAAGAGTGGACGATCGACGTCGGCGGCCCGCTCTCCAAGCAGCTCGCGTACCGCGTCAGCTACTCCGGCACCGACAGCAAGGGCTACTGGCACGACTATTATAACAAGAACCACACCGTCTACGGCGCGCTGACCTACCGGCCGAACGGAAAATACGAGGTGTTCATGAACGCCTCCGCCAGCTGGTTTCGCTACACCGAGAACTGGGGCTTCAACCGCGTGACGCAGGACTTGATCGACAACGGCAATTACATCACCGGCATCAACATCAACAATGGCGCCAACGCCACGCCGTCCGATGCGCAGAATTCCAAGTATGTGTACGGCAATTCGCCCAATGCCTTTTTCCCCGGCCAGCCCGGCAACGTCCTCAAGCTCGGCCCGACCGTTAAGCTCAACCGCCACGAACGCCTGTTGAAGCCCGGCGATCACTCGACGGGCCGCGAGTTCAACGCCCAGGCCATCCAGACGTACATCGCCAGCCCCGACCTCAAGATCTCCAACAACACCTTCTGGAGCTACACGGCGCGCAACACCCTGAGCAGTTATTACTACTCGGAGATCGTCGATCCCTCCTGGTTCGCCGAAAACCGCACCGAGTTCATCCTGACCAAGCCGTTTGTCTCCCTCAACACCGGCCTCGATGTCCGCTACCAGGCCACCAAGGCTTACGATGACTACTTCTTCGAGCCGGCCAACGTGTGGGACCTGACCAAGGACCACAACTTTATCGACGTTTACAACGCCACCGAATTCTACGGACGCTTCGTCGGGCAACCGGTCCCCGGCTGGCCAGGCCGCTACGCCACGCAGGGCACGATCAACGGCGACACCAACGACAGCAGTGGCACGACCATCGGGCCGTTTTTCCAAGCCACCTGGCAGACCAGCGATAAGGTCAGCGTCGTCACCGGCGCCCGGTACGATCACCTGAGCGCCAACGTCAGGGATCCCCTCGGCCCGTTCTACGCCGAGGACAGCATCAGCGTCTGGATCCCCAGCTACAACGGCTCCTTGGTTTTCAAACCGACGGCCACGTCCAGTGTTTATGTGACGTATAATTACAGCCAGAACACCTCCGGCGCCGTCGGCAACGGCGGCGGCATCACCGGCTGGAACGCGGCCGGCAACGCGCTGGACAAGGAAAGCTTCACCCAGCCGAGCGAGCTCTTCGAGGCGGGCACGAAATACAACCTGTACCAAAACAAACTGTTCCTCAACTTCGCCGTGTTCGACCAAAAGCGCACGGCCAAGAGCACGAGCAGCACGGACATCGTGCGGTTCCACTCCAAGGGCTTCGAGGCCGAGTTGAACTACCAGCCGAACAAGCACGTCTATACGACGCTCTCCTATTCGTACATCGACGCGACCGTCACGCCCGGGTTCCAGGCCGACGGCGGCATCGCGCTGCTGCCCACCCAGGGGATCGACTATTCGAAGACCCACCAGGTTTCGGGTCTGCCAAAGCACTCCGTCAACGCCCTGATCTCCTATACGCTCGATAACGGCTGGGGCTTCACGGCGAACACGATGATCACCGGCGAAATCAACAACAACTACGCCGGCACCCTGGTGATTCCCTGGCAGTATGAGCTCGATGCCAGCGTCTCGTATCGCCACAAAAAATGGTACTACCGCCTGAGCATCGGCAACGTCACCGACCAGAACAACTGGGCGCCGCCGAATTCGGTTTACGGCAATGCGTCCATCTTCGCGCTCGCGGGCACCACGCTCTCGCTGAACGCCAAATACAGCTTCTGAGCGGCGCCGCCGGCTCAGTGATCGCAGCAAGGCCGCTCTCACCCGGCGGCCTTTTTTCTACCTCCCCGCCAAAACGCCAAGATTTCGCCGGCTCGCAAGTCCGGAATCTTCTTCCCCAATGTGTAGGAGCTTGCTTGCAAGCGATTCATCATTGGGTCCGTCAACGGGCGCGCCGCATCGCCTGCCAGCAGGCTCCTCCTTTCCATCCAAGCCGGACCACGCTCCAGGGCATCAGCCTCGACCCCAATGAATGACCTCCCTCCGCAACCCGCCCCGCCGATGCCCGGCATTGTTTACGGGCTGGAAGACCGGCTGCCCGTCGGCACCGCCCTGCTGATCGGTTTCCAGCAGGTCACCGCCATGATGGTGGGCACCATCACCCCGCCGTTGCTACTCGCCACCGCGCTGAAATTCACGCCCGCCGACACCGCCTACTTCATCAGCATCGCGCTGCTCGCCTCGGCCTTCGGCGCCTTCCTGCAATGCCGGCGCCGCGGCCCGATCGGCTCGGGTCTGCTCAGCGTCACGGGCACGAGCTTTTCCTTCATCGGGGTGCTGCTGCAGGCCGGTCAAACCGGCGGACTCGCCCTCGCCTTCGGCATGTCGTGCCTGACCGCGCCGCTGCAGATTCTGCTCGCCCCGTTTCTTCCCCGACTGCGCTCGGTCTTCACCCCGCTCGTTTCAGGGATCATTGTGCTGTTGATCGGCGCCTCGCTGATTCCCGCCGCGTTTTTCAGCCTCGCCGCCCCGCTCCAGCCCAACTCGCCGCCGTGGCTCGGCCTGGCCATCGGCGTGTTCGTCATCGCGATTGTCGTCGCGACGCAGGCTTCCGGCCGTTCGTGGGCGCGCATCGCCGGGGTCGCCTTGGCCGTGCTCGGCGGCGTGGTGGTTTGTGCCGCACTCGGCGTCTTGACGGCCCCGCCCGCCGGAGACGGCGCCTGGTTCACGCGACCACGGCTGCTGCCCTATGGCTTTGCCTTCGCGTGGCCGCTGGTGCTGCCGTTCGCTTTCATTTACCTCGTGTCCCTGCTTGAGGCCCTCGGCGATATGACCGCCACCTCGCAACTTTCGGGATTGCCCACGGCCGGGCCGGATTACTGGCGCCGCCTCACGGGCGGCGTGCTGGCGGACGGCATCACCAGCACCGTGTCCGGTTTGTTCGGGGGATTCCCCAGCACGACCTATGCGCAAAACAACGGCGTGATCCAGATCACCGGCGTGGCCAGCCGGCGCGTGGGCTACGCGATGGCCGGGATTCTCCTCGTCCTGGGCATGGTGCCCGCCGTCGGTCGCTGGATTACGGTCCTGCCTTCGCCGGTCATCGGGGGCCTGGCGCTGTTGCTCTTCGGCCTCGTCGCGGTCTCCGGCTTGCGGATCATTCTCGGGGCGGGGTTGGGCCAGCGCGAGGGCATCATTGTCGCGCTCTCCCTCGGGGTCGGGCTGGGATTGCCCACCCAGCCGGGGCTGCTGGCGAACGCGCCGGCGGTGGTTCGCACTTTGTTCGAATCGGGAATTTCAGCCGGCGGATTGACCGCTCTGGTGTTGGAGCTGATCTGGCGCCAGCCCAAACCGACCGGGAAATAGCCTCCGCTCGACTCAGCATTTGTGGGCCAGCGAGCTTGCCCGCGCCTCAACCGTGCCCGCGAGCGGGCCGCCGACCGGGTCACAATGGGAGCAAAACAACATTTTCAAAACCCGCCCGATTGAGTCTAGAAACCGCCGTTAAACCTAAAAACTCAATTGAAACGCGGAGGACGCGAAAAATGCAGAGAGGAAACCTGATCTGTGGGCATAAGAAAGATATCACCTGCGAGGTGAGTGCGCCTGGCGTTACGCCCTGTTCCACTATTCTGTTTTTGTGATTTTTGCGTTTTTTGTGCCCAACTCATCTGCTGAATTAAGGTTAAAACGCGGAGGTCGCGGAGAACCCAGAGGAAAGAACAATCCCATGCGCTCACGTGCAGACTCACCCACCGGGTGAATGTCTTTCTGTGATCAAGCTAATCCAACGCTCTGTTTTTGCGTTTTGTGGCCAATCCTTCTGCGGAATTTCGATTGGTTCTCGCCCAGCAAACTGACGCGTAGGGCGCACCGCCGAGGCTTCGCACTCGTCGC
>CAZAOI010000070.1:0-13200 GCA_964486705.1 uncultured Oleiharenicola sp. | reverse complement strand
CGGCCGGTGGCGGCCGGCACTCCAGGGATTATGCGGGCCACGGGCGGGCGGGCTCGTCCACGCGGAGGAGCCGAGATTTGTCGCGCTCGCTCTAGGACGGCGCACCCACGTGCGAACCAGGGGAGCGATAACGCCTGGGCGGCGGCCTTGATCACTCTGAGCTTCTATTTTCCCTTTGCCCGGCACCGAAAACCATCGTTGAGTACCCTTATGTCCGCCTACCCTGTCCCGCTTTTCCTGACCGAGTTGCTCAAAGCCAAGTCGCCGTCGGGCGCGGAGGCTCAGGCCCAAGCCGTCTACGACCGCTTCGTCCAGCCGCACGCGGACACTTATGCCAACGACGCCCTCGGCTGCCGGCTGGCCACCTTAAACCGCACCGGCGGTCCGACCCTGATGTTTTCTGGTCACATGGATGAACTCGGCCTGATCATCACCTACGTCAACAAGGACGGGTACATTTATTTCGACACCATCGGCGGCCACGACAAGAGCATCATCTCCGGCCGGCGGGTCATTATCCAGACGAGCCGCGGCCCGGTCAAAGGGGTGACCGGCAAACGCGCCGTTCACCTGATGGAGGACGCCGACCGCAAGAAGGTGCCGGAGATCCACGAGATCTGGATCGACATCGCCGCCAAGTCCAAGGCCGAGGCCCTGAAGCGCGTCGCGATCGGCGACGTCGCAACCTATGATCACGAGTTTGAACTCATCAACGGGAGCGTCGGAACCGCCCGCGCCTTCGACAACAAAGTCGGCGCCTACATCGTGGGCGAAGCCCTCATCCGACTCGCGTCGGCCAAGGCCAAGCTCAATGCGAAGATCGTGTCCGTCGCCACCACGCAGGAGGAAATCGGCGTCCGCGGCGCGATGACCTCCGCCTTTGCCGTCGACCCGCACGTGGCCCTGGCGGTGGACGTCGGCCATGCGACTGATCATCCGGACTGCGACAATCGCAAGTTTGGCGAAACGAAGCTCGGCGGCGGACCGATCATCTGCCGCGGACCAAATATCAATCCCAAGGTCTTTGACCGGCTCGTCGCGTGCGCGAAAAAGGAAAAAATCCGCATTCAACTCGAAGCTGATCCTCGTCCGACCGGCACCGATGCGCGCGCCATCCAGATGGCCCGCGGCGGCGTCGCCTGCGGACTCGTGTCCATTCCGCTCCGCTACATGCACACGCCGAGCGAAGTCGTGGATCTCGAAGACGTGGAGAACTGCGTGAAGCTGTTTGTCGCCTTCGCCAAGTCCATCGGCAAGGGCGAGAGTTTCAACTGGTGAGTCAAGGACCGGCGCCGGGGCGGGTGCGCGGGCAGGAGCGGAATCGCGACGGATCAGCGACGGCTGGTTGCGGCTCGTCGAGACGACTCGCCCGACCGCTCGATCACCGGCGTAAAATTCCATTTCACCGCCGAGAACAGCCCGCGATCACTGAGCTTCAAATCCGGAATCACCAGCAGCGCCATAAATGAGAGGGTCATGAACGGCGCATCCAGTTTTGAGCCCAATTGCTTGACCCGGGCATCGAGGGTCGTGTAGCGGCGCGCCACTGCGCGCCCGTCGCCCGTCGCCATCAAGCCGGCGATGGGCAGCGGCAGAACGACCGGCCGGCCCGCGCCCACCACACTGAGCCCGCCGCGGCTCTTGATCACGAGATTGATCGCGGCGCAGAGCGAGGTGTCATCCACGCCGACCGCGACCACATTGTGCGAATCGTGCGCCACCGACGAAGCCAGCGCCCCGGACTTGAGCCCAAAGCCCTGAATGAACGCGACCGCGACCGGAGCGTGGACGGCGTAGCGGTTCACCACGGCGATCTTGAGAATGTCCCGCCGGGGATCGGCCACCACCGCGCCCCCGGCGATCCGGGCCGGCCGGCACAGGTGCCTCGTGACCAACTGACCGTTGGTGGCGGCGATGACGTTGAGGCTCGGGGGGCGCGGCGTGACCTTGCGGCCCTCCGCCCCCGTGGGGGTCGACGCGCCCCACGCCACCCGAAATTCCTCCACCCGGCGGTGACGAGCCCGAAACACATTTGGCGTTTTCGAAGGCTGCCGCGGCAGCAGGCTGCGACCGTCACGGGCGACCAGTTCCCCGCGCAAATACGTGCGACGGACCCGCAGGTTTTTCCAGCCTTCGAACACAATAAAGTCAGCCGGATCACCCGGCCGGAGCAAGCCGACGTCGAGCCCGTAGTGCTCCACCGGATTGACCGACGCGCAGCGCAGCACATCGAAGCGATCCGCGCCGGACCGGAGCGCGCGGCGCACGTGCTCGTCGAGATGACGCACCATGAGCAAATCGGGATGCAGGTCATCGCAGCAAAACATGCAACGATCCGGATGGGACTTGAGCAACGGCGCCAGCGCCTTGAAGTTGCGCGCGGCCGAGCCTTCCCGAATCAGAATCTTCATGCCCGCTTGCAATTTATCCAGCGCCTCCGGGAGCGTGAAACACTCGTGATCGGTCGTGATGCCGGCGGACGCGTAGCGGGCGGCGGTTGCTCCGCGCAGCCCGGGCGCATGGCCATCAACCGCTTTGCCCAGTTTTTTCGCGGCGGCGATCATCGCCAGGAGCGACGCATCGCACGCCAGCACGCCGGGGAAATTCATCACTTCACTCAGATACCTGATCTCCGGGCGCGCCAGCAACCGCGCCACCGCGCGGGCATCGAGCGCGGCCCCGGCGGTCTCAAACCCGGTGGCCGGCACGCACGACGGCGCGCCGAAGTTGAACTTGAACGGCGTGCGCGCGCCCTCCCGGATCATGTGGTCGACCCCGGCGACGCCGAGAACGTTGGCGATCTCATGCGGATCTGACACCGTCGCCACCGTGCCGTGCACGACGGACCAGCGGGCGAACTCAGCCGGCGGCAGCAGGGAGCTCTCAATATGAATGTGGGCGTCGACAAATCCCGGCGCGATGCAGTGCGTGAATCGCCGGCCCGGTTCGGCTAGAATGCGGCGAATGACTCCCTGGCTCCATTCGACCGTGCCCGGGTAGAGGCGGCGGGCCTGAAGATCGACGATATTGCCGGAAAGGCGCTGCACACGGGCGTTCACAGTCGACAGTGTGCTTCAGCCGGCCGGCGTGGCAATCCCGGCGGGAGAAAAAATCCACTCGCAAAACGGCCGGACCGGTGCACGTTTCGACGTGATGCCAGCCCACACTTTTTCCCCCAATTACCAGAACCCGCTCCGGCCCCGCCTCGACGATGACGATGAGGACGAACGGGAAGAGGCCGCCGGAAAGGACCCCGCGCCGTCCGTCGGGGTCATGCTCCAGAAGAAATTCCTCGAACAGCGGAAAATCTTCCTCTGGGGTGCCGTCACCGATGCAACCGCCAAGGACCTAACGGAGAAATTGCTCTACCTCGAGACGACCGGGCCAGGCAAGCCGATCACCTTTTACATGAATACCCCCGGCGGCTCGATCACGGCCGGCATGGCGGTGTACGACACGATCAAGATCATCTCCTCGCCCGTGACCATTGTGGTGACCGGCATGGCCGCCTCGATGGGATCGATTCTCCTCAGCGCCGCGAAGAAGGGCAACCGCTACATCTTCCCCCACGCGCGCGTGCTGATCCACCAGCCGCTCATTACCGGCCGGATGGTCGGCCCCGCGTCCGATATCAACATCCAGGCGCAGGAAATGGAAAAGCTCCGGACCGAGCTGAACCAGATTCTCGCCACCGCTTCGGGTCAGTCCTTCGAAAAAGTCGCCAAGGACTCCGACCGCGACTTCTACCTCAACGCCGAGGAAGCCATCGCCTACGGCCTGGCGGACAAGATTGTGGAAAAATTCTAAGCCCGGTCGCTGATCGCCGGATCAGCAACCGAACCCATCGCCTTTGGCTGCGCCTGCAAGGCCGCGACCGAGGGCTTTTTTATGCCCGGCCCAGCCGAAATCCCAGCCAGACGGCCAGCAGGCAAAGCACGACGGACAGCAGCACATTGGCCACGGCGCCGCCCCACTGCCCCTTGAGCATCTGGTCGAGTGTCTGCCAGCTGAAGGAGGAAAAAGTCGTGAAGCCGCCGCAGAAGCCAACGACGAGCAGATTGCGCAAACGGATCGTCGTTTCGGTTTCGACGGGCCCCAACCGAGACATGAGCCAGCCAATCAGGAGCGACCCCGCCGCGTTGATGAGGAGCGTCGCCCAGGGAAACCGGGTCTGCAGAGCCAGGTTGACCAGGGCCCGCGCCACGGAACCCGCCGCCCCGCCGACGGCAATCCACACCAGGGTCGAGGAGTTCATTGTTTGTCTCCTCCCGGAGGGGAAGATAGCCGCTTGAGGAGCTGCGCGCGCAGATAAACATCCGGCCCGGCCTGCTTCCAGGCCGTCACCCAGAGCGCCCCGAGCATTTCGCCACCGGCCAGCAGCTGGTCTTCGACAAAGGCGCGCCCGGCTGCATCGACCGGCCCGGGGAATTGCTGCCGGTTGCGGTCGGCTTTCTCGAGTTCGTTGCTGAGCTTCCCGGCTTTCTCCAGCTGGTAGAGCGGCTCCACGAGTTGGTGCTGCGCGCGCAGATAGTCCATGACCGCCACGAAGAGCGGATCACGTCCGTCGGTCCGCGGGGCCACCGCGAGCAGCGGAGGCGGCGTGACCCGCGGCGCGAGGTCGGCGGTCTTGAGGCCGGCCTTCGCCCCGATGCCGCCGTCAATCCACGAGTGCAAACCCGGCCACGTCGTATAGCCGTGGGGATTGGCCCCAACCCAGCCGTTGTGGTGATCCGTCGTGTGGAGCGGTTGGGCGCAATCCCCGACATAGTGACCCATGATCCCCATCAGGTAGACAATATCCGCGCGCGCATTGCTAATTTCGTCCGGCGTGCCGGCTTCCTCAAACGCTTTCAAATACGAGAACGAGGACTTGAGCTTGCCATAGTACTCGGTGATGGCCCAAGGCGCGAAACCCGGCCATTCGCGGGTGCGGTCGGTGTTTTTGGCCGGATCAATGGCGGGAAATTTGTCGGGGTGCGCGGCACGACCGGCGGCAAATTGCGCGACAAATTCATAGCGCAACGCGGGGACGCGGGCCAGATCCAGGCCGGCGGCGGTCAGCTGCTCGAGGTCGCAGAAATGATCCACGCTATTGGCATGCTTGATCGGCAGGTCCGGGACATTGCGCCAGCGGTCGGGCTCGCCCGAAAGGAAAGCAATGCGCTCGGCGTTGGCCGGCTCGCGGACAAACGCCGGGAAGTCCGTCGGCAGGGACATCAGCGCAAGCTGGTTCACCATGCGATGCCCCTCGTAGTCCCACCCGAAAACCCGGGCCACGCCAAAGACGGCCAGCAAAAAAGCCCGGCGACGAATACTCGAACAATAATTGCGCATAAGTTCAGTTGGGCGCCGGGGCGGAGGCGGGGCGAATGGCCGCCAGCGTGGCGGCATAACCCCGCACGCCCGTCGCGATCGCCTCGGCAATCTGCTGGCGATACTCTGGCGTGACGACCTTGCGGGCCTCGGTGATACTGGAAAGATAGGCGCACTCCACGAGGGCGGCCGGGCACTCGACAAAACGCAGGACGGCGAGGCGGCCGCGCTTGAACCCCCGATCGGGCGCCTTCAGGCCCGCGATCATCGCGCGGTGGATCTGCTCGCCAAATAACACGTTGGCAGAATCAAGTCGGTTGCCCGGGAAAGCCGTGTCCGTCATGTCATCTCTCCGGCCGTCCGCCGCGGAAAACATGAACTGCGGAGTCATGGTGTATGTCTCGACCCCGGTGACCCGATCGGAAGGTTTCTCCACCGAGTTGAAATGAATGCTGAGAAATAAATCGGCTCGGTTGCTGTTAGCGAAGTCGGACCGCAGTTGCAGGTCCTTCTTTTTGATCGGCGAGAGTTCCCGATCGTCGGTCCGCGTGAGCAGCACCTGCCACCCGAAAGTCTCGAGGATTTTCTTCACCCGCAGGGCGACGTCCAGCGTGAGCGTCTTTTCATTCACCGCCAGCAACGTGTTTTCCTTGCCCGGATCACTGCCGCCGTGGCCGGGGTCGAGCACAATGACTTTCGGAGCCCGCGCCGGCAGTTGGACTAGACGCTCCGCCGGACGCAACAGGGGCACCACGATTTTAAGGAGATCGAGCTTGCTGACCCACAGACCGCCCTTGTCGAGCAGCACGGGCGCGCCGAGGAAGATCAGCAACCCATCGAAATAGAAGTCGGTCTGGTTGGTTTCAAAAGTCAGCCGCACCCCGCGCGCGTCAGAGAGGGCCAGGGTCAAGTCCGGTTTCGACCAGGCGGTCTTGAACTTATAGTGCGTGGCGAGATCCCGCACCGAAACATAGTCAACCCCGCGCAGCCGGGTGAAGGACCAGAGTTGCACCGGGCGCGTCGGCGCGACGCGGACCGGCGCCGGGTTTACCCGAACCGGAGAAACGGTCGGCGGCGGGACAACCGAAAGCGGCGCGGAAGCCGCGCAGCCCATCAATGTGGTCAACGCAAACAGCAGGCTGCTTGCGGTGAGCCGCGCCATGGAGGCCGTTCCCGTCAGCCTTGGGCCGCCGGCGCTGGCGCCGGTGCTGGTGCTGGTGCTGGAGCTGTTTCCCGGGCGTGGAACTTGGGCTTGCGTTTGTTGACCGGCAGGGGCGAAAGCATGACGTTGATCTGTTTGCCGTTAAGCTTCGGGTCGGAATCGGGATGGCCCATCGTCTCCAGCTCACCGAGCGCCCTTTTCATCACCTCGAACCCCATCTCGGTGTGCGCCATTTCGCGGCCGCGAAACTTGAGGCGAAGCTTCACCTTGTTGCCGTGGTCAAGAAATTCCTCCGCATGGCGGACCTTGGTCAGGAAATCCCCTTTCTCGATCCGCAAGGTAAATTCGATTTCCTTGATCTTGCCCGCGGCGGGCTTGCTGTGCGCATGCTTCTTCTGCTCCTCATAGACGTACTTGCCGAAATCCATAATGCGGCAGACGGGCGGAGTGGCGTTCGGGGCCACTTCGACGAGATCGAGATTAAACTGCAGGGCGATCGCGATTGCCTTTGGCGTATCCATCACCCCCAACTGACGGCCTTCAGGGCTAATGACGCGGATCTGGGGCGACTTAATCCGATGATTGCGGCGGATGGCGGCGAATGGATCGTTGTTGCGACGCGTGTCGCGATTGTAGGGAGTACGGCCGCCGGGCGGAGAGGAAGGAAGTGCCATTCAGGATAGAGGAGTGCTTGGGAGGTGAGTCGAAGGGAGTTTTTGGGTCAAACAGGGGTGAAGACAACACCTATTTAGAGGGAAAATCAGCCCGCCGGGACCATAAATCGTCTCTGAGCTCCTCAATCCACGGTTGCCACGGGTGACTCGGCCTCAAGGCAGACACTTCCGGCGCGGGAGGAAACCGTTGCCTCCGAATCAGGCCAGCCGGTGGAAAATGCCCTCAAACACTAAAGCTCTCTCCACACGAACAACTGGCCTTGGCGTTCGGATTCGAGAACTTGAAGCCACCGGCGACCATCTTGTCCGAATAGTCCAACTGGGTGCCCTTGAGGTACAGAGCCGTTTTGGGATCGACCAACACCGGGACCCCCGACGACCGAACGAGGATATCGCCCTTTCGTGCCTCGGGGACGAACCGGAGCTTGTAGCTGAGCCCATTGCAACCTCCTCCCGTGATCGCGATGCGAAGGTAGTCGCCCTGCTGTTCGCGCGCAATCAGCGCAGCAACCTTCCCTCCGGCCTCGGCGGTCAGGCGCACCAGGTTTTCGTTTCCTTCGCGGACGCCTTCCGGCGGCGCTATGCTGGGAGTGGAAGCAGACACAAAGGACAGTTATTGCCCGTCGCGGGATTTTATCAAGCGTCGCGCAACAATAACCGCATTGGCAAAGCTGCGCGGACTGGCCTTCCCCTGCCCCGCGATCCCGAAGGCCGTGCCATGATCCGGACTCGTCCGGACAAACGGAAGCCCCAGCGTGATGTTCACCGCCTCGTCGAAATCGATCACCTTCAACGGGGCCAGGCCTTGGTCGTGATACAGCGCCACGATGACATCAAATTCACCCTGGAGCGCCCGGGCAAAAAGGGTATCGCCTGATTGGCAAAGCGACAGTCCGGGAAATTTTGCGCGCAGTT
Organism: uncultured Oleiharenicola sp.; assembly: GCA_964486705.1. Lineage (GTDB taxonomy): Bacteria > Verrucomicrobiota > Verrucomicrobiia > Opitutales > Opitutaceae > Lacunisphaera. The sequence goes on along the minus strand of CAZAOI010000070.1, from coordinate 5,136 downwards.
GGCCGAGTGCCGGGTCGAGCAAATCCCTTTCCTCGTAACCCAGCAAACCGCCCTCGCCGGCATGGGGATTGAGCCCGCACACCCCGATCCGCGGCGCGACGACCCCTTCGGACCGGGCCAGCACCGCCGCCGCCGCGACCGTACGCTGCAGGAGATGCGGGCCGAGCAAGGGTGCAACTTCGTGCAATGGCACGTGCCAGGTCGCGAGCACCACGCGAAGTTTCCCTCCGGAAAAAGCCATCACCGGGTCGCCGCCCCACCGCGCCGCGAAAAACTCAGTCTGACCGGGAAACGGATAGCCGATCTTCGCCAACGCCGCCTTGCTGACGGGCCCGCTCACGACTCCGGAAAATTCCCCGGTCTGGCATCCGCGGGCAGCTCGCTCCATCGCCGCCCAAGCGACCAAGGCGCCTTCCCCAGACGGTTGGCCCGGCGTCGCCGAAAACTCCTCGAGTCCAACCGCGATCTTCTGCGCAGTCGTCTCCAAGGATGCCAGCCAGCGCGCAGGCCCGATCAGCGCAACCCCACCCGCCTCAGCCGTGTGCGTCGCCAGCCACGTGGCGATGATTTCCGGACCGACTCCCGCCGGGTCGCCGCAGGTCAAGGCCAGTTTACTAGACATCGCTCGTTCCCGCTCCCGCGCGGCGGGCCCGGGCGAAACCCCGTTTCCCAGCGGTGAAAAACCTCAGAAACTGCAGCGCTTCCGGCGTCTGGAACGTCCCGCCTTCGAGCGCCGCGAGGGCCACGGCGCGAATGTTTCCCGGCGTGAAATAAACCGTGCGGAAGGCCTCCTTGATTTCGAGAATGGCGGCGCGCGCAAAACCGCGCCGCTTCAACCCAATCAAATTGAGGCCGATCACCTCATTCCGCTCGGCGGCCATGGTAAAGGGCGGAATGTCCTGCGCGATGCGGGCCAGTCCGCTCACGATGGCACTTTCCCCAATCCGGCAAAACTGGTGGAACCCCGCGCCGCCACCCAAGAACGTATGGGCCCCCACCGTGACATGACCGGCCAGCATGACATTATTGGCCAGCACGACATCATCGGCCACGACGCTGTCGTGCCCGACGTGGACGTTCGCCATCAGGAAACAGCGCTTGCCGACCGTGGTCGACTGGTTCGCATGGATGGAGCGATTGATCGTCACATGCTCACGAATCACCGTGTCGGAGCCGATACTCACGCCCGAGACCGTGGCCGGATTGAATTGGAGATACTGCGGATCGCCCCCGATGACGGCAAACGCGTCGACTCTCACCCGGTCACCGAGCACCGAATATTTCCGGATGAGGGCATAAGCGTGAATCACGCAGTCCGATCCGAGCCTGACGCCTTCTTCGATGATGGCTGTCGGGTGGACGCTCATGAGCTGAGTTTGTTTTTCCGCGGCACCGCATAGCGCTCGGCGATAAGATCAAGCTGAGCATCCTTGAGCAGATCGTAATTCTTCAAGATGCGAATGACCTGCAGCGTGTCCGATTTGCCATAGCTCTTGTTGATCTCCACCCGCTCGATGATGTCGAGCAACATGGAACGAAATGAGATGATGCCGTCGATCCCGTGCTCCTTGAGCATGGCCACACTCTGGGAGCGGAAGGGTTCAGCCGTCGGCAGGCTGGGCAGCACGAGGATCTTGGTGACATCGGGGGCGTTGCCCGGCTCATCAACGTCCACCGGGAAAAAGCGAGTGACCTCCTTGAGCACGTTTTCCTCCAAAAAACGGAAAATCTCCGGACTGCTTTTCAGCATGTTCGGGGTGAATTTTCCTGTGTGCCAGCCTTTGACCACCACGATGGCTCGGTGAACATTGGCCAGCTCGCTGGCGAAAAGGAAAAAATCTGGCTTGCGGGCATTGCGCGCCGAATAGGCGGGGTTGTAGACGACCAGGTCGACCTCCTCGTCACCGGTCTTGCGGCGCGCTTGCACCTGGTACTTTCGCACTTGGCGGACGAGAAAGCCGTTTTGCTCAAAATACTCGCGGACAATGCCTTCGTCGATGGCTGACATGGGGAAGAGAACTTAGCCAAATGTGCCGGGATAGCACAGCAAATTTTAGACCGCCCCCAAGTCCCGCCAAACGGCTTCGACCAGCGCCGGATCAATTTCGGATTGAGTCGCGGCCTCGCCGAGTCGCCGGAGAACAACGAAGCGCGGCCGTCCGGCCCGGACTTTCTTATCGCTTTGCATCGACGCCATCAGCGTGGCCAAAGGCAGCGTAGCCCGGAGTCGGACCGGCAAGGCGTGGGCTGAAATAACCCGGTCGACGCGTTCCACATCGGCCGGCGCGAGATAACCGAGCCGGTGAGAAAGCCGCGCCGCCGCCGCCAACCCCACCGCCACCGCCTCGCCATGCAAGTAGGCAGAAAACTCGGTGACTTGCTCGATGGCATGGCCAAAAGTGTGCCCAAGATTCAGCAGCGCCCGACCGCCCTCGGGGGCCAACTCCAGTTCGTCCGCTTGCACAAACTTAGCCTTCATTTCACAGCAGCGACGGATGACCGGCAGCAGATTCCCACCGCGGGATTCCAGCGGGTCGCGCTCGAGGCGGGCGAAAAGCTCGGGGTCGCCCAGCAAACCATATTTGATAATCTCCGCCACGCCGGCGGCAAACTCCCGCCCGGGCAGAGTCTGCAAGAATTCCGGGGCCAGGTAGACAGACCGGGGATGATGGAAGGCGCCGACCAAATTCTTTCCAGCCGGAAGGTTCAGGCCGGTTTTCCCTCCGACCGAGCTGTCCACCATGGCCAGCAACGTCGTCGGCACTTGCACATAATCGATCCCGCGAAGATAGCACGCCGCCGCAAATCCTCCGAGGTCCCCGGTAACGCCACCGCCCACCACCCACAGAACGCCCTGCCGGTTGAGCTTGTTGGCCGCGAGAAAATCCAGCACCTGGGCAAACACTGGCAACGACTTCGCTTTTTCACCCGGATTGACTGTCAGCCGCGGGATCGCACCAAAACTCCCGGAGAGAAACTCCGATTGGGCCCGCTCAATCCCTTCATCAGTCAAAAGCACCGAAGCCCGATTGATGTGCGCCAGCTCGACGATGGCCTCTTTGATCGCGAGGCTGACATCGCTCGGAAAATGAATCGGATAACTTCTCATTCCCAACTCGACGGTAAGGCCACTTGTCATTGGTCCCTTTAAAACCAACTACTTGCGCAAGTCAATTCTCGTTATTGAGCTCGAAAGAGACCGATTCTCAAATAAGCATTTGACATGAGACTGCGTCTCATATTCAGATTCATAACTACAGCAATGCCATTCGCTCGTTTCACCGACCTACAGCTTATCCTCCGCTTCGCGACGGCTGTCGCCGAGGTCATCGGAATCGTCGTTTTCCTCCACCTCACCTGAATTTTCAAACGGCCGATGGCAAGTTGCCTCGCTTCTCCCTCTTAATGAAAACCCTAAGCCGCCAAATTGAGAACGAGTCTCGCTCCGCCGCTCGTCTCCTTTCGCTCTTCTTGGCCTGCAGTGGCCTGCTCGCCGCCAGCACCGCCCGCGCCGACATGGCACCCAGCTACCTGCCGGGCGAACAGACCCTGCAACTGGAAAAAATCCAGGTGAACGGCCAAAACGGCGAGAAGACCTACGCCGTCCAACGCAGTTTCACCGCGACCAAGACCAACACGTCGCTCGTAGATGTGCCGCAGTCTATCACCGTCGTGACGCGCGAACTCATCGACGACCAGGCGATGCGCAGCATCGCGGACTTGACCCGTTATGTACCCGGCGTGGGCATCGCCCAAGGCGAAGGCAACCGCGACACGCCGGTGATGCGCGGGAACAGCACCACGGCGGACTTTTTCGTCGATGGCGTGCGCGATGATGTCCAGTATTTCCGCGACCTCTATAACGTGGACCGTGTGGAGGTGTTGAAGGGTCCCAACGCCATGACCTTCGGCCACGGCGGCTCCGGCGGCATCCTCAACCGCGTAACCAAACAGGCCTTGGGTAAGACCCTCTACAATCTGACGCTGCAAGCCGGCTCTTGGGACCAGTATCGCGTCACCCTCGACGCGGGGCAGCAGCTCACCAACACCTTCACCTACCGTCTGGCCGCCGTCTACGAGGACAGCGGCAGTTTCCGCGACAGCGTCACCTTGCGTCGTTACGCGGCGAATCCGACCTTCGCGCTGGCGCTGGCACCGCGCACGACCTTGCGCTTCGGCTACGAGTATTTCCACGACGAGCGAATCGCCGATCGCGGCGTGTCCTCCTTCCAGGACCGTCCACTGATGACGGACGCCGGCTCCTTCTTCGGCGACCCGGCGCAAAGCCCGGTGGAAGCCACCGTCAACTCAGCCTTCGCCGTGCTCGAGCACCACTTCGGTCGCGGCTTCACCCTGCGCAGCCACACCCGCTACAGCGTCTACGACAGGTTCTACCAAAACGTCTTCCCCGGCGCCGTAAACACCGCCGGCACCACCGTCGCCCTTTCCGCCTACAACCAGGCCACCGACCGCGAGAATATCTTCAACCAGACCGATCTCGAATTCTTTGCCGAGACCGGCGCCGTGAAGCACCACTTCCTGACCGGCATCGAGGTCGCCCGCCAAGACACCGACAACCTTCGTCTCACCGGCTATTTCGCCACCGTCAGCCCGACCACCACCTCGATCAACGTCCCGCTCACCAGCCCGCGCACCACCCTGCCGGTCACGTTCCGCCTGAGCGCCACCGACGCCAACAACCACGGCGTCGCCAACACCTTCGCCGTCTATGCGCAGGACCAGGTCACGCTCCTGCCGCAGTTGCAGGCCATCGCGGGCCTCCGCTACGAGCGCTTCACGGTGGATTTCCTGAACAACCGCACCGGCGCCGTGCTCGCCAGCGCCGACGAGTTGCTCTCGCCCCGCGCCGGCCTCGTGCTCAAGCCCGCCGCCAATATCTCGCTCTACGCCAGCTATACGATGTCGTTCGTGGCGCGCGCCGGCGAACAGCTCGCCTCGCTCACAGCCTCCAACCGCGCCTTTGATCCCGAGGAGTTCACTAATTACGAGATCGGCGTGAAATGGGACCTCCGACCCGACCTCGCCTTCACCGCCGCCATCTACCGCCTCGACCGCACCAACGTCGTCATCACCGACCCCGCCGACCCGACCAAGTCCCTCCTCGTGGACGGCCAG
>CAZAOI010000069.1:0-13249 GCA_964486705.1 uncultured Oleiharenicola sp. | reverse complement strand
AGCATGTCCACGCAGGGGCTCGAGGCCTTCCTGCACGCAAAAATCCCGCTGACGATGGCGATGGGCCTGCATGTCGCGGAGAGCAACGCCCAGCATCTCGTGCTCGAGGCTCCGCTCGATAAAAACGTCAATCACCTCGGCACCGCGTTCGGCGGCTCACTCCACGCGCTGCCGACCCTTGCCTGCTATGCCGCGGTGTGGACCTTGCTGAGCGAAGCCGGGCTCGACGGCCATGTGGTCGTGAAACGCAGCGCGGCAAACTACCGCCAACCGGTCACGGGCACCTTGCGCGCCGTGTGCGTGCGCCCGGCGCCGGCGATGGTCGCGGAATTTATTGCAGACCTGAACCGCCACAAGAAGGCGCGCATGGAATTGACCGCGATCGTCGACGGCGCCGACGGCAAACCCGCCGTGGAGTTCAGCGGCACGTTTGTCGCGTTGATCTGAAGCCGGAACGATGCAGTTGAATTTTGCCCCGAGGAACATTTCAGCCACTAAGGTGGAACACGTTGCCCCCAACGCGTTGAAGGACTTTCGCTAGGGGAAAGCGTCTTGAGGGCAAGCCGCTCCACCTTCGACTGCATCGTCCCGGCTGCGGTAGGGCGCGGACTCCGTTCCGCGCCGCGGCGGTCAACGGAGTGACCCCCCTACCTTATAATCGAGCGCTCAAATATGCTTCGAGTCGGCTTCGTCTTTTTTGACGTAACCACTTTCCTGCCGCTGATGGTTGACCGCGTTCTTCTTAAGATAGGCCTGGTAGACATCGTCGGGCGTCATGCCCAGGGTTTGCGCCAGCGAGACCAGAAAATGGAAAAGATCCACGACCTCGACCTTCGCATTCTGCTCGTCGAACTTCTGATACTTCGCCCACCATTTCCATGGCACGCTGTCGATCAGCTCGGCCGTTTCCTGCTGCATGGCGCGGGTATAATTAAGAATCCACTTCGCCTTTTCCTCGTCGGTCGGCGGCGGCAGATTAACTCCAATGCGCTTATTCAGCGCATCTTGCATACGAAATATCTCCTCGAGTTTGTCCATGGCTGGCGAGCGTGAGAGCCACCCTGCCCTCTGGCAAGCCCGCCGCCCGGGAAAAATTAGATTGCCCTGCCTCGTGGGTTAGCTGACGTTGATCGGCTATTGCCGCTGTCGAGCGAGATTTTCGAGCTCCAGCTGGCATCAACAACCCTGCGCCGCCACCCCTTGGTAGGCGCTTTCAACCAACAACATAGACATGTCATCCACAGAATCGTCCGGTGCTCCAGCCGAAGCATCCGTGATTAGTCCGGCGTCCAACGCCGAGTCCTCCTTCGGCTCCACGCGCGGCTCCGGCCTGGCCCGCGGGAAAGCAAAACGTCCCAGCGCCCCCGCTGCCGCCACCGCGGCTTCCTCAGACTACACGCCGACCGCAATCGAAGTCGTGACCGCTCCGCGTGAATACCAGAACCCGTTCGCCCCGGTGGAAACACCGGCTGCCGTAACCGCCGAATCAGCCCCGGTTGTCGCTCCCGCGCCCGCCGCCGCTCCCGCGCCGGTTGCCCCTGTCAAAGCATACTCCGCTCCGGTCGTCGCCGCGGCCCCTGCGCCCGTCCCCACGGAAGCCCAGACCGCGTCCGAGCCCGATGAGCAGGCGGAACTCAACATCCTTGAGCCCGAGCAGCAGAAGGTTACGCCCGCCCAGACTTGGGAGAGCGAAGGTTTCCGCCCCGCCCGGGAAGTTCGGAACGACCGTCCGCGGCGTGAAGAAGCTCGCCGCGAGGAACCGCGGCGCGAAGAACGCACCGACCGCGCGCCGCGCGAAGAGCGTGCGCCGTTCGATCCCTCGACCATTCCGGCGAAGTTTCTCTACGTGCGTCCGGGCTACAACTACGTGCCAACCCCGTCCAACTACGGCGGCGCTCCCCGGGATCGCGACAGCGGCCCCGCGGCGGCCGCTCCACGGTCCGCGGCGGCGCCGGCCGACGCAGCCCCGCAGAAATCGGGCGGCTTTTTCGGCTGGTTGAAGTCGCTCTTCGGCAGTGCGCCCGCCGCACCGGCCCGGGTCGAGGTTCGCCCCTATGACCAGCAGCGCCAGGGTGGCGACCGCCAGCGCGGCGGCCGCAGCCAGGGCCAGGGTGGTGGTGAGGGTCAACGCCGCCGCAGTCGCGGCGGCCGTGGCCGCAGCCAGTCCCGTGGGGAGTACCGCGGTGGCGGTGACCAAGGCGGCCCCTCGGCCACTTAACCCTTGCCAACGCGCCCCGCGCGAATCGCATTCAAGGCGCCTGCTTCACCGCAGGCGCTTTTTTTTGCCCGGCGACGGCCGGGACCAACACTGGGCCGGCCGCAGCCGGCAACGGTGCAATTCTTCTTTCTTTCCCAACCCGCAACTCTCAGCTTTCTTTCCTAATTCCGATGGCTGACCTCATCATTCACGGCGGCAAACCCCTGAGCGGCACAATCACGCCCTCGGGCAACAAGAACTCCGTCCTGCCCATCCTCTGCGCGACTCTCCTCACGGACGCGCGCGTGACGCTGCGCAACGTTCCCCACATCACGGACGTCGAGAAGCTCGTGACTTTCTTCACCGAGCAGGGTTCGGTCATCGCGTGGGACCGCGCCGCCGGCCGCATGGTCATCGACCACGCGACCTTTGACGCCCGCCGGCTTAACGGCGAACTGCCCGCCGGCATGCGTTCGGCGGTCCTGCTCTTCGCCCCGCTGTTGCAGCGGATGAAGAAATTCACGCTGCCGACCAACGCCGATGGTTGCTCGCTCGGCATCCGCGAACTCGACCCGCATCTGGAGATTCTCGAGAAACTCGGCGCCCGGATTTCCACGACGGGGGACCTGACGATGTCGCTGAAGGCCGGCTTCACCGGGGCGCGGCACTGGCCGGACTACATGTCGGTCACGGCGACGGAAAATTTTGTGATGGCCGCCGTGCTCGCCGACGGCGAGTCGGTGCTGATCAATGCCGCCAGCGAGCCGCATGTCCAAGATCTGTGCACCGCGCTCACCGCCATGGGGGCGAAGATCGCCGGCCTCGGCACGAGCCAGCTCACCGTCACCGGCGTCAAGCAGCTCAAGGGCGCCACCCTGACCATCAACTCGGACCACCACGAAGTCGTCACCTTCCTGGCGCTCGGCGCCATCACCGGCGGCGAAGTGCGGGTGAAAAATTCCCTGCCGCAGCACTTCGATCTCATCAACCGTTCGTTTGCCAAGCTCGGCGTGAAGATCGAGTACGACGGCGACACTGCCATCGTCCGGCGGAAACAGAAGCTGGTCATCAAGGAGCCCTTCACCTCCAACCTGCTGCCCAAGATCGAAGCGGCGCCCTGGCCGTACTTTCCTGTCGACCTCCTGCCCTGCATGATCGCCCTGGCCGTGCGCGCCGAAGGCACGGTGCTGTTTTGGAACAAGGTTTACGAGGGCGGCTTCACCTGGATGTCGGAGCTCTCGAAGTTTGGCGCCCATGTGGTGGTCAGCGACCCACACCGCATCACGGTCTTCGGGGCCAAGCCTCTCCGCCCAACCGTGGTCGAGGCGCCCTACATCATCCGCGCCGCCGTTGCGCTCTACATGATCGCCGCCAGCATTCCCGGGAAAAGCGTCGTGAAGAACGCCGACACGATCAAACGCGCCCACCCGAACTTCGTCGAAAACCTCCGCAGCCTCGGCGCCGACGTGGAGTGGAAATAAGATCTGACTTGAACCACAGAGACACAGAGTTCACAGAGCGATAACCTGAAAATTTACTCCGTGCCCTCTGTGTCTCTGTGGTTAATTAAATTCTGATTCATGCCTTCACCTGACCAATCTGCCAACAAGGGCACCGGCTTCATCACCTCCGCACTCGCCTCGCCCGTCTCGCCGGTCGAAGCCGCGCTGCGTCCGCTTTCGTTTTCCGATTTCGCCGGTCAGCCCAAGACCGTCGAGCGGCTCAAGGTCATGGTTGGCGCCGCCAAGCGCCGCGGCGAGGCGCTCAATCACATTCTGCTCTCCGGCCCGCCCGGCCTCGGCAAGACCACCCTCGCCTTCATCCTCGGCCACGAACTCGGCCGCACGGTCCGGGTTACTTCCGGTCCAGTGATCGAAAAAGCGGGCGATCTCGCCGGCCTGCTCACGAATATGGAGGAAGGCGACATCCTCTTCATCGACGAGATCCACCGCATCCCGAAGACCGTCGAGGAATACCTCTACAGCGCGATGGAGGACTTCCGCCTCGACATCATGATCGACCAGGGCCCGAACGCCCGCAGCGTGCGGCTGTCGATCCCGCGCTTCACGCTCATCGGCGCCACCACGCGTTCCGGCCTTCTCACCGCGCCGCTGCGCTCCCGCTTCACCCTCAACACGCGGCTCGACTACTACGATCGCTCCACCCTGGAGGGGATCGTCCGCCGCAGCTGCGACCTGCTGAAGGTGGAACTCGATGCCGGCGGTGCGCAGGAAATCGCCACCCGCGCCCGCGGCACCCCGCGCATTGCGAATAATCTGATCAACTTCTGCCGCGACTACGCCTCGGAGAAAGCCCAGGGCCGGATCACGCAGCCCGTCGCCGCCGCCGCGCTGGAGCTCTTGGAGATCGACGCCGCCGGACTCGACGAAATGGACAAGCGCGTGCTCCGGCTGATGGCCGAAAATTACGCGGGCGGCCCCGTCGGCCTCGGCACCATCGCCATCGCTGTCGGCGAGGAAGCCGAGACGCTCGAGGAAGTCCACGAGCCGTTTTTGATCCAGGAAGGTTATCTCGCCCGCACGTCGCAAGGCCGCATCCTCACCGCCAAAGGCTACGGCGCCATCGGCCTGAAAGCCGCGAGTGGCGACCAGCAGTCGTTGTTGTAGTGAGAGTTGACGGAAAGTGCGGAGGATAACCGGGGAGTTCTTTGAAACCCCGTGTGTCATCCTGACCCGAGCGAAGGATCTACTTTGGTGAATGCGTGGATTCTACACTTCGCTCAGAATGACAGGAATGGTGAATTGCTTGGGTTTGAAAACACTCCTCAATGAATTGGTCGGCCGAGTGTCATCGTCGTACGCAAAGCGGTGGGTCTCGCGATAAGCCAACTAGGCGCAAATCGCCACATCGATGACAGATAGTCAGACATTCACTGCTCCGCGGTGGTCAAGGGCTGAGAAAAGCGGCCTCCGGAATCGATGAAGGTGGAAGCGTGAAGTGACTTCGTCGCCGTTTTGGCCGGATCGCGGTGGCGATCATTGGTCGTTTTCACTTTGCCAGTTTGTTGGTCGTAGCCTGTTGTAGCCGGATGGTCCTGAGAAAATTGCTATCAATGATCTTCCTCGGAGCGGTGTTATTACACGCTGAACAGACGACCGCGCTCGTTGTTCCACCGGCGCCCGTACGGCCTTCGGTTCAGGGCCTCGGACCGGAACAATGGCAGGAAGTCACTTCGAAATGGCACGCTGACTATCGGGCGTGGGAATCCGGCCTCACCGTCGCCCAGAAGGCGGAAGTTAAGCGAATCGCCGATGAGAAAACCCGCCGACGTCACGACGAAATGGAGCGGCAGCAACGTCTCCCATTGCCATCGGACGGCTACACGTGGCAGCAGGCAGCTGGACAATGGAAGCTCGATTCTCGAATCATTGACCGCTTCGGCCGGGACAAAATTGCTTACGGCCCGACCGTGAAACAGTCATTCTCCCCCTACCTAGGCGGCCCGGTCTTCATCACCAGCGACTCACTTTTGAACGGATTTCACGTGCTGTTCGAGGACACTTTCCGGAACCGCGAGGTCCGCCAAGTTGCCGAATTACGAACAAGACTCGAAGCGGTCTTCCTGCAGGCCCGAAAAAACCTTGTCGGGGCTGATGGGGCAGTCAGCAGCATCCTCGCTCCCGCATGGCGCCACGTTCAGTTCGCCGTGGGCCCCGCCCTTTGTCTGTTGGGAACGTCGATTGATTTTTTCGACATGGATGTGCACGAGGAAATCCAAATCCAGGTTGCAAAGATCAAGGCTGCGCAGAGCGTTGAACTTCCTGGCTGGCTCGCACCGGCGACGGGCCAAATGCCCGCATTGGATTACCGGGCCTGCAAGCCCGTCGGCTTTTATAGCCAGGGCGCGACACTGTCTGACTACTTCCGCGCGGTCCGCTGGTTGCAGTTGGTGCCATTTCGAATGGACCGCGAAGGCGAACTGGCTGCTATCGGCATACTCGGCGATGGTTTGAACAAGACCCTGGAAGTCGAAGCCGGTGTCAGGGATTACTTTCGTTCCTACCGTGCCTTGCTCGGATCGACCAATGAACGCGGCCTAATTGAAGCGGCCTTTGCGTTTCAGCATTTCTTGCCCCTTCGAGGACGCGAATCTTTAAGCGAACTCCTGGTCAATAGTAAGATATGGCTACTGGGTGACTCAGCGACTCGCGATCCCAAGACTGACCGGCTCGTGCTCCCCGCCAATGCGGAACTTCTTCTATCCGCCATCGAATTTAGGGTGCTCCCGGCTTATCTTTTGCCCGATACGGAACTTTTTCAGCATCTCGCCAATATGAATCTTGAACCCGAGGGGCTGGCCATCGCCGCCATGCTCGGGTCTGATTTTGCGCGCGACCGCTTCAGCAATTTTACGCGGGCCCTGTTTGACGCAGCAATGACCGGAGTTCAAACCGCCGAGACTAAAAACAAATCGCACCAGGAACACTCGCTCTATGAAAGCTACTTTCATGTTCTGAGTGCCTTGCTCAGTGCGCCGCCGAGCGATGGACCGGCCTTCATGCGTGGCGACGCATGGCAGGCGAAATCCTGCCAAACCGCCTTAGGCGGCTGGGCGCAAATGCGGCACACATTTAGCCTCCAAGCCCGCAGGTCTGAAGTCTACTTTGGCGGCAGCATTGTTCCCCCCGGGTTTGTCGAACCCAACCCGGAATTCTTTTCCCGCCTGGCGGATCTGGTTGAGCGCGCTCGGCGACTGCTTGACGGAAATCGCGATCGCTGGGACGCGCTCGCCAGCGTGACCCGCAAGCTGGAAGCCCTCGCCAACAAGCAACTGCGGCTTCAGCCATGGTCTTCCGAAGACGAACAATTTCTTGTGGGGTATGGCGAAAAGATGGGGTTTGTCATGGGCTACGAGGGTAACTCCTACGAAAACCCAAACGACGACGCCCCGCGATGGGCCGAAGTTCATCACAACGGGCCCGAAAATTTTTCGCTGGCGGCTGCGATTGGCCGACCGCGTGAGATTTATGTTCTCTACCCGTGGAATGGTATGGAGATCCTCTGCCGAGGTTCGGTCCTGCCGTATTACGAGTATCGGGCGAAGGAGCGTCGCACGGATGTCGAATGGAAAGCTCTGCTTGATTCGCCCCAAGCGCCGAACCAGCCCGATTGGCTGCAGCCTTACGTCGCAAAGTAGCCGGGTCTAGAATCACGATGCATTGCCGAATCGTCGACCGGGGTCGCCAAATAGTCCAACCTCCGGCCGCTTTCAGTTTATCTACGTCGCCCGCAACGCGGTCAGAGACAGTTTCCAGAATCTCGCCGTAGCGTGCCGAGGCATCGGGACGTGCGCTATGCTTTGCCGACTGAACCACCCGGGGCCGGACCGCCGGCGCTTTTAGAGAGCACCGCCATCAGGCCCCGAGGGCTGAACTCCACTTCCTACTGATTGGCGGCGTTGGTCGCCGCCGATGGATTCATTTCGAGTGAATACCAATTGATTTTGCGGGTGCAGAACATCACGAGCGCCAGCGCGGCGAAGAGCGCGATCGTCCCGGCCACCAGAGCGTAGTCCTGCGACTTGAGCACGAAGTAGAGGTAGCCGTAGGTTGCCCCCAACCCGCCGCCGATGACAAGCGTGCGTGCGCCGGTCTTCAGGAAGCTCCAGGCGTAGAGCGACACCAGCAGCGTGCACACCGCCGCGGCCGCCCCGTAGGCGAGCCCGGTCGTCCAGAACTCGGACAGCGCCAGGAAGCCAAGGAAAAACAGCGCCAGCGCGGCGCCGACCATGGCGTATTGCAGCGGGTGGATCTTCAGCGCCGGCGAAGTCACCTCGAACAGGAAGAACACGGCAAACACGAGGACGAAGAACAGCACGCCGTATTTCTGCGCGCGCTCGGCCATGCTGTAGCCGGCCACGGGCTGGGCGAAGCGCACGCCGAAGGCCGCGGCGGCAAATTTCTTCGTTATCTCCGCGCTGTCCGGCGCCCGGCTGATCCAGCTCTGGCCGAAGCCCCGGCTGAAGTGCGAGGTTTCCCATGCGGCGGAAAACCCGCCCGGCCCCACCTCGCGTTTGGCCGGCAGGTAGGCGCCGCCGAAAGACGGATCCGCCCAGGAGGAGGTCAGCGCCACCTGCGTGACCTTGCCAGCCGGCACCAGATCCAGCCGCTCGCTGCCCTGAAGCGCAGCCTCGAAGGAAAATTCCAGCTTCCCGCCTGCCGCCGCGCCCTGGATTTTGGCCACCAGTGGCAGGGCGGCACCCTGGCTGTCCGCCGCCTCAAAGGGAAAAGCCTGGCCGCCGCCTGCCCCGAGCCCAGTCGAGGGGTTGATCGCGACTGGCGACACCAGGCGAATGCCCCGGAGGTCCGACACCCCGAAGAGAATCTGCGCATTCTCCCAAATGATCCGCTCCACGCCGATCCCCGCCGCGCCGAAGTCCGGTTGGAAATAACCCTCCAGCTTCAGCTTGGTGCTGTAGACCACGGTGTCGTAGATTCCCCGGTGGCGCACCTCCGGATCGACCTTGCCCTGCACCTTGAGCATCTCGGGCAGGAAATAGGCCGTCGCATACGTCGACACGGTTTCCTCGACGTCCTCCTTCTTGCCGTTCACCACCTTGGGCCGGACAACCTGAGTGCGGTAGGTATAGGGCACGGCCAACACCGGCCCCGTGACCAGCTGCGACCGGCCCCAAACGCCGGCGATTTCCTGCGTGGCCTGGTGCTGATAGCCCTGCCGCTCGCGCAGCACGCCATTCGTCATGGCCAGCGGGATATGCAGCAACGGAATGAGCAGGCAGATGCTCGTGATCTTGAGGAAGACGGAAAGCCGGCGGGCGCCGGGCGTGGGAATGACAGGAGGTGCAGAGGTGGAGTTCATGACGCCTACTCTGCCCGGCCAGTGTGAAGCCAGTGTGAAGCAACGGTGAAATCGCGCGGAAAACCCAGCTAACCACGAAGGCACAGAGGCACGAAGAACCGACTCCCAGTCTTGGATCCTCCGCGTCGCGGTGTCTCGGTGGTGAAAAATCGTTCTACACGGCCGGCACCCAGAAAGTCGCCCGGGCCCCGCCTTCCGGGCGGTTGGCCATCGTCGCTTCGCCGCCGTGCAGGTGCGCGATCTCGCGCACCAAGGCCAGACCCAGCCCCGTACTTTTCCGTTCCGTGCCCGGACGCGGCAGCGAGTAGAACCGCTCGAACACCCGCGGCAGCGCGTAGTCGGGCACACCCGGCCCGGCATCCTCCACGGCAAACACCACGCAACCGTCGGCGACTGTCCAGCGCAGCACGATCTCGCCTCCCACCGGCGAAAACTCGCAGGCGTTCTGCAGCAGGTTGACCAACGCCTCGCGCAGGAGCACGCCCTCGCCACGCACCTTGGCTTCTGGAACCCCGGCCCGCAAAGAAAGGCTTACGCTCCGAGCCACCCCGGCGGACCGGACCACGTCGGCGGCATCAGCCGCGAGCTGGGCGGCGGAAAATGTCTCGGTTTGCCGCAGCTCCTTGCGCGCTTCCAGGGACGACAGCTCCAGCAGGCGCTCGATGATGCGCTGGATCCGCGCCGATTCGTTGCGGATGTTCGCCAGAAATTTCTGTCGTTGTTCCAGCGGCATGTTCTCATCGAGCAGCTCGGCCGCGCCGCGGATGGCCGCGAGCGGCGCCTTCACCTCGTGCGCCAGCACCTGCGTGTAGCGTTCGACGTGTTGCCGGCCTTCCAGCGTATCGCGCATTTCCTCAAACGCGCGGCCGAGCTCAGCGATCTCCGTTGCCCGCGACTGGGGCGGCGCGGCCGGGCGACCGTCGCGGACATTCCGCGCGTAGACGGTGAGGCGTTCGAGCGAATGCGTCAGGCGCGCGGCGAGCCACCAGCCGGCCACGGTCATCACGAAGGCAATCACCCCCGCATAGGCCACCAGCCGCCAGCGCGCTGTCTGCACCCCCTCCGTGACGGTGGCGAGCGGCCGGCCGACGCCGACCCAGCCGACCAATTCGCCCGCGCGGCGCACCGGCGCCACCACCCGCAGTTCGTTGCCCACCTCGGCGACATTGACCACCCGGTAATTTTCCGAGGCCGCCCGGCCGCCACCGGTCATCGTCCAGACATATTTTTGCCCGGCGTCGCGCCCAGCCGAATCGAACAGCACCTGGCCTTCGCGATCGCAGGCAAACACCCGCAGCAGGTCCACGTGCGGAGGCAGGGAGGTGAGCGGCTTGATCCAATTGCCGTCCGGGGCGTCGGGCGCGGCAAACGCCGCGAGGTAGGCCGCCGTGTCGCCGAGCGTGCGCCGCATCGATTCCACGTAGCGCAACCGCACATCCCGCAACACCAGGCCCATCACGCCGGCAAATCCGACGGCAGACGCGAGCGCATAGACACCGAAGATGGCGGTGCGGATTCTCATGTCTCGCGTAGTGAGTAACCCAGCCCGCGGTGGGTGATGATCGGGTCGGCGTCCGGCGCGATTGCGCGGAGCTTGGCCCGGACCGTCTTGATATGGGCGTCAACGGTTCGGTCGAGCGCGGCGCCCGGATCTTCCCACGCCGCCGTCATCAGCTGGTCGCGGGTAAACACGCGGCCGGGTGCGGTCAGCAGCACGCCCAGCAGCCGGTACTCGTTGCGCGTCAGATCGAGCACCTTGCCTTGATAGACAATCTGGCAACGCGCCGCGTCATGACTCCAACCAGTGGGCCCAGCTGCCGGCCTCGACCCATCGCGGCCTGACGTCCGCCGCAGGACGGCGCGCACCCGGGCCGTGAGTTCGCGCGGGCTGAAGGGTTTGGCGACGTAGTCGTCCGCCCCGAGTTCGAGGCCGACAATTTTGTCCACCTCGCCGCTGCGGGCCGTGAGAAAAATGACCGGCACGCGACCGCGGCGCTGGAGCTCGCGGCAGACGTCAAAGCCGCTCATATCGGGCAACCCCACGTCGAGCACGACGAGCGCCACCGGCTGCGGCCCGATCGCGGCCAAGGCATCCCGGCCCGTGGCCTTCCAAATCGGGTGGAACCCTTCGGTTTGCAAAGCATAGACAATGGCCTCCGCGATGGAGGCTTCGTCTTCCACCACCAGGATGGTCGGGCGATCTGGCGACATATGACGAATTGATGCCGGCAGCAGCGGGCAGTTTCAAGCCGCCTCTGCGGACCCTGCCGCCCAAACCGGCGCCGCCCACCTCCCGCACCTTGGCAAGAAACGCGGAGCTTTGCGCAATGGCTTCGTAGTGTGCGCGCCCGGGAGAGACGATAATACCTAACAAAGCAATAATCTCCTCCCGCCATCCCATCGACTGCGATATCCTTCCCATGAAAAACCGCCTTCTCCTCACCGCCTTGTTGTTTACCGGGGCCGCCCTGGTCGCCTCGGCCGCCGACGCCCAAGCCAATTGGGAGTCTCATTGCGTCAAATGCCATGGAGCCGATGGCAAAGGCAAAACGAAGCTCGGCAAAAAATATTGGATGAAGGATTTGTCCAACGCCAAGGTGCAGACCGAATTTACCAACGAGCAGGCCGTCCGGATCATGCAAGTGGGCCTCGCGGACAAAAACGGCAAAACGACCATGAAACATATCGAAGGCCTGACGGAGGACGAACTGAGGGCCCTCCTGCCCGTCATCCGCGCGTTGAAGAAATAGCCGCTTCGTTCGCCCCGCCACCGGTGGAGGATTGAAAAGTCTGCCGGGCGAGTTTAGCGGTTCGAAGGGGAGAGGCTTGATCGCGACCCGCGGGTTTTGCGAACGGACCGCCTGATGCTAAATTCCGCAGCGGGAATGGCCGCGAAAAACCAAGAACACAGAAAGTTGGTTCACAAACGAATGCCCTCAAGCATTCACCCGGCAGGTGATATTCTCAAACAGGAGACCAACCTGGTTTTCGCTCTGCGTTCTTCGCGTCCTCCGCGTTTCGATTGGGTTTTCCAGGCTGATGGACGGTGGCCTCACCGCTCACCGCAATAAATGCGCAGTGTTGGGCAACGACGTGGTAGTTGGCCCGGCGGATTTCGACGATACTCGTACCGCTCACGGGAACCCCTCCCTCAAGACCACGTCCGTCCTTACCCCACTATGAAAAAGCATCACGTCCTCACGACCGTACTATTTCTCGGCGCCGCCCTCGCCAGCCACGCCGCTGACGCCCAGGCCAACTGGGATGAACATTGCGCCAAATGCCACGGGGCCGATGGCAAAGGCAACACCAAGATGGGGAAAAAACTCCGCATTCGCGATCTGAGCGACGCGAAGACGCAGACCGAGTTCACCGACGTCCAAGCCCTGAAAATCATCAAAGAAGGGCTCGCGGACAAGAACGGCAAGACCACGATGAAGCCCGTCGAGGGTCTGTCCGACGATGAGATGCAGGCCCTGGTTCCCTTGATCCGAGCCTTGAAGAAATAGCCTGCCGCCCTCCAATTCGCGCCGGCCATGGAGCAGAAAGCACCAAACTCTCCGACCGGCGGCTCCCCCGGGACCGTCTATGCGCTGGGAGCGATTGCGCTGTCTTTTTTCGGGTTGGCCGCGATGTTTCTTGGCGACCTCTGGGGCCACCCTCCTGGTCGTCAGGAAATTGCGCTCGTCGACCGGTCATTCCTGGAAACCACCCCGTGGCGGCAAACCTATGCCGATCTGGTGCGCGCCAAGGAAGACATGTCCGACTTCGACTGTTACGCGTGCCACGACAAAAAGAAGCCGCCGGTGCTGCGGTGGGATGCGAACAACCTCCTGATCATTCCCGACGAGCATAGGAATATTGTCATGGGACACGGGTCGCACAACCGGAACAATCTCTGCTACAACTGCCACAACGAGTCCGACCTCGAGACCCTGCAGATCCGCGACGGCCATACGCTGAAATTCTCCGAGAGTTCGCAGCTCTGCGGCAGCTGTCACGGCCCGACGATTCGCGACTGGGATGCCGGCGCCCATGGCCGCACCAGCGGTTATTGGGATCGCAGCAAGGGGGCCAGCCCGCGCCTCGACTGCGCCAATTGCCACAATCCCCACTCCCCGGGCATTCCCACGCGCGTTCCTGCGCCCGGCCCCCACGCTCTCCGCCCCCCGCCTCATCCGGTATCGAATACAAAAACCCCGCCCTGATATG
>CAZAOI010000068.1:0-13294 GCA_964486705.1 uncultured Oleiharenicola sp. | reverse complement strand
TACATTCCGACCAAGCCGAAGCAAGCCTCGGGGCATCGGACCCATTGCGAGTGAATGAAAGAAACGCGTCCAGCGGCCGCCTTCCACCTTCCGCACCTGACGGCCCCGGGGTTCACCGCTGCGCCGTGCACACGAGCGCCAGCGCCAGCGCACCCGGCACCGCCTGCACCCACAGGATCTTCCGGCTCGCCGTGGCGGCACCGAAAATCCCCGCGATGATCACGCACGAGAGAAAAAATACCTTGATCGTGTAGCCGTCCGCGCCCGCGAGCAGACCCCAGCCGAGTCCGGCGGCGAGAAATCCATTATAAAGTCCCTGGTTTGCCGCGAGGGACTTGGTCATCGCGGCTTTTTCCGGCGTCAGCGCGAACACGCGCCGGCCATACGGCTTGGTCCACAGGAACATTTCCAGCACAAGAAAGTAGAGGTGCAGCACCGCGACGAGCGCAGTCAGGACGTTGGCAGCGAGATTCATGGCGACGGGGTGGTTTGGAGCATGCGACTGACGATTTCCTTCACAAGTTTGGCGGCCACCATCGCCGTGATTCCCTGCGGGTCTTGCGCCGGGTTCAACTCCACGACGTCGGCGCCGACGAAGGGTCCAGGCAGGGCCTGAATCAGGCCGATGGTCTCCCGGGTCGTAAGGCCGCCCGGTTCCCGATGCGACACGCCCGGGGCGAACGCTGGATCGAGCCCGTCGAGATCGAGCGAAAGGTAGACCGGCCCGCGCAGCACCGGCCGCACTCCTGCCGCCCACGCCCGCATGTCGATCACCTCGACGCCGAACGTGTCGGCCTGCGCGCGTTGGTGCGCGGTGAGCGTGCGGGTGCCCACCTGCACGAGCCGGTCGCACAGGTGCTCCTCCATGATGCGCGCAAACGGACACGCATGGGAAAACCGGTCGCCCTCGAACTCGTCGTAGAGATCACCGTGCGCATCAAGATGCAGGATCGTCAGCTGCGGTTGCGCCGTCCGCACCGCCCGCAACACCGGATAGGTCACCGAGTGATCGCCGCCGAGGACGATCGGCCGGGCGCCGTCGGCGATCAGCTGGCGCACACCCCGTTCGATCGCGGCGCGCGCGGCGGCCGGATCGTGGCCCAAGGCGAGGTCGCCCGCGTCGCCCAGCACTCCCGGCGCCAGCACGTCGATCAGCGCCTCGCTCCAAGAGTTCGATGAATCGCAGCGCAACGCGGCCCGGATGGCCGCAGGCGCCCCTGCGGCCCCGCGCAGATAAGACGAACTGGCATCGTAGGGCAGTCCGAGCAGCGTGGGTTGAGCAGCAGACATGGGCTGAAACTGGGCGGGGCCGTCATCCGTGGCAAGCTACCGCAGTCACGCGGGCCGGCCCTCAGAGGTTTTGGCGGAGGTGGGCCGCCGCGCCACCAACAGCGTGGCGGTCATGTCCTGCACCACCTTGCCGTTCTGATTATAGGTACGGCAGCGCAGTTTGATCAGCCCGCGCTCAGGCCGCGTCGGGGCGGGTCTGAGCTCCTCGACTTCCGTCACCACGCGCAGCCGGTCGCCCGGCCGCACCGGCCGGGGCCAGCGCAGGCCTTCCATCGCCTGCCCGATGACCCCGCCGTCCAGTTCCATTTCCCCCTGCACCATCAGGCGCATGCTGACGGCCGCGGTGTGCCAGCCGCTCGCCACGAGTTGCCCGAAGAGCGTCGATTGCGCCGCGACCGGGTCGGTGTGGAACGGCTGCGGATCATACTGCCGCCCGAAATTGATGATCTCCTCCGCCGTCATCTCATGGTCGCCGGTGCCGAATTTATCCCCCAGCCTCAAGTCCTCGAAATAGCGCATCCGACTCGGATAGTCATTTCCCGCCACAAGTCCAACACGCCGAGAGTTGCCTCGCCGCCGTTCTGCGTCCATCTGTGGGCATCCGTGGCGACTCCCGCTTCCAAAGCAACCCTGACCGGCGTCCTCGAACGCATCATTTTCTTCAACGAGGAAAACCACTACACCATCGCGGAGCTGCGGCCGGATGCGCTTTCCCCCGTCGCCGTCCAGGCCACCGTGGCGCCGGGCGAAAACGCCTCCGATCGTATCACCGTCGTCGGCCCGCTCCCGGGCGTCCAATGCGGCGAAACCCTCCAGCTCACCGGCGAATGGACGCGGCACGCCCAACACGGCGCCCAGTTCAAGATCGTCACCTTCAAGTCCGAACTGCCGTCCTCCGTTTACGGGATCCGCAAATATCTCGGCAGCGGCCTCGTGCCCGGCATCGGCAAAGTTTACGCCAACAAGATCGTTGATACTTTCGGCACCGACACCTTGCGCGTCCTCAGCGAGGAATCAGGCAAACTTCGCAAGGTTCCCGGCATCGGCAAAGTCCGCGCCACGTCAATCAAACAGGCTTGGGAGGAACAGAAGACCCTCCGCGAGGTGCACATCTTCCTTCAGACCTACGGTGTCACCACTTCGCAATGCGTGAAGCTCGTCACCAAATACGGCCCCGACGCCAAGCAGGTCGTCATCAACGAGCCCTACCGGGTCGCCCGCGAGATCGACGGCATCGGGTTCAAGACCGCCGACCGGATCGCCATCAATCTCGGCTACGCCAACGACGCGCCGCCCCGGCTCGACGCCGGCCTCATTTTCGCGCTCGAGACCCTGCAGGAGGAAGGCCACACGGCGTTCCCCCGGGGCGAACTCGTCGACTATTCCGCGGCGCTCCTCGAAACCTCCGGCGAGCTGCTGCAGGCCCGCATCGACGCACTGCTGAAGGACAAGGCGATCATACAACACGCCCCTGTAGGGTCGGCGCGAGCGCCGACCCTACAAGATAGCCGCGATCCACAATCCTTCCTGCAGCTCCCGCAAAACGACCGCGCGGAGCGCAAGATCGCCGACGTCGTCCGCCGGCTGGGCGCCGTGCCCTCCTGCCTGCCCGCGATCAAGATCGAGGCCGCCCTCACTTGGGCGCAGGAAAAAGCGGGCTTCGAATTCCACGACCTGCAGCGCTCCGCCCTGCACCACGCCCTCGCCCACAAGTTCAGCATCCTCACCGGTGGACCGGGCACGGGCAAGGCTCAACCCCTTCATGCCCTGGTGCTCACCCCCGTTGGCTTTCGCCCCATCGGCGACCTAAAGCCCGGGAACAAGATCATCACGAGTGAGGGCCGCATCGCGTCCGTGCGCAGCATCCACCCTCAGGGCATCAAGCAGGTCTTCCGCATCCATTTTGGCGACGGTCGATCCTGCGAGTGCTGCGACGACCATTTATGGAAAGTCTGGACCCGCACTTCGGTCTGGAGCCCGGTCAAACGGAAAAAAATCAGGTCGCGTGGCTGGCGCATCGTGCCTCTCAGTTATGTCCGTCGCCGATTGACAGAAAACCGGACGGAGAGTGAACGCATGGGCGTCCCCTTGTTCACCCCGTGCACCACCTTGCCGGACATTCCGCTACCCTGTGATCCCTATGTCCTCGGGGCCCTCATCGGTGATGGCAACCTTGGTGACGCGGTACTGCTGACCACGACCGATCCGTGGCTCCGGGAGCGGATTTCTTCCTTGGTCGCGCCTCTGGGTGTCCGGCTCAAGCCGGTCACCCTGCATGGAGTAAATAC
Source organism: uncultured Oleiharenicola sp. (assembly GCA_964486705.1). GTDB lineage: Bacteria > Verrucomicrobiota > Verrucomicrobiia > Opitutales > Opitutaceae > Lacunisphaera. The sequence goes on along the minus strand of CAZAOI010000068.1, from coordinate 9,716 downwards.
CATCACGTATCGTCTCATCGCCGGCGGGAAGGGCCGTCCCAACCCGCTACGTGATGCGATCAAGACAATGGGCTTGGCAGTCAATTCCGAAGCCAAGTTTATTCCTCCGGCCTACTTCAATGCATCCACGACCCAACGCCTGGAATTGCTGCGCGGGCTGCTCGATACCGACGGCACCGTGGACAAACTAGGCAATGTTTCTTTCACCTCCTGTTCCTTCAGGCTCGCGAAAGACTTCCAGAAGCTGGCGTGGTCACTTGGCTGCATTGCCACGCTTGGGGCGACCAAGAAAACAACCTTTGCCTATCGGGGGGAGAAAAAGGCCGGACGGGACGCCTATACCATTTTCGTCCAGCACCCCGACCCCGCCAGCCTCGTTTCACTTCCCCGGAAAAAAAGCCGGACCCATCGCCCAAAGGCCCGCAAGCGCTTTGGCCATCGCGTCCGCATCATGTCAGTTGAGCCCCTCCCTCTCCAGCAGTGCGTCTGTATCTCTGTTGATTCAAAATCGGGCCTCTACATCACCGACAATTTTGTGGTGACACATAACACCACGATCCTTCGCGCCCTTGTCGAAATCCTGAAGGCCAAGAAGGTGCGCGTCCACCTCGCCGCCCCGACCGGCCGGGCGGCCCAGCGCCTCGCGGAGACCACCGGCGGCTACGCCTCGACGATTCACCGGCTGCTGAAGTTCGAGGGCGCGAAGGGCGGCTTCACGGTGAATGAATCCCATCCCCTCGCCACGGACTTTCTCATCGTGGACGAGGCCTCGATGCTCGATTCGCGGCTGGCCGCCGCGCTGCTGCAGGCCGTACCGAGCCGGGCGCACCTGCTCTTGGTGGGCGACACCGACCAGCTGCCGAGCGTCGGCGCGGGCAACGTGCTCAAGGACCTGATTTCAGTCAGCAGTCAGCAGTCAGCAGTCAGCAGCCTGACTCCTGATCCGAACCCAACGGCTCACCGCTCTCCGCTCACCGCTCACTCAATCGTGGTAACGCGCCTCTCCGTCGTCTATCGCCAGAAGGACCAGAGCCTCATCGTCACCGTCGCCCACGCCATCAACAGCGGTGAGAGTTCGCCTCCGCCCGTCGTCAGTGAAGTCTCCAAGGCCCAGGCCTGGAGCGATCTCAACTTCATCGCGGCCTCGTCGCCCGAGGACTGCCTCGCCAAGGTCACCGAGCTTTGCACGACCTTCATCCCGCAACATTTCAAATGGTTTCACCCGGTCAATGACGTGCAGGTGCTCGCCCCGATGCACAAGGGCGTGGCCGGCGTCGCCAACCTCAACCAGCATTTACAGGCCGCGCTCAACCCCTCGCGGCAGAGCCTCAAGACCATCAGCGGCGAGTACCGGCCGGGCGACAAGCTCATTCAACTGCGCAACAACTACGACAAGGATCTCTTCAACGGCGACATCGGCTTCGTCGAGTCGATCGACGGCATCAAGGGCACGCTCACCGCCGACTTCGACGGCACGAAGCATACCTTCGAACGCACCGAGTTCGGTGACCTCGGCCTCGCGTATTGCTGCAGCATCCACAAAAGCCAGGGGTCGGAGTATCCCATCGTGATCGTGCCGCTGCTCAAGGCGCACTTCGTGATGCTCCAGCGCAACCTGATCTACACCGCCATCACCCGCGGCCGGAAAAAAGTTTTTATCGTCGGCGAACCCGCCGCCTACGGCATGGCCGTCCGCAACGCCGAGGCCAAGCTGAGGTGCACTCATCTTCGCGAGAAGATTTTGAGCACCTCGACCTGAAGCGCCTTGTCTCGCCGTAGTGCCGCAACCGCGGGACGCAGGCGGATGCACGCACCTCAAGGAGAAGATTTTGGCCGCGAATCCGTAAGGCGGGACCGCGCCGAATGCGCCAACCAAGAGAGTTCATGCCAAGGCCGGTTTGTAACGTAATACGTTACAAACCGAGCTCCGCCGCGCACACGGCCGACCGATAGCGATTTTCGGACGCTCAGAGCCCCTAGATCCACGCGCCGACCTCGTGTACACGGTGAAAATCCGGCGATCACTCGGGGATCGGCGCGAGGTTCCAGCGCCACGAGCGGTCGGGCTTGGGCAGGTCGAACCTCTCGTGGAGCGTCTCGCGTTTCAACTGCCGGATTCGTTGACCGGATTCGCCGACCTCCGCCTCACTTCATTCCCGTCCGCAGGTCGACCAGCAACTGGTCGTAGTTGTCCACCCGGATCAAGCCGCGCCTCGGAAACTCGAGGTCGACGGTGACGTAGATCACCAGCAGCAGCGAACCGGTGAAGCAAAAGATGTGGAGCCAGTTCCTGCCGCTGCCCGCAGCCATGCCATAACCCGCCAGCAGGCAGGCCACCAGCGCGTTGGCCAGCAGCAGCAGGTAGACCAGGAAGGGCGGATGGGTCACGACCGACTGATAGCGCGCCGTGGCGACGTCGAACATTTTGTTCAAGGCCGGCAACAACGTCTGCGCCACGCGACCGTCGGTGGCCCCCCGCGCTTCCACGACGGCTTCGCTCCAAATCGCCTGCTGGAGCCCCACCACTTCCGCGGTGGGTTTGGCCGTGCTCTCCTTGGCGTCCGCAATCCGCCGTTCGACATACTGCCGGAACGACGCCCTCATCCGCTCGCGCGCCGCCGGAGTCACGAGGTCGAGCGGCAGCCAGGCCGTCCCGATGGCATTGGTCTCGCGCAGGATCAACTCGCGCCGGGCGTCAAAGCGTGACCAAGCACCGGAAAAGGTGAAAGCCAGCAGCAGGCCCAACAGAGCCAACAGCGTGTTCTCGATCGTGTTAACGCCGCGGCTGTCCCATTTGGGATCGGTCTGCACCCGGCGCCGGCCGATCCGCCGGCCCAGCTCCAGCATGCCGAGCATGGCGAGGAAGAATCCGGCCAAGCCAAACCCGTTTTGAATCATGAACTGCATGCCGGCACGCTAGCTAACCTGCGGCTCGGGTCGAGCCCGACCTGCAGATACGATGGATTCTGCCTGAAAGAGTCCGGCCGCCGTCGCAATCACGAGGAGTTGCCAAGCCAGTCCTGCTCGCACCCCGTAGACCCACGCGCCGGCTTCGTCCGAGCGGTGGAAAGCTGCGCTGCACGCATCTCCGGAAAAAATTTCTGAGCCCCTCGACCTGAAGCGCCTTGCCTCGCCGAGATCCCGCAATGCGGACCGCAAGCGGATCCACCCACCTCAAGGAGAAGATTCTGGCCGTCGTGTAGTCTACCAACTCAGTACACTGCTGAGTTTTTTGCGCCAACGGCTCATTCCATCCTGAATGTTAAGCCGTCGCCGGCTCCAAGCCAGTTTGATGGTGCGATCGAACTCACGCAAAAGCGGAGAGTCCAAAGCCTCGATTCCTTCGCGTGCCGCCGCTTCTGGCAATATCGCAAACCCGTCGATGTCCTGTAAGGTCGCTGCTACTCCACCCGTTCATGGCGGCGCGCGATGTCGAGGCGCTCCTTGGCCAGCCCGAGACGATCAGCCCAGGCTGGACACTCAACTTGCAAGAATCGCCAGAAGTCTCGAAGCATGGTCGCCGAACCTACGGACGGCCTTTTTCGGTGCAACCTCCGACCGGGCCTGATTCTTCGGCCAGACCGCCCGTCCTGCAATTGAACCCTTTGACCTATTGGACCTGCCGGAATTATTTGCTATGCTGACATTTTAAGATTTCTCCCTCCTCTATCTAATGATGAAACGTTCCCTCTTCTTCCTCGCGCTGTGTGTCGCCACCCTCGGTCTGCGCGCCCAGCTTTCCGCCGACATCCCGCACCGCCCGCAGGCGCCCAACGACCAGGCGCAATATCGCCGCTTCACCTTGGACAACGGCCTCAAGGTCATTTTGCTCTCCGACCCCAAGCTCAACAAATCCTCCGCCTCGCTCGTTGTCCACGTCGGTCAGATTGACGATCCGGATAATCGCCCCGGTCTGGCGCACTTCCTCGAGCACATGCTTTTCCTCGGTACCAAGAAGTACCCGGACGTCGCGGACTACGGCAATTACCTCCGGAGCAACGGCGGCTACTCCAACGCCTACACCGCCTCCGACCACACCAATTACCAGTTTGAGATCGCCCATGAAACCTTCGAAGGCGCCATCGATCGCTTCGCCCAGTTCTTCATCGCCCCGCTCTTTACCCCGGAGTTCACCGAACGCGAGATCACGGCCGTCAACAACGAGGCGCAACGCTACATCGAGGACGACGGCCGTCGCCTCTGGCACATCCGGCGGCAGGCGTATGCCCCCGGGAGCGGCGAGCGCAAGTTCTCCACCGGCAACCGGGACACCCTCGCGGGTACCACGCAGGAGGAACTGCTGGCCTTCTACCGCCTGCATTACAGCGCCGACCGCATGGCCCTCGCCCTGACCGGCCGCGCCTCGCTCGATCAACTGGAAGCATGGGCCCGCAGCTATTTATCGGCCATCGCCCGCCACGACCTGCCTCCGATCGTGCGCGAGCAGAAATTCCTCCCGCCCCTACCCGCGTTGCGCTTGATGCAGGTCGAACCGGTGAAGGAAGTGCGCCAGCTGGGGCTCGAATTTGCCCTCGGGCCCACCCGCCCGGATTTCGCCGCCAAGCCCGCCGAACTCCTTAGTCAGCTCATCGGCTACGAAGGCGCCGGCAGCCTGCTGGCCTACCTGAAAAAACAGGGCTGGGCCATCGGGCTCGGCGCCTTTCCTTACGAGCGCACCACCGGCTACGGTTCCTTCATACTCAGCATCGAACTGACCCCTCAGGGGCTGCAGCAAAAACAGGAGGTGCTGGCAGCGCTGTTCGCCCATGTGCGGATGTTGCGAGAAGCCCCCTATCCGGAGGCGTTTTTCCACGAGCGCGCGGCCATGGCCCGGCTCGATGAAATGTATCGCGACAAAGGCGAAGGGGCCGAGCGGGCCGTGGGTCTCGCGAACACCGCCCTCTTCCATTCCCTCGCCATCGCCGAGCGGGAGCCGTTCCTCTGGCTAAAACCCGATGACGCCGCTTACCGACGGGTGCTGAACCAGCTCCGGCCCGACAACATGATCGTGACGCTAACGGCCAAGGGCCTGCCGACCGACCGCAAGGACCAATATTTCAGCATTCCCTACAGCTACAACGAAGACCGCGGCCCCACCTACACCGCGTTGACCAATCCCCCGGCCATCGCGGCGCTGCATCTGCCCAAGCCCAATTTGTTCACTCCGCGGCAAACCGACCTGCTCGCCCTGCACCCGGTCCCGATAATCGCCGAGCCCGGGCTCAGCCTGTATTATTTTCAGGACACCGAATTCGCCCGGCCGATGTCGGCCTTCGCCTACAAGTTCCGCCCCGCCGCAGACCTGCTCGGGCTGGAGAGCGCCGCCCTGCTGCGGTTTTACGTGGCCTGCGTTAATGAGTCCATGAACGAGGTCGCGCAGGACGCCCAGCTTGCCGGCATCAGCTACCAGGTGACGGCCCTGCCCGACGGCCTGCGCGTGAGCGTGGGAGGTTACAGTGATTCCGCGGCGCGGTTCTTTGACTATCTCGGCGGGCAGTTACTCGACTTCAAAATCGACGAGGCCCGGTTTGCGGCGCTGAAGGACGGCATTTTGCGCATGCTCTCGAGCTTCCCGCGCAGCGAGACCTTTGAGATCGCACAGGAACGAAAGAACGCCCTTTCGCGCCAGGTGCATTTCACGCCGGAGGAACAGCTCGACTTTGCCCGCACCATCACGCTTGGCGACGTGCAGGCCTTTGCCCGGAAGTTTTTCGCCCACGGCCGGATCGAGGGTATGGCCCACGGCAACCTCTCAGCGGATGATGCCACCCGCAGCGCCCGGGCGCTGCAAACCCAACTCGCCAACGCCGGTCTGCCTTCCGCGCAAGTCGCCGCCCGTCGGCTCAATGTTTTTGCCCCCGGTGAAACCGTGGTGGATGCCGGCCGCGTGCTGGGCAACAATTCATGCTTCTGGCATGAATACCTCTTCCCCGCCGATACCCCGGAGTATCGCGCCGCCGCGCTGGTGCTGGGCAATTTCGTAGACGAACCCTTCTATACCGAAATGCGAACCCGGCAGCAGCTCGGCTATATCGTTTGGGGCGGCACCAGAACCAGCGACCGCGAGCTTTTTGCCTACTTTGTCATTCAGTCGGGCGAATATCCGCCCGACGAGCTGCAGGCCCGCGCCTTTGCCTTCATCGGCACCCTTGGGACGCAGTGGGCCGCCGTGGATGCGGAAAAATTTGCGGCCCTGGTCGCGGGCGTTCGGGCCAGCCTGCAGGAAAAGGACAAAACCATCGAGAAACGGGCCGCGGCGCTGTTCGACCGTGCTTACAACTTCAACGGCGATTGGGAGCGCAAGGCCGCGACTCTTGCCGCGTTGGAGCGGCTCACGCCCGGCCGCGTCGGCGAGATCTTGGCCGAACTCACGGCTCCGGAAACCCGGCGAGTGCGTTCCATTCTTCTCACGGGGCGCGAGCACAAGAACAACGCCGAGATCACGCCCAGTTTCACCGACCGGGCCGGCTGGAAAAAAAATCGACGTTACGAGTAAGTCGCCATGAGTTCATCGTGGCTGCCCACCTCGGCCACCATGCCCCTCTCCAGCACCACGATCTGGTCCGCGTCGCGGATGGTGCTGAGCAGGTGCGCGATCACGAGGCAGGTGCGGCCCTGGGTAAGTTGCCCGAGGTTTTGCTGGATCGCCTTTTCGCTCTCGGTGTCCAGCGCCCTGGTGGCCTCGTCGAAGATCAAGATCGGCGGGTCGAAATAGAGGGCGCGCGCCGCTGAGATTCTCCGTGGCGCGCTGGCCGCGGCCACTCAGGAGCAGCGCACTTTCCTTGGCTTCGCCCGGCAGCACGAACCGAAAGCGGTCCCGGCCACCACGTTCACCGATCGCGCCGGCTGGAAGCAGACCCAGGCTTTTCGATAAGGGCGCGGCGCCGCTCCGCCACCAGCCATTCCGCGATCGGCGGCCGCCCGCCAGGCGCTCGCCTTTCCCGCCAGGGTGACTGGCGGGAATTTTTTTCGCCCGGCCGGCGCGAAGCAAAAGGGACGACCCGCGGGCTACTTTTTCTTGTTCAGCGCCGCGCTGAACCAGTCGCCGTTCAAGGATTGCGGAGCCGGCGGCGCGGGCTTGGACGCAGGGCCGTTGGAGCGCAGCTGACCCGGACCCGTCACGGGGCGCCCCGATGCGCCGGCGCCCGGGCGCGCGCCGAGCTCGGGCTTGCTGCGCATCGAGAGCGCGATGCGTTGGCGCGGCAGGTCGATCTCAACCACCGTCACCATCACCTTTTGCCCGGGCTTCACGACTGAACCGGGCTCCTTGACGAAACTGTCGGCGAGCTGGCTGACATGCACGAGGCCGTCCTGGTGCACGCCCACATCCACGAAGGCGCCGAACGCCGTGACGTTGGTGACGAGGCCGGGCAGCTTCATGCCCGGCTTCAGGTCTTCCGGCTTGTTTATCCCATCGGTGAAGCTGAACGCCTCGAACTGTTGGCGCGGGTCGCGCCCGGGCTTGGCGAGCTCGGTGAAAATATCCGTGAGCGTGGGCAAGCCAACCTTCTCCGTCACGTAACGTTCGAGTTTGATTTTCGCCCGCGCGCTGCCGTCGCGGATCAGGTCCGGCACGGTCACGCCGGCATCAGCGGCCATTCGCTCGACAATTGGGTAGCTTTCCGGGTGCACCGCGCTCGCATCGAGCGGGTTGGCGGCGCCGCGCACGCGCAGGAAACCCGCGGCCTGTTCGAACGCCTTCGGGCCCAGCCGCGGTACCTCGAGCAGCTCGGCCCGCGACTGGAACGGCCCCTTTTCGTTTCGTCGTGCGACGATGTTGGCGGCGATGCTTTCGTTCAGGCCCGACACGTAGCTCAACAGCTGCTTCGATGCCGTGTTCACCTCGACGCCGACGCCGTTCACCGTGCTGACCACCGTGTCGTCGAGCGAGCGCTTGAGGGCGGACTGGTCGACGTCGTGCTGATACTGGCCGACGCCGATGGATTTCGCGTCGAGCTTCACCAGTTCGGCGAGCGGATCCATCAGGCGGCGCCCGATCGACACCGCCCCGCGCACGGTGAGGTCATGGTCGGGGAATTCCTCGCGGGCCACGTCGCTGGCCGAGTAGATCGACGCCCCGGACTCGTTGACCATCACCAGCGTGATCGCGGGCGGCAGGCTGAGGCCGCGGACAAACGCCTCGGTCTCGCGCCCGCCCGTGCCGTTGCCGATGGCCACCGCCTCGACCGAGAAAAACTTCACGAAGCCCTCGAGCTTCTCCTTCGCCTCGGCCGGATGCCGGTCGGGATAGACCACGTCGTTGTGCAGCAGCTTGCCCTGCCGGTCGAGCAGCACGACCTTGCAGCCGGTGCGGAAACCCGGATCGATCGCCATCACGGCCTTCTGGCCGAGCGGCGCGGCGAAGAGCAGTTCGCGCAGATTGTCCGCGAAGACCTTGATCGCCGCCTCGTCCGCCCGTTTCTTCGACTCCAGCCGCATCTCCGTTTCCATCGCCGGACTGAGCAGGCGCTTGACCGCGTCCGCCACGGCCAGGCGCACCTGCTCCGCCGCGGGATTCCTGGCCCGCACAAACACCGGCTCGACCTCCGCCAGACCGGCGAGTTCGTCCGGCAGCGTGACGCGCATCATCAGCATCGATTCCTGTTCGCCGCGGCGCATGGCGAGCACCCGGTGGCTGGGCGCCTTGGCCAGCGGTTCGCTCCACTCAAAGTAGTCCTTGAACTTGGCCGCCTCGGGTTCCTTACCGAGCAGCACGCGGGAAGAAATGACGGCCGTGCCTTGATAAACGCGGCGCAGTCTCGCCCGCGCGTCCTTATCTTCGCTCACCCGCTCGGCGATGATGTCGCGCGCGCCGGCCAGCGCCTCCTCGACGGTCGCCACGGTCTGCGGCAGGTTTTTGCCGTCCTCCGGCGTGTAGGCGAACCCCACGTGGGCCTGGGCGGCGGCCAGTGGCTCGGTGGCGGGGTCCTGCGCAAACAGCAAAGTGGCCAGCGGCTCGAGTCCCTTTTCCTTCGCAAGGGTGGCGCGCGTACGTTTCTTCGGGCGAAACGGCGCGTACAGGTCCTCGAGCGTGGTCAGCGTCTCGGCCGCCAGGAGGGATTGTTCCAGCGCGGGGTTGAGGAGGTTGCGCTCCTTCAGCGAGACGAGAATGCCGGTCCGGCGCTCGTCGAGCGCGCGCATTTGTTCCAGCCGGTCGCGGATCGCGGCAACCTGCACCTCGTCGAGCATGCCCGTGACCTCCTTGCGGTAGCGGGAGATGAACGGCACCGTCGCGCCCTCGGCAAGCAGCTGGGCTGTCGCCGCTACTTGATGGATTTTGAGATTAAGCTCCTGCGCGAGGCGGAGCACGTGATCGGGATTGGGCAAGGACATCGAGAGAAGGCCCGATGCCATGCTTTCGAAGACGGGCCGCAATCCGGAAACTCCCGGAGGGAGGATTTATTTGGTTGCCTCGATTTTGCACCCAGCTCCCGCGGAGGCTGGCGCTCGCTGGCGAGCGTGGCCCCGGCAGTCAGAGGTCACCACGAAACCCACCAAACACACGAAACGGACGCCGGCTCATCCGGAACGACGCAGCCGACGGTGGTTTGACGGTAGGAGCGAGCAGGCTCGCTCCCCCAATTTCGACTGCATCAATCCGGCTCAGCCGGAATCATGCAGTTGCGCGTCGATTCCTCTCGTAAAAAGGGCGAACTATTGGGTCTTACCCATAGAAGTGACGGAGTCTTGGGTAGGGCGAATCCTCCGGATGAGCC
>CAZAOI010000067.1:0-13300 GCA_964486705.1 uncultured Oleiharenicola sp. | reverse complement strand
GGCGCCGCCGGCAAGGGCGATGGGGTGGTGGCCGGCGAGTTGGAAACGGCGCAGGGCGAAGAGCGGCACGAGGTTGCCGACGTGCAGGCTGTCGGCGGTGGGATCGAAGCCGCAATAAAGCGCCGTCGGCCCCTCGGCGAGGCGTTTGGTCAGGGCGTCGCGGTCGGTGGAATCAGCATAGAGGCCGCGCCAGTCAAGTTCGTCCAGAATCGTCATGGAATGGCGGTGGTTATTGGTTGGCGGGGCGGGGGAGGCAAGTACGCAGTGAAAAGGGCGACCCGTGGCCCAGGACGCAGGGAACGCGCGGCGAGAACGTAGCGTCCCACCGTGCCAGCAAACCCAACCCGGGTGCCGCCTTCACCCCTCGGGTGTAATGACGCGGGCTAATAGGGCAGGCGGCAAATCCAGTAACCGCTCTGATACCGGCGCAAAAGGGTTGCCGCGCGAACCCAGGAGGTTCTAGTTATCGCCTTTCACGCGGCGGTATCCCGTCGTCACCACCACGAATCCCAACCCATCCCTCCCATGCCTCTTGCTGTCGGTACCAAAGCCCCTGATTTCACCCTCAAGTCGAAGACCGCGGACGGTCTCAAGGACGTCACGCTCAGCGCGAACTTCGGCCAGAAGCAGACCGTGCTGCTTTTCTTCCCCCTCGCGTACACCGGCGTGTGCACGCAGGAGATGTGCGAAATCAGCGACGGCCTCTCGGCCTACGCCAGTCTCGGCGCCGAAGTGATCGCGGTCAGCGTGGACAGTCCTTTCACCCAGGAAGCCTGGGCCAAAGCCAACAAGATCACCGTGACGCTCGCCAGTGATCTGAACAAGACGGTCACCAAAGCCTACGACGTGCTGTTTCCAATGCTCGCCGGAGTCGGCGACACCTCGGCCCGCGCGGCCTTCGTCATCGGCTCGGATGGCATGATCAAGTACGCCGAGCAGACGGCGACCCCGAAGGACCTGCCGAATTTCGGGGCGGTCAAGGCGGCCTTGGCCAAGTAACCGGCCTATTCCTGTGGGAGCGTGCTGGCCCGCGACGTTCGCGACCAAGGTCGCTCCCACCCAGATTTCCCTTACCCACCATGAGCAATCTCCCGAATCCGTTCAACACGCTGCAGACCTTCGAGGGCGGCAAGAAATTCTATTCGCTGCCCGCGCTCGAAAAAGCCGGCTTTCCGGTCTCGCGCCTGCCCGTGAGCATCCGCCTCGTCCTCGAGGCCGTGCTGCGCAATTGCGACGGTCAGCGCGTGCTGGAGTCGAACATCCGGGAACTGGCGGCCTGGAAGCCCACCGAGGCCCGGACCGCGGAAATCCCCTTCGTCGTCGCCCGGATTGTGCTGCAGGATTTCACCGGTGTGCCGCTGCTCGTGGACCTGGCGGCGATGCGCGCGGCGGTCGCCAAGCTCGGCAAGAATCCGAAGATCATTGAGCCGCTCGTGCCGGTGGACCTCGTGGTCGACCATTCGGTGCAGGTGGATTTCTCGGGCAATGCCGACGCCCTGGCGAAGAATCTCGACCTCGAGTTCACCCGCAATCGGGAGCGGTACCAGTTTCTCAAATGGGGCATGCAGGCGTTTGAAACCTTCAAGGTGGTCCCGCCCGGCATCGGCATCGTGCATCAGGTGAATCTTGAATTTCTCGCCCAGGGCGTGCTCCATCAAGGGGACGTCTATTATCCCGACACGCTCGTCGGGACCGATTCCCACACCACGATGATAAACGGCATCGGTATCGTCGGCTGGGGGGTCGGCGGGATCGAGGCCGAGGCCGGCATGCTCGGTCAGCCGGTGTATTTTCTCACGCCCGACGTCGTCGGGGTGCACCTGACCGGCGCACTGAAGGAAGGCGTCACCGCCACCGATCTCGCGCTCACCGTCACGCAGATGCTGCGGAAGGCGAAGGTCGTCGGCAAGTTCGTCGAATTTTTCGGCCCCGGCGCCGCCGCGCTGCCGGTGGTCGACCGGGCCACGATCGCCAACATGGCGCCCGAATACGGCGCGACGATGGGCTTCTTCCCGATCGATGCCGAGTGCACGAATTATCTCCGCGCCACGGGGCGCGACGAAAAACAGGTCGCCACCTACGAGGCGTACTACAAGGCGCAGGGGCTGTGGGGGATTCCGCCGAAGGGCGCGATCGACTACTCGCAGGTGGTCGAACTCGACCTCACCACCGTCGGGCCGAGCGTCGCCGGACCGAAGCGGCCGCAGGACCGCATCGAGCTGTCGAAAATGAAGGAGAGTTTTGTCGGCGCGTTTTCCAAGCCGGTTTCGGAAAGTGGCTTTGGCAAGAAGGCCGAGGAGTTTTCCACCGTCAGTGCGCAGGTCAACGGCACGCGGCTCGGGCACGGCTCCGTGCTGATCGCCGCGATCACGAGCTGCACCAATACGTCCAACCCGAGCGTCATGCTCGCCGCCGGTTTGCTCGCGAAGAAGGCGGTCGCGAAGGGCCTGACGGTGAATCCAATCGTGAAAACCTCGCTGGCCCCCGGCTCGCGCGTGGTGACCGACTATCTCGACAAGACGGGACTCTCGCCCTACCTCGATCAACTGGGCTTCCAGACCGTGGGCTACGGCTGCACGACCTGCATCGGCAATTCCGGTCCGTTGGCGGTGCCGGTTGAGGAAGCGGTGGTGAAGAACGACCTCGTGGCGGCGTCCGTGCTCTCGGGCAACCGCAACTTCGAGGCCCGCGTCCACCAGAATATCAAGTCGAACTTTCTTATGTCGCCGCCGCTGGTCGTGGCCTTTGCGCTGGCCGGCCGGGTCGACATCGACCTGTCCACGGAACCGCTGGGAACGGGGAAGGATGGGGCGCCTGTGATGTTGAAGGACATCTGGCCGACGCTGCAGGAAGTCCGGGACCAAATGCAGGCGGCGCTCAAGCCCGCGGTTTTCCGCCGGCTCTACAGCAACTTCGCCGAGCAAAATCCGAAGTGGAACGAGATTCCCTCCAGCACGGGCAATATCTACGCCTTCGACGCCGCGTCCACCTACATCCAGGAGCCGCCGTTCTTCACGGACTTCGTGATGACGCCGGCCAGCATCGCCGAAATCAAGGGCGCGCGGGTGCTCGGCCTGTTCGGCGATTCCGTGACGACCGATCACATCTCCCCCGCGGGCGCGATCAAGAAGAGTTCGCCGGCCGGCCATTACCTGCTCGCGAACGGGGTCGCGTTCGAGGATTTCAATTCCTACGGCTCGCGCCGCGGCAATGACCGCGTGATGACCCGCGGCACGTTTGCCAATGTGCGGATCAAGAACCTGATGCTCGGCGGCGAGGAGGGCGGAAATACTTTCGGGCCGGACGGCGCCAAGACCTCGATCTATGACGCGGCGCAGGCCTATCAGCAGGCCGGCACGCCGCTGATCATCGTGGCCGGGCAGGAATATGGCACGGGCTCGTCGCGCGACTGGGCCGCCAAAGGAACGAAGCTCCTCGGCGTCAAGGTGGTCGTGGCCCAAAGTTTCGAGCGCATTCACCGCTCCAATCTCGTCGGCATGGGCGTGCTGCCGCTGCAGTTCAAGGAGGGCACGACGGCCCAGACGCTGCAGCTTGACGGCCGGGAGAGTTACGACGTGGTCGGCCTCACCGCAGCGATCAAGCCGCAGCAGGATCTGGTGCTCAAGATCACCCGCGCAAACGGGGCGGTGGAGTCGGTGCCCGTCCGCTGCCGCATCGATACGCCCATTGAAATCGAGTACTACCAGCACGGCGGCATTTTGCCCTATGTGTTGCGCCAAATTGTGACGAAGAACTAGTTGGCACGGCCGCCTCCTGCAGTCGTGTCATAATCCTATCGTCTGAGTCCTCTGTTATGCCGGATCCCACCAAACCGACTTTTCTGGTCGATGCCTACGCCGACCCGGTCTTGGTGCGGATCGACGGTCGGGCCTCATTCACCAATTGCGGCAGTCTGAAGGATTTTTTCGGGGAGATGGCGCGGCAGGGCAAGGTGCGCTTTGTGGTCGATTTCCAGCAGTGCACCAGCATGGACAGCACCTTTTTGGGGGTGTTGGCCGGGGTGGCGCTGGAGATGCGCCGCAAGACGCCGGCGGGTGCGCTGACCTTGACCCGGGTCGGGGAGCGCAATCTCGAGTTGATTCGCAACCTGGGGTTGCACCGGCTGGCCACGGTTGACGCGGGCGACTTTGCCCTGAGTTTTACCGGGGCGGCCCAAGCCTTGGATGCCAAGGCCAAGACGGAGATCGAGAGCGCCCGGCTGGTGTTGGAGGCGCACGAAAGCCTGGTCACGGCCGATGCGGACAATGCGGCCAAGTTTCAGGACGTCCTCGCCTTCTTGCGCAACCGCGTGGAATTGCGCTAGCCTGGTCGTTCACTCCCATGACGGTCATTTTTATCAAAACGTCCGTCTGCCCTCCGGGCCGGGCGATTCTGACGCGGTTAGCCCCGGCAACTCCGACTCGGTCGCGAGTGAGGTCGGCCCACCAGGGCGAACATTTCACGCTTCTGGCTGGGAAATATTTGGACTAGGGTGCTGGCATGATGCTTTTTCTGGTCGGCGGTTTGCTTGGCGCGGTGTTGGTTTACGCGCTGTATTGGCGGACCCTGCAGCAATTGGCCGGCGCGGAGGAGGAAAAACAAGGGCTGATGGAAGAGCGCCAGATCGTGCTCGATTACATGCACACGATGGTGGATGCCGTGGGCGAGCGGCTGCCGCGCGAGGAATTGTTCCAGCGCATCGTGCATGCGGCCATCCTGAGCACGGACGCGCTGAGCGCGTGTATTTTTGAGAAAAGAACTGACAACATGATGTACGGCGTGGCGGTCGAGGGGCTGTTCCCGCCCCACCGGCCGATCCCCGACACCCAGCGCATGAAGTTGGGCACCCGCGCGAAGTTCATCGAACAGGTGTTGAAGTCCGAATCCTTTCCCGTCGGCGAAGGGGTGGTCGGCCGCGTGGCGGCCACCGGCCAGGGCGCGCTCGTGGTCCGGGCCGAGGAAGACGCCCGCATCGTCAAGCACGACGACCCGGCGTTGACGGTGCGCTCGGTCATCGCCGCCCCGATCTTGGTGCGGCAACGGCTCATCGGGGTGCTCTGCGTCTGTAACGCGTCGGATGGGCGGCCGTTCACGGCCACGGATTATTCCCTCGTCGAGGTTCTGGCCGAGCAGGCCGGCTTGGCGGTGCACAACGCGGATTTCCTCAATCTCCAGGTGGACAAACAGAAAATGGATCTCGATCTGGCGCTGGCCAGTGACGTCCAGCAGATGCTGCTGCCCCAGACGATGCCGCAGGTGCCCGGCCTGGATATTGATGCCCGGTATCTGGCGGCCCAAAAGGTCAGCGGCGATCTCTATGATGTGTTCAAGCTCGGGTACGATCGCCTCGGCGTCGTCGTGGCCGACGTAGCCGGCAAAGGGATGTCGGCCTCGCTGCTGATGGCGATTTGCCGGACGACGCTGCGCCAGATTGCGCCGCTGCACAGTTCGCCGGCGCGCGTGCTGGCGGAGCTGAACCGGACGCTGGCCGGGGACATGCGCGCCGGCATGTACATCACCATGGCCTACGCCGTGGTGGACGCGGGCAAGAATCAGGTCACGGTCGCGCGGGCGGGGCACGAACTGCCCCTGTTTTCCCGGTACGATCCTGCGAGCGGCTCTTTTGTCGGCGACTATCTCGGCTCCGAAGGCATGCCGTTGGGGTTGGTGGACGTGGAACTCTTCGAGTCGGCGATCGAGGACAAGACCCTCGAGTTTCCCGCCGGCTCCACCATGGTTTTGTACACCGATGGCCTGACCGAGGCGCCCAACGAGGAGGAGAAGGAATTTGGCGGCGCCCGTCTGTCTGATACCCTGCTGGCGGCGCGGGAGGGCAACGCCCGCCAGATCAACGACGCCATCCTCCGGGCGGTCGAGGATTTTTCCGGCCCGGTCGGATTACGCGACGACTACACGCTGGTGACGGTCAAGCGCAGCTGAGAAAACACGTTTGCGTTTGGGAATCCGCCGCCTACCCGTTAGGGAATGTCCGCCGTCTCCCCGCCCGTCCCCGTCGCTCCCGTTCAGTTACCCGCTGGCGCGGTCCCGGCGCGTCTGCCTGACCGCGCCGGCCATTTCGGCCCGTACGGCGGCGTGTTTGTGCCGGAGACCCTGATGACGGCCTTGGCGGAACTCACCGCCGCCTATGAACAGTCCCGGGTGGATCCGGTTTTTCAACAGGAGTTGGGTCGCCACCTGCAGGAGTTTGCCGGCCGGCCGACCGAGCTTTATTTCGCGGAGCGGCTGACCCAGCAGTGCGGCGGGGCGAGGATCTATTTCAAGCGCGAGGATCTGCTGCACACCGGCGCGCACAAGATCAACAACGCCCTCGGCCAGGCGCTGCTGGCGAAACGCATGGGCAAGAAGCGCATCATTGCGGAGACCGGCGCCGGCCAGCACGGCGTGGCCACGGCGGCCGTGTGCGCCAAGTTCGGGCTCGATTGCACGGTTTACATGGGCGCCGTGGACATGGAGCGGCAGGCGTTGAATGTTTTTCGGATGCGGTTGATGGGCGCGAAGGTCGTGGCGGTCGAGGCCGGGCAAAAGACCCTGAAGGACGCGGTCAATGAGGCGATGCGCGACTGGGTGACGAATGTCCGCGACACGCACTACATTCTGGGTTCCGCGCTTGGCGCCCACCCTTATCCGATGATGGTGCGTGATTTTCACCGCGTGATCGGCCAGGAATTGCGCGCGCAAATCATCGCCCGCGAGGGCCGGTTGCCGGATGAAATTGTCGCCTGCGTGGGCGGCGGCAGCAACGCCATCGGCTGTTTCTTTGAGTTTCTCGACGACCCGCACGTCAAGCTCACCGGGGTGGAAGCAGGGGGTCGCGGCATCAAGCAAGGCGAGCATGCCGCCCGCTTTGAAGGCGGCCGGCTGGGGGTGTTGCAGGGCAGCAAGACCTATATTCTCCAAAATCCCGACGGACAGATCGAGCTGACGCATTCCGTGTCCGCCGGCCTCGACTACGCCGCGATCGGGCCGGAGCACGCCTATTATCGGGACCAGGGTCGGATCAGTTATGCGTACGCGACCGATGACGAAGTGCTGGCAGCGTTCCAGCTCTGTTCGCGCTCGGAAGGGATCATTCCCGCGCTCGAATCGACGCACGCGCTGGTCTACGGGCTGAAGCGCGCGAAAGAAATGCGGCCCGACCAGATTCTCGTCGTCAACCTCAGCGGCCGGGGCGACAAGGATGTCCAGCAAGTGCAGAAGATGCTCGGCCCCTGATTATCCCCGCCCGCCCGGGAAATGTGTCGGCGCCGGCCGACCTTTTTTGCGATTCCTCTCGGTGGCATTCCCCCCTAGGTTCAATTTCATATGAATTCAATGACTGGCTACGGCCGCGCCACGGCCGCCTTGGGCAACCAAACGCTGACGGTTCAGGTTAATTCGGTGAATCGGCGCGGGCTCGACCTGACGCTCAAGCTGCCCGAGGAATGGCAGGCGTTTGAACCGGCGGTGGGCGATGCGGTGCGAAAGGTCGCGTTGCGAGGCAAAGTCCATGTCGCGGTCGAAGTGACCGGCAAGTCCACCGCCAGCACGGACTGGGATCAGGAAGCGGTCGCGGCGGTCTTGGCCCAATTGGCGACGTTGGCGCGGAAGAACGGCGTCCGGTTTGAGCCGACGAGCGAGTTGCTCTGGCAGATCGCGAGCGCCCAGCGCACCGGCTCCAAATTGGCGGGCGACGAGGCCGCGTCCGAGGGGTTGCTGCGGGCCTTGGCGGAAGCGCTTCGCGGTTTCGCGGCGATGCGGGCGCGGGAAGGCGAGGCCCTGCTGATCGACTTTCTGGGCCGGTTGGAGAAACTGCATGGCGCGGTCGAAGTGATTATCCAGCGCGCCCCCCAGGTGGCGGGGGTCTATCGGGAACAGTTGATGGTGCGTTTGCGCCAGGCGGGCTTGGAGTTGGATGTGAGCGACGAGCGGGTGCTGAAGGAAGTGGCGCTCTTCGCCGACCGCTGTGACGTGACGGAAGAAATCACCCGGTTGCGCAGTCATTTCAGCCAGGTGAAGGCGCTGCTTCGGTCCGAGGGTGAGATCGGACGGAAGGCCGAGTTTATTCTGCAGGAAATGGGCCGGGAGATCCACACGATCGGCAGCAAGGCCAACGATCTCGCCATCTCGCAACAGGTGATCGAGTTCAAAAACGAACTGGAACGCGTGCGCGAACAGATCGCGAATGTGGAGTGAGGGCCGGCCGCGCCTCCCGCCAGCGCGGGGCGCATGATCCTAGAAACCGCAGTTAAAACGCGGAGGTCGCGGAGAACACCGAGGAAAGAACAATCCCATGCGCTCAAGTGCAGACTCACCCACCGGGTGAATGTCTTTCTGTGACCAATCTAATACAACTCTCTGTTTTTGCGTTTTTTGTGCTTTTCCAGCCAAGGCGCAGGCCGGGCGACTGGTCCCGGGTTTGCAGCAGCAAACAACCGGATGTGGCCAATTCTTCTGCGGAATTTAAGATGATCCCGGCGGCCGAGACTCCGGCACTCGTCCCGGTCGCGTCCTTCCCATCGGGGACAACTCGATTGTCCCGATCACTCGGGACCCTGGGACTACGGTTGCTCCGGGGTCGGGTGACGCAGCGACCAGAGCACGTACCAGAAGACGCCGACGCAGATCCCGGAATCCGCGACGTTAAAGGTCGGATAGGTGTAGGCGCCGAAATGCAGGTCGATAAAATCGATGACGTGGCCGTGGAGCACCCGGTCTACAAGGTTGCCGATGATGCCGCCGCAGAGCAGGCCGAAGGCCAGTTGCACCGCCGAATGGCGCAGGCCGAGCGCCCGGCGCCAGAAGAAAATCGCCAGCAAGGTGCCGCCCGCCAGCAGCGCCAGGCTCGTGCTCCTGCCGGAAAACATGCTCCACGCCGCGCCGGTGTTGCCGACGTGGACGAGGTAAAAGAAACCCGGGATGATTTCGAAACCGGCGGGGCCGTAGCTGCCGAGGGGCAGGCGGGCGTTGATCCATGACTTTGTCAGCTGGTCGAGGGCAAGAATCAGGCCCCCGAGCAGCCAGAGCCGCTGGTAAGCGAGCAGGCGACTCAGGCGTGAGAGCTCCGGAGGCAAGCGCAGGAAACGATGGGCTTACTCGTCGCCGCTGTCGTCCGCGGTGATCTTGCCGCCTTCTTCCTCGGTGCCATCACCGAAGAGGCCGCCGCGCTCGATCGACCGGTGCGAGTGGCGCTCGACCTGTTTCTTCGCCTCGGTGGAATAGCGGGTGAACGGCACGGCCAGCAGGCGCTCCTTGGCGATGGGCTTCTGGGTCGATTCGCAAATGCCGTACGTGCCCGCGTGCACGCGCTTGATCGCGGCTTCAATCTCGGCGAGCGCTTCCTGCTCGCTCGACACGAGGCTGAGCGCGAAATCGCGGTCGAAGGTATCGGTGCCGGCGTCGGCCATATGCTGGCCATAGCCGGACAGGTCGCCCGAGTCATCCTTCGAGGATTTGAGCAAAGTTTCTTCCGTGTGTTCGCCGAGCTGGGTCAGGACGTGATGGCGGAGTTCGAGCAGCAGCCGGTAGTAGCGGCGGTATTTCTCGGGCACGTCCTTTTCATCGATCATCAGCGTGGGCGCTTTTTTGCCCTTGCTGGGATTGAAGCCGAGAATGTCGGCGAGTGAGGCCGCTTTGACGTGGTTCGGCTTGTGCGGCTTCTCCAGTTTGGCGTGATGGGCCAGGTGCTTGGAGGTGGTTTTGCCGGTCACGCCGGTCTTGGCCGTGGTTTCGACATTGCTTTCGTTCTTCTTCGCAATCTCGCGCACTTCGTCGAGGCTGAAGGCGATCGCCTTGGGTGCGGCTTTGCGCTCGAGCAGCATGCGTTTCAGCTCGGTGGAATTGAGCGGCTGCTTGCCGCCGCCCTTGCCGGGCGCGGGTTTTCCCGGGGCGGCTTTGGCGGCCGGAGCGGCGGCCTTGGGGGCAGGCATCGGGGCTTTGGTCGCGGGCTTGACCGCGGATTTGCCCGCGGATTTCGCCGGCGAATGTTTTGCGGGCGCGGGTTTGGTCGGGGCGGACTTCGCGGGCGCCTTGGCCGGTTTTTTGAACGGCGCTTTGGTGACGGTTTTCTTGGCGTGGGTCTTTTTCTTCATGGCCATAAAAGGGGATTTCAGGAGTTAAGGGCTTCTTCGCACCGAGGGCAAACTTCTCCGCGGGCTGTCTGTTTTAGGTCTTGCACCCAGCGCCAGCACCGCGGGCAGCGCTGATAGCCGAGATCGGCGCACGGTTGCACGAGAAGGGAGCTCTCGTCCGCGTCGGGAGCGAACTTGACGGCCGACACGATGAATAGTTCCGCCAGGGATTCGCGCGGGAGCGCCGGCGGGGGCAGGCCGTCCGCACCTTGCGGCGCGCGGAAGGTCACCACCGCATCGAGGGACTTGCCCAGTTTTCCACTCGCGCGCAACGGCTCGATCGCTTCGTTGACCAAGGCCCGGTCGCGGAGACGGGATCCCATCAGGTCGGCCAGCGCCTGGTCTTTCCAGTCGGCGGGGGCGATCGGCCAGTCCTGCAGGTGGATGGAGTCGGCGGCGAATTCCTGACCGGTGGTCGCGAAGCTCCAGGCCTCATCCGTGGTGAAAGTCAGGAAAGGGGCGAGCACCTTGACCAAGCTTTGGAAAAGGTGGTGCAGGGCGGTCTGGGTGGAACGGCGCAGCGGGTGATTGGCCCCGAGGGTGTAGAGCCGGTCCTTCACAATATCGTGATAGGTGGCCGACAGGGTGACCGCGCAATATTGGTTGCAGAGCTGATAAACGCGGTGGAATTCATACGCATCGTAGGCCTTGGTGCATTCCTCGATCAGGCTGGCGGTTTGGTGCAGCGCCCAGCGGTCGAGCCCGTCCATCGCGGCCACCGGCACGGCGTCTTTGTGGGCGTCGAAGTCGAACAGATTGGAGAGTTGGAAACGCAGGGTGTTGCGCAGCAGCCGGTAGGTTTCACCGACATTCTTCAGGATCTCGTCGTCGACCGGAATATCGTCGCGGAAGTCCTGGGAGGCAATCCAGAGGCGGATGACATCGGCGCCGTGTTGGGCGATGTAGGCGTCCGCGGTCTGCGGTTTTTGATACGTGCTGCTCTTGGAGATTTTCTGCCGGTCCTTGTCGACGATGAACCCGTGGGTGAGCACGGCCTTGTAGGGGGCGGCGCCGAAGGCAATGACGCTGCACCAGAGGGAGGATTGAAACCAGCCGCGGTGCTGGTCGCTGCCCTCCAGATAGAGATCGGCCGGCCAGGCCGTGCCGCCTTGGCCGCGCTTGAGCACGGCGGCCTGGGTCGAGCCGGAGTCGATCCAGACGTCGAGCGTGTCGCGGCCGCCGACCAGTTCGACCGGCGCCGGCCAGTCGCCGGGCAATTTCACGCCGGCGAGAATCTCGGCCGGGGTGGCGTCATACCAAAAATTCGTGCCCCGGGTGGCGATCTTGTCGGCCACGGCGCGTGCGACGCCGGCGTCGAGATAGGGCTTTTTATTCGCGTCGTAGAAAGCGGGAATCGGCACGCCCCAGGAGCGCTGGCGGCTGATGCACCAATCGGGTCGCGATTCGACGGCGCCGCGGATGCGGGCTTCGCCCCAGGCGGGAATCCAGCCCTGGCGGGTGGCGATCTGGCTGATTTCGGCGAGGGCGGTGGCGCGCATGCCGCCTTGATCGAGCGAGACGAACCACTGGTCGACGGCGCGAAAAATGATCGGGGTCTTCGAGCGCCAGCAATGCGGGTAGCTGTGCGGATATTTGGCTTTGGCGAGCAGGGCGCCGGCTTCGGCGAGTTTCTTCAGCACGCCGAGGTTGGCCGGCGCCGGGCGTTTCGCGGCGAGGTCCTCGACTGTCTCCAGCGTGGTGAGCCCGACGAGGTCGGCGGGAACGCGGCCGTCATCGAGATATTTGCCGTCGTCGCCGACCGGGCAATAAATCTCCAGCTTGTACTTGAGGCCGGTTTGATAGTCCTCGGCGCCATGGCCGGGGGCGGTGTGGACACAACCGGTGCCGCTGTCGGTCGTGACGTAGTCAGCCAGGACAACCGGGGCCGGGCGGTCGATGAACGGATGGCGCGGCTGCAGGTGTTCGAGCTTGGCTCCGGGCAGGGTCAGCACGGTGGCGGGCAGCGCCTCGAGTTTGGCGGCGGTGGCGACGGCGCCGAGCAGGGCTTGCGCAACGATGATGCGTTCGGCGCCAAGGTCGGCGACGACGTAATCCACCGTCGGGTGCAGGGCGATCGCGAGGTTGGCCGGAATCGTCCACGGGGTGGTCGTCCAGATGACAATGAAGAGGGGCTTGTCGGTGGGCAGGCCGAACTTGCCGGCCTCGGCCTGGGGCACGAGAAACTTCACCCAGATGGCGATGGAGACGTGGTCCTTGTACTCGATCTCCGCCTCGGCCAGCGCGGTTTCAAAGGGGATGGACCAATAGACGGGTTTCTTGCTGCGGTAGACGAGGCCTTTTTCCACAAACGCGGCGAAGGTGCGCACAATGTCCGCCTCGAAGGCCGGCGCCTTCGTCTTGTATTCGTGGTTCCAGTCCGCAAGCACGCCGATGCGTTTGAACTGCGCGGTTTGGGTTTTGATCCAATTCTCGGAAAATTCGTCGCACTTGGCGCGCAACTCGGCCGTCGTCAGGGTGAGCTTTTTCTCCCGGATTTCCCGCGAAACCATCTGCTCGATCGGCAAACCGTGGCAATCCCAGCCGGGCACGTAGGGTGTGCGAAAGCCGCGCATGGATTTGTAGCGGTTGATGATGTCCTTGAGGGTCTTGTTCAGCGCCGTGCCGATATGGACATCGCCGTTGGTGAAGGGCGGGCCGTCGTGCAGCACGAAGGCCGGGGCGTCCGCGCGGCGGCGCTGGATGGCGGCGTAGAGAGCGGTTTTTTCCCAGTGGGCGACTCGGGCCGGTTCACGTTGGACCAGACTTGCCCGCATGGGGAAATCGGTCTTGGGAAGGAGGAGAGTGTCTTTCAGATCTTGCGCCATCGGAACAAAGGCGCGGGAGGCTACCCAACCAAGGGGGGTAGTCAAGTGGCGAGACGCCGGTTTCTCTGGCCGGCTATTTGGCGGCAAATTCCGCCGCGTTCCGGGCCAGTTTTTCGCCCGACTTGATGCAGTCCTGCAGCGAGATTCCGTCGCGCACGTTGCCCCCGATGAACAGGCCCGTCGTCGAGAGCTCCACCCGGCTGATGGCTTCGAGGTAACGCTCGTAGCCCAGAATGTATTGGGGGATGGCCCGGGGCCAGAAGGTGTGTTTGACGAAGACGGGTGGGGTGCTGATACCCACGAGTTCGCGCAGATCCGGGGCGATCCGGGCGAGGAGAGCGTCGGTCG
>CAZAOI010000066.1:0-13649 GCA_964486705.1 uncultured Oleiharenicola sp. | reverse complement strand
ATTCCCGCCGTCCTTTTTCTTGGGCTCGAGGCCGGCCTGCGCGTGGCGGGTTTGGGCCGGTCGGCCAGTTTTCTCATCCCCGACGAAAAGCCGGGGTACCTCCGGACCAACCCTGATTTTCTGAAGCTGTTTCTGCCCGGCAATTTTGAACTGCGGCCGCTCAATCTCCGGGTGGCCGCGCGCAAGCCCGCGAACACGGTGCGCATTGTGGTGCTGGGGGAGTCGGCCGCCCAAGGCGTGCCGGCTCCGGCCTTCGGCTTTACGGCGCAGATGCGCGCCCAATTGCGCGCCCGGTATCCGGGTCGGGAGATTGAGGTCATCAATACGGGAATCGTCGCGATCAATTCGCACGTGATCTACGAGATGGCCCGCGATCTGGCGGGGTTGTCGCCGGATCTCTTCGTGGTCTACATGGGCAACAATGAGGTGGTTGGTCCCTACGGTCCCGGCTGCGCGTACCTGTCGGAGAGTCCGCCGCGGTGGATCATCCGGCTGAGTGTTTTTGCCCGTTCCACCCGGACCGGCCAACTGTTGGCCGCCGGCTTGGAGAGGTTCGCGCGGTCCGGCAAAGCGCGGGTCGAATGGGGCGGCATGTCCATGTTTGCGAACAGTGCCGTGGGCGGGGATGATCCGCGGCTCGAGACCGTCTATCGAAATTTCGCGGCGAACCTCCGGGATATCGTCAGCGTGGCGACCGATGCCGGGGCCAGGACGCTGCTCTGTACGGTGGTTTCCAATCTTAAGGACTGCGCGCCTTTGCTGTCGGTTCACAGCCCCGGACTCGCGGGCGCGGAGTTGGCGGCCTGGCAGCAGGCGTTTGACCGGGGCAAGCTGGAGTGGTTGCTGGGCGAGACGGTCCCCGCGCGCCGCGAGTTGCGGGAAGCGCTGCGGCTTGATCCTCATTATGCCGACACGGCCTTTATGTTGGGTTCGCTCGAACTCCAAGCCGGGGACACCACCGCAGCGAGGGAATATTTTATTCAGGCCCAACAGGGGGATGCCCTGCGTTTCCGACCCGATGCCCGTCTGAATGAAATCATCCGGGAAGTCGCCCGCAGCCAGGCGGCGACGGTCACGCTCGTGGACGCGGCAGTCTTGTTGGGATCAGATCCGGCGTCGTCCGTTTCTCCCGCCGGCCGGGAGTTGTTGTTCGAGCACGTGCATTTCGATTGGGAAGGGAACTACCAGCTGGCGCGGTTGCTGGCGCAGGGGGCCGAGGTGGCGATCAAGGGCGGCGGACCGGAGCGGCGCCCGTGGCTGGATTCGCCCGGCTGTGCCGCGGCCGTGGGGTACACGGCCTATGAGCGACTCGCCATTTTGCGGCGAGTGGCGGATATCGTTCGAAATCCCCCCTTCACCAATCAGCTGACCTATGGAGACGACCAGGCGATGCTGGCGCGGGCCCTGGCGCGGGCCGAGGACGACGCTCATTCGCCGGCCGAGTTGAGCCGCGCCCGGGAGGTCGTGCGGGCGGCGGCGGCGGCGGATCCGGCGAATCCGGATCTCGCGACGATCGAGGAGGGTATTGCACTGGAACAGGAAGATATTTCCGGAGCGCTGACCCAGGCGCGGCGCGCCCGGCAACTTCTCCCGCAGGATCTGGCGCTTTTCGCCGATGAAGCCTCGTTGCTCGCCCAACTGGGGCGGTTTGAAGAGGCGGAGAAAGTCCTGCAGGCCGCCGGGAAATTTTCCGGCGACCCGGACAAGGTGGCCCCGTCCCTGGCGGCCTTGTATTCGCGCATGAAGCGTTTCGCTGAAGGCCGCGGTTATCTCGACCGGGCCATCGCGCGACGACCCACGGACGCGAAGCTGCGTTTGATGCGCGGCAACTTGGCGCGCCTGGCGGGTGAGACCGCGGCGGCGGAGCGCGACTTCTCCGGCATTTTGGCCGATGAGCCGGGAAATCAGGGTGCGCTTGAGGCGCTCGTGGGCCTTTTGAACCAGTCGGGCCTGACGGCGGCGGTAGAGAAGGCGAGCCTGACGGCGGCGGAGAGCCAGACGAAAAACCAGGCGAACAATCTGCGGGTGGCCGCGATCCATGAGACACAGGGTGACGAGGAGCAGGCCGTGCGTTTTTGGATGGCCGCGGCCCAAAGCGGGCCCGTGAATTCGGCGATCGAGCTGCGGATCGCCCGGAAGCTCTATCGCCTTCGGCGTGGGGATGAGATGATGATTCATCTCGCGAAAGCCAGACGGCTGGCGTTGATCGAACTCGATCACGAGTCCAAGGCCTCGATTGACGAGTTGATCGGGCGCATGCGAATGGAAAAACGCTGAGCATCCCCGGCCGGCCTCCGGGCGAGCTGGAAGGCCAGGATTTTCCAAGATTCTTCCGGGCGATCGCGGTTTTATTAGGGTGTTCAACGTCGATTCGTCACGGACAGGATGGGAGATTGATTCCGTCCGGCGGGGCCACGAGGTGGGCGCCGCTCGATCTGCTCCTTCTTTCAAGATGAAAAGAAAAACCACAATCTGGGGTATCACTTGGGCTCTCTTGGGCTTGGCACTGGCGGGCCCGTTGGCCGCGCAAAACCGGCTCTTTGTCCAGGAGCCGGACGGCAAGTTCCACGCCGTCGTTAAAGTCAGCGGGTCCCGTCCCTTCATCATGGAAAATGGCAAAGAGGCTGCGGCCAAGGGCCAGCGCCTGGCCTTGAAGAAAGTAGAGGAATACCTGCCTATTTTCGTCGCCGTTCGGGACAAGGACGCCCGGCCGACCAACGTGAGCGTGGACTATGCCGCGGCGCCGGCGAACAACAGCGTCCATTTCAGCGCGAAGTTCGAGTCCGCTGATTTGTTGACCGAGGTTTTCCTCGTGCTGGAGATGCAGATCCCGAATGTCGGGAAAAAGATTTTTATTTATGAAGTTGGGCAGCTCAACCCCCGGACGCCGAGAGTCTTTTCCGCCGACTTGGCCTTAGGACAGTATCTGGGCACTGGTCAGGTAGACCTGCATCTTTTTGTCAGCGGCTCCGAAGTGTTCACTTCCGAGCTGCCGCTAGCGGTTCGCGACGAGCTGCTCGGGCAGATGATCGCCAAACGGATCGCCGGGGTGACGCAGGCCGGCCTCAAGCCTTTCTTCGGATCCGCGCCCGCCTATCCGGCGGCGTTGCGGAAGTCGGGCCTCACCGGTGAGGCGGTGGTGTCCCTGCGCGTGACGGCGCAAGGCACCGTGCTCAATCCGGTGGTGGAGCGCGCCTCTGAGCCGGCCTTTGGCGAGGAAACTTTGGTCGCGGTCCGGCAATGGCGGTTTATTCCCCGGGTGGTGGACGGCCGCGCGGTCGAGACCAAGGTGAGCATCCCCTTCGCCTTCGACCCACCAAAAGCGAAGGGCGGCGAAGAAGGCTGAGCGGAAATCACGCAATTGCAGGTGGGGCGCATTGACCGCAATGCGCTGGGCTGAAAGCGGGCAACCCGCTCCACGATTCAGTCCGTGACTCGTTTGGTGAGAATGGAGGTCAACCGCACAAGTCCTCGCATCGGCCGGCTGCCCGTTGCGATTGGTCCGGAAAGAATTGAATATTCTGCGCGGCGCCAACGTCATACCTGATATGAAAAGCCTCCTTCTTTTTCTGGCGTTCAGCGGCCTGCTGGTGGCGGTGAAGGCGGAGCGGCCGGAAAACGGCCGCGGGCGCAACGAACCCCGCATTATCCTCTACGAACACGCGGATTTTCGCGGCAATTCCGTGGTGCTTTATCCGGGCGACGCGATCGACAATCTCTCGGGACAGAATTTCCCCCAAGGCCGCGGACTGAATGACAGTGTCTCCTCCGTGCGCGTCGAGGGCGGGGCCGTGGTTTATGTTTTCGAGCATGCGCGCTATCGCGGCGCGGTGATGCGCCTGACGGAAAGCGCACGCGACCTGACTGTCCGGCGGCTACCCGACAACTCCGGGGCCAGCTGGAACGACCGGATCTCGTCGTTGAAAGTGGAAGGATCGCGCTCCCGGCGCGAAAGCGGCCGGGAACCGGATGTCGACGTGGTTATTAGACGCGCCTATCAGGATCTGCTCGGCCGCGAGCCCGACTTGCTGGGACTGCGCTATTATCACGGCGTGATGATCGACCAAGGCTGGACGGATCGCATGGTGCGCGACCACATCCGGCGCGGGGAGGAATTCCGTCGGGAGGGCGCCGACCGGATCATCCGCCGCGCCTATCAGGATTTGCTTGGCCGCGAGCCGGACGAAAGCGGCCTGCGCAGCTACCGCAAGCTGATCATCGAGCACGACTGGAGCGAGACGGAGCTGCGCGACAATCTCCGCCGCAGCGACGAATACCGCAACCGGACCCAGCCCGAAAAAAATCCGCGCGGTTAGAGAACGACAGAGAATCGGAGGACCAGCCTTAATTCTGCAGGAAATTGGCCACAAAAAGGCACAAGAATGCGCAAAAACAGAACGTTGGCACCTGATCGCGGATAAAGAAGTCGTCACCGCACAGGTGAGAGCCTTCAAGTGCGAGCCAACTCGGTTTCCGTTCTGCGCTCTTCGCGTCCTCCGTCCACAAAACGTGGGTAACTTCAGTGTCTTCAAACCCGGTTTGTCATCCTGAGCGAAGCGAAGGAGCCACGGCAGCGAAGGCCATAGCGCGAGCGAAAGGATGGATGCTTCACTTCATTCAGAATGACAGGTAATGAGTATTAGGCTGGTTTGAAGACACCCCCTAAATGCCCTGAGGCTCCTGCCTTCCATTCGAGCGGGTTCGCCCATCGCCGGCGCGGGGTTATCCCCGGTGGGTCTAATACCCCGGAGCCCAGCTCCGGCTTGGTGGGAATGGAGGAGCCGGCTTGCAGGCGAGTCTGCGATTGGGCCGGTGTCGGGCGTTCCGCATCGCCTGCCCCACGGCAGGCTCTGGGCCCTGAGCTGGTCGAACGGGCAAGCAGGCTCCGACAAAAACGAAAGGAAAGGGGCAGGGTGGGTTTGCTCAAATGCCCCGGAGCTTGCTCCGGGGATCTTTACTTCCCGAGCAGGAATTCGAGCGGGATCTCCACGCGCTCCCGCCAGGATTTTTCCGAGTGCTCCGCGCCCTCGAATTTCCGGGTGATCCAGTCGCGTCCCGCCGTGTAGCCGGCTGCCGTCATCACCGCGTCCGCCCGCTGCTGGAAGGGTTCATACAGGGCGTCCAGGGTCTTGGTGCCGTAGTCGAACCAGAATCTATTCTGCCCGGGCTTCGGGAGGCTCCGGGCGAGATAATCGATCACCGCACCCTCCCCGGCGGGCCAGTGGGTGGAGACACAGCCCGCGCCGCCAAAAACCGCCGGATACTCAGTGAGGGCATAGGCCGAGATCAGCCCGCCCATGCTCGAGCCCATGATTGAAGTGTGCGCCGCGTCGGACTGGGTCCGATAGGTGCGGTCGATAAAGGGCTTCAACTCCGTCACCAGAAACTTCAGATAGGCGTCGGAGATGATGGCGGCCGCGGGCATCGTCGGGCCTTTGGGAAAAAGGGAAAGAGTCTCCCCGGTCACAGCTTTTCTTGGCATGTACTCGGCATAGCGGCCCATGCCGGTGTTCCAGATGCCGACGATGATGGCGCCGCGCGTCTTGCCGGCTTGCATGAGGCGGCACAACGCCCGGTCGACTTCCCACGAAGCGCCGCCGTAGCTCAGGGCAGCATCGAATATATTTTGCCCGTCCTGCAGGTAGATGACCGGGTAATGCTCGCGGGCGTTCTCATCGTAACCCGGCGGCAGCCAAACATCGACCTGTCGCGGCGCGACCAGCCGCGAGGGAAACGCCAGATGTTTTTCAATTCGTCCGGCCCCAGTCACGGTGACTGTGGTGACCGAACTGATCGCCGTTCCGGCCAGATTGTGCACCAGTACGCGATATGCCCCGGCATGAACCGCGGCGGCTTGGGGCACGGTGTAGGTCGCGGCGGTGGCGCCGGGAATCTTTTCGCCATTGATGAGCCACTGGTATTCGAACGCCCCGGAACCCTCGGCTTGGACGGAAAGAGTCAGAGCTGCGTCGGCCGCAATGGTGACGGTCGCGGGGGGCGTGGTGACAAGGCGCGGGACCTTCGCGTCGCGAATGCCGAACGTGATCTTGCTGGGCGCAACGGTGAGGCCTCCGACGCGAGCCGACGCGGTGTGGCCGCGCAGGTCGTTCGCCGTGGCAATGAAGGTCAGTTCCTCGCCCGCGGCGAGATCGGCCGGGGGCGACCAAAACACGCGGTAGGGAGCCGCGTCATCGGTGCCGAGCAGTTCATACTGGCCCGGCCGCGAGGCGCGCGCCATCACGAAGGTGACTTCGGCCACGCCGTCGCTGCCGGTCACCTCGGCGCGAATTTCGCGGCGGCTGGGAAAAGTTTGTCCGTCCGTTTCCTTCGCCTTGAAGGCGAGGCTCGCGCCTTCCGCGGGCGTGACGAGGGCGATGGCGAGCGACGGCGAAGGAACCGGCAGGGTGACCGAAGCGCGCCACACGGCGAATTGGAGCGGGGCGAGCGCAATGCGCACGGCTCCGGTGCCATCGGCGACCAGAGTTTCCTCGCCGGGAGCATCGGGCGTGCGGGAATCGAAAATGCGCTGGAGGGTGGAGCCGGCCGGCTGGCTTGTCGCCACGGTGGCGGTCAGCGTCGCGGAGCGGGAGTTGTTGAGCGCCACGATGTATTCCACGCGTTCGGTGCGCTCAATGCGGGAGAAGGCAAACAACCCGGGCTCACTCGTGAGGCGCGGAATCATGGCTCCGGTCCGCAGCGCCCCGTGGCCGGCCCGCAACGCGCCAAGACGGGCGAAGAATTGGTAGAGTGGATGCTGCTCGTCGAACTTGTCCTCGGCGCCCGTGCGGGTCGTTCCGAGGAGTGGAGCCTCTTTGAATTCCGGGGTGTGGGCGGCGAACATGTCCTCGCGCGCGCGAGTGTCGACGCCCCCGCTTCCGATCATGCCCTGCTCGTCGCCATAATAGATCACCGGTTGGCCGCGGGCGAGGAAGAGCAGACCATGCCCCAGCTTGACGAGGGCGGCGAGCTGTTCGGGCGAGGCGCCGGGATTGTCCTGCTGCAGGAAATACCCGAACCGGCCGTTGTCGTGGTTGCCCAGGAAGGTGGTCGTCAGATGGATGTTGCTGTCGTGGTCGGTGTAAGAGTCATCCTGGGCGAGGAGATCGGCGAGCCCGGCGGCGGGACCGCCTTGCGAGACATACCTTTTAGCGGCGTCAAAAAACCCGAAGTCAAGGGTCGTGTCCATCGGCATGGTGCTCGTGGAAAACTCGCTCAGCAGGCTCGGGCCGTTGCCGGTCGCGACCTCGCCGAATTGGAAAAAATCCGGGCGACCGCGCGCGAGGGCTTGGGCGCGGATGGCGGGACTGAAGGCCTGCCAGAAGGCCGCATTGACGTGTTTGACCGTATCGATCCGGTAGCCGTCGATCCCGAAGTCCAGCCAGTGCGTGAAAATTTCAATGAAGCCCTGCACCACGCGCGGGTGCTCGGTGAAGAGATCGTCGAGCCGGCTAAAATCACCCAGCGTGGAGCTTTCCCCGGACCAAATGGTATTGCCGCGGTTGTGGTAAAGGGTGACATCATTCAACCAGGCGGGGTTCAGCGAGGATTGTTCCGCGGCCGTCACCAGGGGGTCATACGGAAAACTTTTCGCCGCAGACAGGAGGGGAAACGCGGCGGGATCATTCAGGCCGTTGTAGGCCACCGCTCGTTCGTCGAAGGCTTGACCCGAGGCGTCGCGATAGGGTGAGGAGAGCCGGTCGCGGTAAGCCGTTTGGCCGTCTTGATAGCCAATCACGTCGGCCGTGTGATTGACGATGATGTCCATGAAAACCTTCAGGCCGCGGGCGTGCGACTGCCTAATCAACTCGCGGTATTCCTCATTGGTGCCGAAGTGCGGGTCGATCTGCAGGAAGTCCGTGATCCAGTAACCGTGATAGCCCGTGCCATCGATTTGCACGGCCTTGTTCTTGAAGGGCGGGGTCACCCACACGGCCGTGACCCCGAGGTTCTTGAGGTAGTCCAGCTTGGCCGTCATGCCGGCAAAGTCACCGCCATGATAGCCGTAGATGCTGGCGGGGTTGAAGCCGGTGATCTCGGGGCCGCCCGTCAGGCCGCCGTTATCGTTGGCGGCCGAGCCATTGGCGAACCGGTCGGTGAGCACGAAGTACATCGTCTGGCCGGCGCCGGGATGGGTGAAACGCGGCACGCTCACCGCCGGGCTTTCGCCGGCTTGGGCCGTCGTTATGAAAGTGAGGGGCAGTAAAGCCAGTAGCCAACGAGCCAAGAGGGAAAAAGGCCGACGCAGGCCGGGCAGACGGTCGAGCTTGAGCATAAGCATGGAGGAAACAGGGGTGGACCCAAACGAACACCGGCTTGACGAGGAGTCAAAGGGGACCGGAAAGACAATTCATAGACCAACCGGACAAAACCTGAGCTGAAACGATGCAATTGAACCCTCCTATTCCTCACGACATCCGTGAGCTGAAAGGTGGAACCCGGCCTCTGGACGGGTTGGTGCGATGCGCGCAGGAGAAAACGCGTCCGGAGGCCGCGTTCCACCCCAGTCGACAACATCGTTACGCTCGGCCGGGATCATGCAATGGGTGGGTGTCGGTCTCCGCCTCGACGCCGATCGCCGATGTGTCCTGGCGTTCGCGGCTGCGAACCCAGGGCCAGTCGCGCAGCCTCCGCTGCAGCTGGGAAATCGACAGCCCCCTTCCAATTTGCCGAGGTTATCCAAGTTTCTTCTTGGTCATCTCGGTTTTTTTATAGGGTTCGGGGTGGCCTATCGGAACGAGCACCGGGAAATTATCCCCATCCCGCGGGGCACCTTTGTTGCTACCGCTCTATTACCTCATCGCTCTATTAGTCTGCACCTCAGCCCGTCCGGCCCCCTCCGGTTTCGTGGCGGTCTTGGGCGCAGCTTTCTGAAAACCAAACACCATGCACATCGTAAGAAAATCAGCTAGTTCCCGCTTGGGCCGCGTTCGGCCTGTGGCGTTCAGTCTGTTTGCGCTGGCGGCGACTCAACTGGCTTTCGGCCAGGCGGCCGCGCCTGCGCCGGCAGAGACCAAAGCCGACGCGACCGTCGTTACCACCACCACGGCCGAGCCCAAGAAGGACGATGTCGTCGTGCTGGAAACCTTCAGAGTCTCCGCTGGTTTCAGCGGGAGCTTGGCCGCCGCCGCCCAGGCGAAAGAGAACAACCGCAACATCGTGGAAGTTATCGTGGCGGAAGACATCGGCAAGTTGCCCGACGTCAGCATCGCCGACTCCCTGACGCGCCTGACCGGTGTGGCCGTGCAGCGCACCAATGGCCGCGCGCAACAGATCAGTATCCGCGGTTTGACCGGAGATTTCGCCACGACCATGCTGAATGGCCGCGAGCAGGTCTCGACCGGCTCAGCCCGCTCGGTGGAATTCGACCAATATCCCGCCGAATTGCTGAACCAAGTGACCGTCTACAAGACCGCTGGGGCAAATCTGACCAGCCAAGGCATTGCAGGCAGTGTCGACCTGATCACCGTGGCACCCCTGAGCAGGACTGGCCGGAGCATCTCGGTTAACGCGTATTATAAGACGACGGAACTGGACCTTTTGACCCCCGGCGTAAAGAAGAACGGCGAAAGCTTCAGTGTTTCCTACGTTGACCAGTTTGATGACGGCAAGGTGGGTATTGCCTTGGGTTACTCGCACACGCTGACGCCTTTCGAGGGCCAGCAATTTCAATCCTGGGGCGCCGTGAATAACGGGGGAAACTATTACCTGGGCGGCACGAAATCCTATGTCCGCAGCAGCAATCTGAAGCGCGACGGCTTCATGGGCGTGTTGGAGTTCAAGCCGAATGACCGCATCCACAGCACGGTCGACGTTTACTACTCGAAGTTTGAGGAGAAACAGTACTTGCGCGGCATGGAGATTCCGCTGGAGCCAGGTTGGGGCTCGGGCGCCACGCTCTCGGGGGTCGTTACCTCCAACGGCTTGGCCACGAAGGCGGTTTATTCGGGTGCGCATCCCGTCCTCCGCAACGACAGTTTCATCCGCAACGACGATCTCTTAGCGATCGGCTGGAACCTCAAGATCGGCGAGAACTCGGCTTGGCCGGTGATTTTCGACATGGGGTATTCCAAGATCGAACGTCTCGACAAGAATTTGGAAATGTGGTCGGGCTTGGGTTTCAATAAATCGGATGCGGGCGACACCTTCACGGTGACGCAGAGCCCCGGTGCGATGCCCACGATCAAAGGCACTTTGAACTACACCGACCCGGCTCTGATCAAATTGACTGATCCAGAAGGTTGGGGTAACAGCCCCATCCCCGGCGGCGCGGGCCCGGGTTATTACAAGGGTTTCGACTCCAAAGACGAACTCGCCCAGTTCCGACTGATGACCAAGCATGAGCTGAAGAATTTCTTCAGCGATGTGGAAGTGGGCGTGGCCTACACCGAGCGCTTCAAACGGGACGGTGAAAGGCCCTCCGGTTGGCAATATCTGACCAATGGCGCGAAGACCGCCCCGGCGCCAAAGTCGATCGGCAATACCGACATGAGCTTTTTGGGCCTTGGCAGTCTTTATGCCTTCGATCCCTTTGCTCCGGTCAACGATGGAACCCTGAGCTTCTTTCCCAATCGGGACACGGGGATCATCGCCAACCGCTGGAATGTGACCGAGAAAATCACCCGCCCCTACGTCCAGTTCAATATCGACAACAAGATTGGCGGCGTGCCTGTCACGGGCAATTTGGGTTTCCAATATAACCACGTCGACCAGTCCTCTTCCGGCAAGTCGGCCAACGGCAGCACGGTGACGCCAGTCACAGCCGGAGCCAAATACGGCGATCTCGCGCCCAGCTTGAATTTGAATTTCAAGGTGGCGGAACAGTCCTATCTCCGGTTCAGCGTGGCGCGCCAGATCGCCCGGCCGAAGATGTATGACATGCGCGCGTCGCGGACCTATGGGTATAATCCTGCCAATGCGGCGCAGACCAATCTGCAAAACAGTCCGTGGAGCGGCGGCGGCGGTAACCCCGGCCTCAAGCCGTGGAAATCAGATTCCATCGATCTCGCCTTCGACAAATACTTCAAGGACAGCATGGGCTACTTCTCGGTGGCGACCTTCCACAAGAAGCTCCTCAACTACATCTATGAATCGCAATCGGTGCAGGATTTCACCGGTTATCCGATCAGCCCGGTCGGCGGACCCCAGCCTGTCCTTCGCCAAGGTACCGTCACGACGCCGGTCAACGGCGTGGGCGGCTCGATCAAGGGTGTGGAAGTCACCCTGTCGATGTCGAGTGAACTGCTGACCAACAAGGCCATCAAGGGCTTTGGTCTGATCATGGGCGGCGCTTACACCGACAGCAACGT
Source organism: uncultured Oleiharenicola sp. (assembly GCA_964486705.1). GTDB lineage: Bacteria > Verrucomicrobiota > Verrucomicrobiia > Opitutales > Opitutaceae > Lacunisphaera. The sequence goes on along the minus strand of CAZAOI010000066.1, from coordinate 2,343 downwards.
GCAGCCTTGGGGCCCCGGCAAGGGGACCTCGCCGATCAACGGGCTTTCGCGGAAAGTGGCCAATGTCACGGTCTATTACGAGAAAGGCGGCTTCTCCGCTCGTCTCAGCGAACACTATCGTTCGGACTATCGGGCGTTCATCACCAACTTCGGTGCTCCTCAGCCCCAAGGTGACATCAACAACGGTGGCAATGGCTACGCGACCACCCAGGCGGAAAAGCAGCTCGATGCGCAGATCAGCTATGCGCTGCAATCCGGCTCGGCCAAGGGCCTGACGTTCTATCTGCAGGCTTATAACCTGACCGATGAACCGCTGATCACCTTCAACAACGGCGATCCGCGCCAGGTCATCAACTTCCAGAAATACGGCGCGTCCTATTCGGCGGGCGTGTCCTACAAGTTCTAAACCAAGGTTTGGAACGGCTGGTTTAACTCACTGCGGCCACCGGATCATTCTGGTGGCCGCATTTTTTCCGGGGCGTACGAGCGCTTCGGAAGCGAATCGAAACTCTTCAATTGTGGGCGGGGTGCCTTCACCCTGCGATCACCCCCTCCGTGGGGTGAAGGCACCTCGCCCACCGCCAAGGCCGACGTCAAACCTTAGTCGGCGTCAGTTAAGCAACCCTTCCCTATTTTTCGGGCCGTCGCTTTCGACCCCGACTGTTTTCTTTTTTGCCCGTCCCCCGCTATTTTTATGGGAGCATCGCCGTCAACCTGGCTCACGACCCGCACCGCGGGCGTCTTGGCCCACCTGTCCTCCCTCCCGGGCGACTATGGCATTGGCAATCTCGGTCCGGGCGCGCGTCGGTTTGTTGATTTTCTTGGCGCTGCGGGGGTCCGTCATTGGCAAATCTGTCCCGTCGGCCCCACGGGCTACGGTGACTCGCCTTATCAGCTTTTTTCGAGCCGAGCCGGCAACCCCTACTTCATCGACCTCGGTGAACTGGTCACGGCGGGCCTGCTCCAAGCCGGCGAGATCGCGTCGCTCCGGCAGCTGCCGGCCGATCAGGTGGATTACGGCCAATTGTACGAGAATTTCTGGCCGGTATTGGCCAAAGCGCACGACCGCTTCGCCGCCACGGGTCGCGACTGTCTCGAAGGGTCCGGCTCTTTTGCGGAATTTCGCCAACGCCACGCCGGCTGGCTGGAGCCCTTCGCGGATTTCATGGCTTTGAAAGCCCATTTTGGCGGCTATGCTTGGACCCTGTGGCCGGTAGAATACCGCCAATGGTCGCCGCAACTTCATGACTTGCTCCCCGCCAAGGTGCGCGCGGCAGCGGCCCGGCATACTTTCTACCAATACGTGTTCTTCGCCCAATGGAGCCGCCTGCGCCAGTACGCCGCGGAGCGGGGCGTGAGCATCATCGGCGATGTCCCGATCTTCGTCGCGCTCGACAGCGCCGACACCTGGCAAAACCGCGCCGTCTTCCGGCTCGATGCCCACGGGCAGCCGCTCGCCGTCGCCGGAGTGCCGCCGGACTATTTTTCGGCGACCGGCCAGCTGTGGGGCAATCCGCTCTACGACTTTGATTATCTGGCCCGGACGAACTACGCGTGGTGGATCGACCGGTTGCGGGCCGCGTTCGAGCTTTACGACATCGTCCGGCTGGATCACTTCCGCGGCTTCGACACTTATTGGGAAATCCCGGTTGACGCACCCGATGCGCGTGGAGGCACGTGGCGCAAGGGGCCGGGATTGCGGTTTTTCGAGCAGGTCCGCGCGGCGCTGCCCCAGGCGCGCATCATTGCGGAAGACCTCGGTTATATTGGACCGGAGGTGGTGGCCCTCCGACGAGCCGCCAAGCTGCCCGGCATGAAAATCCTGCAGTTTGCCTATGGGCATGACGCCAACAACGTCAACCTGCCGCATTTCTATCCGCCCGAGAGTGTCGCTTATACCGGCACCCACGACAACAACACCGCGCGCGGCTGGCTCGAGAGCCTGACCGGAGAGAACGCGCGGCAGATCGATACTTATTTCCAGCTCAACGGTGAGCGCTCGGCCTGGCCGATCATCCGCGCGGCGTTGGCCACCGTTTCGCGCCTCGCGATCGTTCCGATGCAGGACCTGCTCGATCTGCCGGCGACCTCGACGTTGAACCGGCCGGGCACGGCGGATGGCAACTGGCAGTGGCGTTTCACCGACGAGCAGCTGGCTGGCCTCACAACTGAAAAGCTCGCGGCGCTGCGGGATTGGATCAGTCTCTATGATCGCACCGGGCGCCGCGTCTTGTGCGACTACAGCGAACCCCCCGCCACCCACGCTTAATTCCATGTCCGCCCCCGCCCCGCCTGCCGAGCCCGCACAGCCCGTCCTGGCAACGGTCGCGCCCGCCGCGCCTT
>CAZAOI010000065.1:0-13686 GCA_964486705.1 uncultured Oleiharenicola sp. | reverse complement strand
CTCGGGTAGGGCGCACCGGCCCGGTGCGCCGCGGCGGAGCGAGCCGCTCCGCCCTCCCGTTTGAATACACGCCCTAGTCCCTGATCCTCCCCGCCATGAAACCCGATTACGTCCGTATCTTCGACACCAGCCTCCGCGACGGTGAGCAAGCGCCCGGCGCGTCCATGACTTCCGCGGAAAAGCTGGAGGTGGCGCGGGCGCTGGCCCGACTCGGGGTGGACGTGATCGAGGCGGGTTTTCCGGCGGCTTCGCCGGACGACCTGGCGGCGGTGCAGACGATTTCGGCCGAGGTCGGGCGGTCGCCGGTCGCCGGTCGGCCCCAAGCGGAGCCGCCGATCATCTGCGGCCTGGCCCGCTGCACGCGCAGCGATATCGAGGCGGCGTGGAACGGGGTCAAGGGCGCCAAGCACCCGCGGATCCACACGTTTTTGGCGACCAGTGACATTCATCTTCAGCACAAGCTCCGGATGTCGCGCGCCGAGATGACGGCCAAGGCCGTCGAGATGGTGACGTTTGCGAAGACCCTCTGCGCCGACATCGAGTTTTCGCCCGAAGATGCCGGGCGGAGCGACCCGGAGTTCCTCTATCAGGTGCTGGAAGCCGTGATCAAGGCCGGTGCGACCACGCTCAATATTCCCGACACCGTCGGCTACACCATGCCCGACGAGTTCGGGGCGCTGATTGCCGGCATTCTCGAGCATACGCCCGGGGCGAAGGACGTGATCATCTCCGTGCATTGCCACGACGATCTCGGCCTGGCGGTGGCGAATTCGCTCGCGGGCCTTCGCGCCGGTGCGCGCCAAGCCGAGGTGACGGTCAATGGCATCGGCGAACGGGCGGGCAACGCCTCGCTGGAGGAGGTCGTGATGGCCATCCGCACCCGGGGCGAAAAGATCGGCCTGTGCACCGGCATCGACGCCTCGCAACTCTGTCGCACGAGTAAATTGATTTCGCGCAGCACCAGTTATCCGGTGCCGCCGAACAAGGCGATTGTGGGTGCCAATGCCTTCGCCCACGAGTCGGGCATCCATCAGGACGGCATGATCAAGAACGCGCAGACCTATGAGATCATGCGGCCGGAGGACGTCGGAGCGACGCAGACCATGCTCGTCCTCGGCAAGCATTCGGGGCGCGCGGCCTTCTCGAAACGCCTGACCGAACTCGGCTACCCCCTTGAGGGCGAGGCCCTGCTCAAGGCCTTCAACGAATTCAAGAAACTCGCCGACCGCAAGAAGGCGGTGCATGACGCCGATTTGATCACGCTGGCCTCAGATGAACGGGCGACGGTGCCCGAGCTCTGGGCGCTCGAAAATCTCCAGGTGGTGTGCGGCACCACCGGTCTGCCGACGGCCACGGTGCGGCTGCGCGATCCGGACGGAAAATTTCACAATCACGCCTCCATCGGCACCGGTCCGGTGGATGCGACGTACAAGGCGATCAACGCCATCGTCAAACTTCCGGTCACCCTGCTCGAGTTCGGGATCAGCGGCGTCACTGAGGGGATCGACGCGCTCGCCGAGGCCACGGTGCGCGTTCGGCACGATGACCAGCGATCCAGTCACGGCCACGGTGCCGACACCGATATCGTCGTCGCCAGCGCCAAAGCGTATATTGCCTCTCTCAACCAAGTCCTGTCGCGGCAAGCCAGCGGCCGGGCGCAGCATCCGCAAATGAGCTCGGTTCCAACCGAAATTTCCCCATGAGTCAGAATCCTAAAACTCTTTTCCAGAAAATCTGGGATGCGCACGTCGTGGCTGAAGAGCCCGGCGCGCCGGCCGTGCTTTATGTCGACCTGCACCTCGTTCACGAGGTCACGTCCCCGCAGGCTTTCTCCGTGCTCAAAGAGCGCGGCCTGAAGGTCCGCCGCCCCGAACGGACCGTGGCGACGATGGATCACTCCATCCCGACCAAGGGCGGCTACGAGGCGGCGGATGAAATGGGCCGCATCCAGTTGCGTTTGCTCGAGTCCAACGCGCAGGCCAACGGCGTCCGCCTGTACGGTCTCGACTCGGTGCAGCGCGGCATCGTGCACGTCATCGGGCCGGAGCAGGGCTTCACCCAGCCGGGCATGACGATCGTGTGCGGGGACAGCCACACTTCGACGCACGGCGCGTTTGGTTCGCTTGCCTTTGGCATTGGCACCAGCGAGGTCGGCCACGTGCTGGCCACGCAATGCCTGCTGCAGCGCAAAGCCCGCACCTGCGAGGTGCGGGTTGAGGGCGCGCTCCGGGCCGGGGTGACCGCCAAGGACATCATTCTCGCCGTGCTCGCCCAGATCGGTGTCGGGGGCGGCACCGGCCATGTTTTCGAATATACCGGCGCGGCCATTCGCGCGCTGGACATGGAAGGCCGCATGACGGTCTGCAACATGTCGATCGAGGGCGGCGCGCGCGCGGGCATGATTGCCCCCGACGACCAGACCTTCAGTTACGTGGCCGGGCGCGAATTCGCGCCGAAGGGGGCGGCGTGGGATCAAGCCGTCGCCCGCTGGCGCACGTTGCCCACGGATGCAGGCGCGACCTACGACAAGACCGTCACGCTCGATGCCAATAAGCTCGAGCCCATGGTGACCTTCGGGACCAACCCGGGGCAGGGAGTCGCCATCACGCAGCCCTTGCCGCTGCCCTCCAGCCTGGCTGATCCGGCCGAGCGCGCCGGACTGGAGAAATCACTCGCCTACATGAAATTCGAAGCCGGGAAGCCGATCCTGGGCCAACCGGTGGACGTCGTGTTCCTTGGTTCCTGCACGAATTCGCGACTCGTTGACCTGCGCGCCGCCGCCAATCTTCTCCGCGGCCGAAAAGTGGCCTCGACCGTGAAGATGATGGTCGTCCCCGGTTCCCAGTCGGTCAAACAGGCCGCCGAGGCGGAAGGGCTCGACCAGGTCTTCAAGGAGGCTGGCGCCGACTGGCGCGAGGCCGGTTGTTCCATGTGCATCGCGATGAATGGCGATCAACTCTCCCCCGGCCAGCTGGCCGTTTCCACTTCCAACCGCAATTTCGAGGGCCGGCAGGGCAAAGGCGGGCGCACCGTGCTCGCGTCGCCCCTGACCGCGGTCGCAACGGCCATCGCCGGTCGCATCGCCGATCCGCGTCCCTTGCTGAACGGAGGCAACTCATGAGCGCACCCCAATTGAACTCTGCACAAGCGCAGAGCCCTGATAATTCAAAGAACGCGCCGCAGATAGCTGCGGCGACTGCGATTCCGCAATTCACCACTCTCACCGCCCGTGGCGTCGTGCTGTCCAGCACCGACGTGGACACCGACCAGATTATCCCCGCCCGGTTTCTCAAAGTGACGGACAAGCTCGGCCTGGGCGAAAAGCTCTTCTGCGACTGGCGTTATCTCGACGACGGTTCGCCCAATCCCGCATTCATCCTGAATCAGGAGGAAGCGAAGGGCGCCAGGATCCTTGTGGCTGGGCATAACTTCGGCTGCGGCTCGTCGCGCGAACACGCGCCGTGGGCGCTCGTTGGCTGGGGTTTCCAGGCGGTGGTTTCCACGATGTTCGCGGACATCTTCAAGGGCAATTCCCTCAAGAACGGCCTGATTCCGGTCGTGGTTGAGCCCGGGGCGCACGCGGCGCTGCTGGCGGCGCGGGCGGCGGACAAGGATCTCCCGATCACCATCGATCTGCGGGCGCAGACCATCAGCTGGCCCGGCCAGGCCCCGCTGACGTTCCCGATCGATCCGTTCTCCCGCACCTGCCTGCTCGATGGCGTGGACGAGCTCGGCTACCTACAGAAGTTCACCGCCCAAGTGGAGGCCTTCGAAGCCAGCCATGTCTGAGACCGCCTCACGACCATCGGTCGAAATATTTGATACGACGCTGCGCGACGGGGCGCAGACGGAGGGTATTTCGTATTCGGTCGACGACAAGCTGCGGATCGCGCGCAAGCTCGACGAACTCGGGGTCGCGTTCATCGAGGGCGGCTGGCCGGGCTCCAACCCGAAGGACGAAGTTTTCTTTGCGCGCGCGCGGAACGAGTCGTGGGCGCAGGCCAAGATCGTGGCCTTCGGCGCCACCCGCCGGGCCAGCCTGAAACCGGCCGAGGATGCGAGCGTGCGGGCCTTGGTGGAGGCCGGGACGGAGGTCTGCGCGATCTTCGGCAAATCCTCGGTGCTGCAGGTGAAGGAGGTCCTCCGCACGACTTTGGAGGAGAATCTCCGGATGATCGAGGACACCGTGGCCTATCTGCGCGCGCAGGGGAAGCGGGTCATCTACGATGCGGAGCATTTTTTTGACGGCTACCGGCTGGATTCCGCCTACGCGATGGAATCCTTGCGGGCGGCGGTGCGCGGCGGGTCGGAATCCATCGTGCTGTGCGATACCAACGGCGGATCGTTGCCGTGGCAGGTGGAGGCGGCGGTCGCGGCCGTCATCGCCGAACTCGGCAAAGTGCCGGTGGGAATCCACGCGCACGATGACGCCGGTTGCGGCGTGGCCAACAGCCTGGCGGCGGTGCGCGCCGGAGCGCGGCACGTGCAGGGCACGATCAACGGTTACGGTGAACGCTGCGGCAACGCCAACCTCTGCGTGGTCATCCCCACGCTCGAGTTAAAGCTCAACTTGCGGGCGCTCCCCCCGGGCGCTCTGCCGCGTTTGCATGAGGTCGCCCGCTTCGTGGCCGAGGTCGCCAATCTGGCGCCCAACGAGCATATGGCTTACGTCGGCAACAGCGCGTTTGCCCACAAGGCCGGCGTGCACGTCTCCGCCATGCAGCGGCATCCCGACGCCTATCAGCACATCGACCCCGCGCTCGTGGGCAATGCGATGCGGGTAGTGGTCAGCGAGCTCTCCGGCCGGGCCAATGTGGTTTCCAAGGCGAGCGAACTGGGTTTGCCGGGCTTGGACATCGCCACGGGCGCGAAGATCGTCGAATTGATCAAGGCCAAGGAGCACCAGGGCTTTTCCTTCGAGGCGGCGGAGGCGAGCGTCGCCTTGTTGGTGCGGCGGCTTTCGCCCGACTACCGCGCACCGTTTTCCCTGCTCGACTATCGGGTGATGGTCAGTCGCCACGGCGAGCGCGGGATGGCCGAGGCCACGATCAAATTGCAGGTGGAGGACCAGGAAACGCACACCGCCGCCGAGGGCACCGGCCCGGTGCATGCTTTTGACCAGGCCCTGCGCAAGGCGCTGCAACCCCATTTCCCGTCGGTAAAAAATATCCAGCTGGCCGACTACAAGGTCCGCATTCTCAATTCCAACAGCGGCACGGCGGCCGTGACCCGCGTCTTGATTGACTGGCATGACGGCGGCCAGGGCGACAGCACGTCCGGGGTGCGCCGGTGGAGCACCGTCGGCGCCGGGCCCAACATTCTCGAAGCCACCTGGCTCGCGCTCGCCGACGGCTTTGAGTACGCGGTCTCGTTGCAGGAACCGGCCAAGATCGCCGGCATTTTATGAAAGCAAACATCGCACTCACTCCCGGCGACGGCATCGGCCCTGAGGTGGTCAACGAAGCCCGGCTCGTGCTCGAGGCCGTGGCCCGGCGCCACGCCCACCAGTTCAATTTTACCGAGCATCTGCTCGGCGGTTGCGCCATCGACGCCCAGGGCACGGCCATGCCCGACTCGACCCTCGCAGCCTGCTCGGCGGCTGATGCCGTGCTGCTCGGCGCAGTCGGCGGCCCAAAGTGGGATGACCCGCAGGCGAAGGTGCGCCCGGAGCAGGGGTTGCTCGCCATTCGCAAGGCGCTGGGGCTTTACGCCAATGTCCGCCCGGTGCGGCCGTATCCGGCGCTCGCGAAGCTCTCGCCGCTCAAACCCGAGCGCGTCGCCGGGGTTGATTTTGTGGTGATTCGCGAACTGACCGGAGGCCTCTATTTTGGCACGCCCAAGGGCCGCACGATGACCCCGGAGGGCGAACGCGCCGTTGATACTCTCGTCTACCTGGACTGGGAAGTCCGGCGGATCGTGAAGCTCGCCTTCCAGTTGGCGCAGCAGCGTCGCAAACTCGTCACTTCGGTCGACAAGGCCAACGTGCTCGAGTCGTCGCGCCTCTGGCGCAAGGTGGCGATCGAGGTCGGCCGCGAATTTCCCGACGTGAAGCTGGAGCACCAGCTCGTCGATTCGTGCGCCATGCGGCTCATCACCCATGCCCCGCAATTTGACGTGATCGTCACGGAGAACATGTTCGGCGACATCCTGACCGACGAGGCCGCCGTGCTGGCGGGTTCGCTCGGTGTGCTGCCCAGCGCGTCGCTTGGCGCCGGCCGCCTCGGTCTGTACGAGCCCATCCACGGCTCGGCCCCCGACATCGCGGGTAAGGGCATCGCGAATCCGGTCGGGACGATTCTCTCGGTCGCGCTGCTGCTCCGGCATTCGCTCGGCCTGGAGAAAGAGGCCGCCGAAGTGGAGGCCGCCGTCAATCTGGCCCTGGAGGAAGGCAAGCACACGGCCGATCTCGGCGGGCCGCTGCCGCTGAGCACCGCCCAGATGGGCGAGGCCATCCGCGAACGGCTGAGCATCGGCGATTCCGCCGGCGGACTGCACCGCCACCACGACTGAACCATTTTATGACGATTTCCCACCAAGCTCCGCTGGATACCACGCGCTTCATTGCCCGGCATGTCGCGGGCCTGCGTCGGTCCGGCATCCGTGATTTCTTCGAGCTCGTCGCCAAGACTGATGGCGTGATCTCGCTCGGGATCGGTGAGCCGGATTTCGATACCCCCCAGCCGATCCGCGACGCGGTGACGACGGCGATGAACACGGGCAAGACCCACTACACGTCGAATCTCGGCCTGCCGGAACTGCGCAAGGAGATTTGCCGCTATGCCGAAGGTCATTTCAAGGTCAGTTACCGGCCGGATGACGAGGTTTTGGTGACGGTCGGGGTTTCCGAGGGGCTGGACCTGACGCTGCGATCGTTGCTAAACCCCGGGGACAAGGTGATGTATCACCAGCCCTGCTATGTTTCCTATGCGCCGTCAGTGGATCTGGTGCATGCGGTGGGTGTGCCGGTGGCAACCAGTGCCCGCGACCTTTTCTCCCTCGATGCGCCGGCGCTTGCGGCTGCCTGGCAACCCGGCTGCAAACTGCTTTTGCTGAATCTCCCGTGCAATCCGACCGGCGGCGTGTGCTCGCGCGAGCAGCTGGAGCGGATCGCGAAGTTTGCCATCGAGAAGGATCTGATCGTCGTCAGCGACGAGATCTACTCCGAGCTGGTGTTCGAAGGCACGCACACGAGCATCGCCAGCCTTCCCGGCATGCGCGAGCGGACGATCTTGCTGCACGGTTTTTCCAAGGCTTTTGCGATGACCGGATTCCGGCTGGGCTACGCCTGCGGGCCGGCCCCGCTCATCGAGGCGATGATGAAGGTGCACCAGTATACGATGCTGTGCGCGCCGAGCATCAGCCAGGAAGGCGCCCTCGCGGCGCTCCGGCTCGGCGACGACGCGACAAAGTTCATGCGCGACCGCTATCGGGAGCGGCGCGACCTGTTTGTCCGCCGGATCAATGCCGCCGGACTGGCGTGTCATTCCCCGCGCGGTTCCTTCTATGCGTTTCCGTCGGTCGTTGCCACCGGTTTGGACGAGGGTGAATTTGCCCGCCGGTTGTTGACCGAGCACAAGGTGGCGGTGGTACCCGGCACCGCATTTGGCGATGCCGGCAAGGGCCATGTCCGCGCCTGCTTCACGGCCAACGAGGAGAAACTGACGGCGGCCTGCGACCGGATCGAGCGGTTGCTGAACTCCCTTCGTCCGTCCGTCACCGCCTGAGTCGGGATCAGCTCTTGAGGGTGGAGCCGGTTGACCGCAACTCGCCGGCGGAAAAGCGTTCCGATCCGAGGGTGTTCTGGTCACCGCGCTCCACCGGTGAGGGCGGCTTGCTGCCGACGGGGGATTTTCTCAACGGCCTGAGCTGATAATGCCTCTGGTGGGCGTCGGTTTCCATACCGACGCTCTTCGCCGAGGTGGAAATCGGCGACCACCTTTTAGTTCGACCTGCTCACGAGAGGAATCGACGCGTAACGGCGTGAGCCCGGCCGAGTCCCGCGTTGGCTCGGGTCGTGGACAAAAAAACCCGTTCCGCAGAGGGCGGAACGGGTTGAAAGCAATCGCTGGTTGCGGCGGTTTAGAAGGTTTTGGTCAGGCCAATCGTGGCCCAGAAATGATTGCCTTCGACTCCGTCGAGATCGTGATCGGCATACTGGGCGCCGACCGTGAAAGTCGTGGTGTCCGTCAGCTTGTAAGGCACGGTGATGCCGAAACCGTAGTAGGTGTAACTGTTGCCGGCGTCGGGTTCGACGTGACCGACGGTGGCCAGGAAATTGACCGACGTTTTCGGATCCACGACGACGCTATACCCCAGGGCTTCCTGGATCGTGAAGGCTTTCAGGGTGAAGTCGTAGTAGGCATAGGTGCCGGTCGAGAGAACGCCGACGGTGCCATTGACGCCGAAGTAGCCTTCAAAGGTGGTCTTGTCCGCGCCGGGGACATCCAGCCCGGGATAATAATAGACGGTGGCGCCGACATCAGCGGTCCAGCCATCGGCCAGTTTGAAGCCGTAACCGCCAAAGAAATCCACCTCGGTTTCCCAATTGCGGGTCAGGGGCAGATTGCTCCAGACGCCGAGATAGAAATCCCCCGAAGTGAGTTTGACGGCCGGCTGCAAAGAGCCCGCCCCCAGTTGCACGCCGCGGAACACGTACTTGGTCGTGTAAGGGAAGTCCGCCGTGATCGAATAGGCTGGAGTCGCCTCGGGGGCGACGACCGGCTGAGCGCGGGCGGTAAGAGCCCCGAGAGCGAGGACGCTGAGGAGGAGGAAGGATGTTTTCTTGTTCATAGGATTGGTGGATTGGATCGAGGTTGTCCGGACATGAAGCCCGAACACCGAGCACAAAAGCAGATCCCCTGCCAAGTATCGTAAATGTCGGGCTGGCGCAATCTATGACACTGATGCGCGAGGGAACGGCCGAGCCACTTTTGGGGATGCCGTGGCCTTCGGGTGGAACGCGACATTCCGGGCGGGCTTGTTCTTGCACGCGGCACCCCAATTCCTTTGGAGGTTGGGGTGCCGCCGTTCAGCCGAAATTTCGCAGGAGGAATGGTCGCGAAAAACACCAAGAACACAAAAACAGAAAGTGGATCACAAACGAAAGCCATGGGGCATTCACCCGCAGGTGAGATTCTCAAAAAGGGGACCAACCTGGTTTCCCTTCTGCGTTCTTCGTGTCCTCTGCGTGGCAGCTGCGTTTTCCAGGTTCAGTCCGCGCTCTTCGCGAGGGGCGGGGTCGTCGTCGGCCAGGACACGGCGAAGACGGACACGATCGAGGCCGGGAGCCGTTGAAGCGGCCCCTCTGGGGCGGAGATTTTCCACTTCGCTCGAAGAGGCGGAACTGGGCGGGAGGATTTTTCCAGGCCAAAAAAAGCCCCGAGCAGCAAGGCTGCGCGGGGCTGAAATCTTAAGTGGAATCAGGGCTCAGATGGCGCTGTCGCCGCGCTCGTCCGTGCGGATGCGGAGGACATCCTCGAGCGGAAGGACGAAGATTTTTCCATCTCCGATCTTGCCGGTCTTGGCGCCCTTGGCGATGGCTTCGACCACCTTGGCGACCTGCTCGCTGGCGACGGCCACCTCGATCTTAACCTTGGGCAGGAAGTCCACGGTGTATTCGCTGCCGCGGTAGATCTCGGTGTGGCCTTTCTGGCGACCGAAGCCTTTGACCTCGGTCACGGTCATACCCTCGATACCAACCTGCGAGAGGGCTTCCTTCACTTCGTCGAGCTTGAATGGTTTGATAATGGCGATGATGAGTTTCATGGGAATAGGTGGTTAATTTTTCAGTAGATGTAGCCTTCCTCGCCGTGTTCGGTGGTATCGAGGCCCTGTTGTTCGACCTCAGCGGTTGGACGCAGGCCCATGATGGCTTTCAAGGCGTAGGCGATGATGACCGTCGCCACGATGGCGAGGGCGAGGGTCAGGCCGATGGCCTTGAGCTGGGTGAGCCAGAGGCCGCCGTCGCTGACGAGCGCGGCGAGGCCGTTCTTGGTCGCGGGCGCGCCGGCCAGATTGGCGTTGACCGAGGAGGTTGCGAGGAAACCCGTCAGCAGAGCGCCGAGGGTTCCGCCCACGGCGTGCACGCCGAAGGTGTCGAGGGCGTCGTCATATTTGAAGAAGGACTTGAGTTTGGTGCAGGCCAGGAAGGGGACCACTCCCGCCAGCACGCCGATGATGACGGAACCCGTGGAGTCGACAAAGCCGCAGGCCGGGGTGATGACCACGAGGCCGGCGACGGCGCCGGAGCAGAATCCGAGGACGGACGCGTGGCCGCGGGTGACTTTTTCCAGCATGCCCCACACAAAAGCGGCGACGGCCGTGGCGAGGGTGGTGGTCATGAAAGCGTTGGCGGCGACGCCGTCTGCGGCGACCGCCGAGCCCGCATTGAAGCCATACCAGCCGACCCAGAGCATGCCCGTGCCGACCATACAGAGGACCATGCTGTGAGGGGCCATCTTATCTTTCCCGAAGCCGAGGCGAGGCCCGAGGATCAAGCAGAGGATCAAGGCCGACCAACCGGATGACATATGCACCACGGTGCCGCCGGCAAAGTCGATGGCCGGGATTGCGGCGTCGGCGTTCCAGACGCCGTTCATGTAGCCATTCGCGCCCCAGACCATGTGGGCGAGGGGAAAATAGACCACGAACATCCAAACGGTGACAAAAAGCAATATGGCCGAGAACTTCATGCGTTCGGCGATGGCGCCAACGATCAGGGCCGGGGTAATGATCGCGAACATCATCTGGTACATCGAGAATACGTTCTGGCTGACCCAGTAGGCATAATTGGTGTTCGGGGCCGAGGTGACACCCTTGAGGAAGAAGAACTCGGAGCCGCCGATAAACGGACTGCCGTAGCTCGTGCCGAAGACGAGGCTATAGCCGAAGGCCCACCAGAGAATCGTGACCAGGCCTGTGATGCCCAGGCATTGGGCGAGCACGGAAAGCACGTTTTTCTTCCGGACGAGGCCGCCGTAGAAGAGGGCCAGGCCGGGCAGGGTCATGAAGAGAACCAGCGCCGCGCTGGTCATCATCCAGGCATTGTGGCCGGGGCCGGCCACGCCGGTGAGCGATTTACCGGGGTCGCCATTGTTGATGTAAGCCTCAAGGGCGGCGATCCGCTCGTCGGAAGTGGGGGCCGCGGGGGCGGCGTCCTGCGCGAAGGTGATGGAAAGCAAACCTAGCAGCGCGAAGATGCCGGACATCTTCAGCAGGCGAGGTAGATCCTGGAATTTTAACTTCATTGGGAGCGGGTGTGGGAGCGAGGCGGTTGATGGGTGGAGGCGCAGGGAGCGCGACCGGTTCGGAAGCCTAAAAGCACAGGCTGTGCCAATCCTCAGCGCATGACACAGCGTCGATCGAGACGGAGGCCGGGCAAAAAAAAACCGCGCCCGGAAAGGGGCGCGGTTGAGAGTGACGCGACGGGGCTTATTTCGCCGGAGGCGTGATCGGCGGCGGAGGCGGGACGATCACGTTGTTATCGTTCAGCTTTTTGCCCACGATCTCGATCACGCGCTGGATTTCGATCTCGGCATTGCGCCGGTTGATCTTGTCCTGCTCGACTTGCTTGGACAGGTCGAACGTTTCGCGATTCAGGAGCTCCTTGGCGGTGCGCGCTTGGGAGATCTCGATTTCGAGGTCAGCGGCGTTCTTGGAAAGTTTATCGGCCTCGGTCGAATACTTCGAGGCCTCATCCTTGAGGGTTTTCATGACGTCGTCGTATTCGCGGATTTTTTTGTCCTCTTTGGCCTTGTCGGCTGCCTCGCGCTCGTCCTGACGCTTTTTGGCATCGAGGGTGGCCCGGGCTTCGACCTCGTCCTTGTGCTTCTTTTCATCCGCCTTTTTGCGCTCCGACTGGGCCTTCAGGGCAACTTCCTTGGCCTGCATCTCGTTGAGAGCGTTTTTATACGTGTAGCCAAACACGGCGAGCAGAATGGCGGGAACGATAATATATGCTTTGTTCATGGGGATCGGAAATGAGCGGATTAGGCCTTCTTGGTGGCGGCCGCGGCGGCGGCGGCGGCTTCGGCCGCGCGCTTTTCGGCGGCGGTTACTTTGTCGAGGAGGTCGTAATAGTATTTAACGTTGGCTTCGGCCTGCTTCACATAGGTCTTGAGGAAAACTTCCTCTTCGATGTGGCGCTTCTTCTCGTCCGCGATCTTGGTCATGCTGCCTTTGACCTCATCAAGCTCCTTCTTCAGGCGGGCTACTTGGTCGCGGAATTTATTGCGGTCGTCGTAGGCGCGAACCCGGCGATCCTCGGCGTCCTGGCGGGCGACCTTCTTGGCCTCATCGGCGCGCTCTTTTTCTTCGCGCTTCACTTTGTTGATCTTTTGGGCTTCCACGGCCGACGCGATCGCCTTTTCGCGGTCGAGGACCTGCTGCTTGAGCTTGTCCTTTTTTTCATCCTCGGCCTTGGCCTTAATGGCCGCGAGCTTGGCTTCGTAGCTCTTGTCAAAGTTGATGTAGAAACCACCGAAGATCAGGGTGCCGATCAGGGGGAAGATGAGATAGACTTTGTTCATGGTCGGTTGCGGCGTGCGTTAAAGTGGTTCGATTAAGTTTTGTTTTTCTTGGCTTCACGATCCTTGAGGAGGTCTTGAATCGCGCGGACCATGCTCTTCCCGTCTTTGGCGCCCTCGGGAGTTTCCGCGGCCTTTTTGGCGGCATCCAAGGCAATCTCGTACTTTTGCAACTGGTAGCCGATATAAGCGAGGAAGAGGTAGGCTTGGTGCGGTTTGGCGAGCCCGCCCTTAGTCAAGGCGGCCTGCGCATGGGGGAAGGCGGCTTCCGGCTGGTCGAGGCCGAAAAATGCCTGCGCAATCATATATTCGATCTGGCCGGATGTCGGGTAGAGCTTGGCGGCTTGCTTGAGCGCCTCGATGCCTTTAAGCGGACGTTCCAGCTGCTGGTAGGAAAAGGCGAGGAGCTCCCAGTTCTTCAGTTCATTTTCAAGCCGGCCGCTCTTGAGGCCCGCTTCAAGCAATTCCGAGGCTTTTTCATACTGGCCAAGGTTGAAATAGATGCCGACCAGATTGTAGTTGTCCTTGGGTGAATTCATCAACCCGTGCGACTGGGCTCGCTCGTAGGAAAGGATGGCGCGGGTGTTCTGCTCGGTGTTGAGATAGAGGGCAACCAGTTGCTGCCAGTAGGTTGTCGAGTCGGGCTTTTGCTTGACCAAGAGCTCAAGCACTTCCGCCGACTCGAGATTGCGGTTGAGTTGTTGCAGACAGACGAGCTTGAGGACATACATATTGTCCTTGGGGCGGGAGGTCAGCAGCAGCGCTTTGTCGATCTGCGTGAGGGCCCGCTTGATCGTGTCCAAGTCGGGATGGTCGGCGTTTTGGACGGCCCGGCTATAGAGGAGTTGCGTGTAGAAGACATAACTGTCGGCGGTGGGCTTGGTCGTGGTCGCGGTCCACCGGACCATATATTTCTCCGCTTTCTCGAAGTAACCGGTCGTCAGGCTCGGATTCTTGGACTGCACGGCTTCCTGGAAATAAAGTTGGGCGAGGAAGAAGACCAAATCGCGAACCACCCGGTCGTCGAAGTAAGAGGGGGTTTTCGCGTCGGAGAGGACCAAGCCCCGTTCCAGCGGTTCAATCGACTTGGAGAAATCTCCCTTCTGGAGCAAGGTCTGCGCCTTGATCTGGTAAAGGAGGGCCATGTCATAGCTGCCGGCCT
>CAZAOI010000064.1:0-13745 GCA_964486705.1 uncultured Oleiharenicola sp. | reverse complement strand
GACGGAGCGCAGCGAGGGCAGGCAAACGGCGACGATGCCGACCACGGCGATCGTGCCGAGGCCGCCAACGGTGGCGGCAGCGACCGGGCCCCACAACGCCGCCGCAAGCCCGGCGCGCAATCCCGAGATTTCGTTGGAGGAGCCGATGAAGAGCTGGTTGAAGGCGCTCACCCGGCCGCGCAGCACATCGGGCGTGAGCATTTGCACGAGGGTGTGGCGGACGACGACGCTGTAGTTGTCGCAAACGCCGCTGAGATAGAGCGCCAGCAGGGAGAGCCAGAGGCTGCGGGAGAGACCGAAGATCACGATCGTGGCGCCGAAGCCGGCGACGGACCACAACATGAGCAGTCCCGGCCGGCGCGCGGGGGGCAGGTGGGTGACAATAAACGCCATCGTGATCGCGCCGAGGGCCGGCGCGGAACGCAACCACCCGAGGCCGACGGGGCCCACGTGGAGAATCTTGTCCGCATAGATGGGCAGCAGCGCCACGGCTCCGCCGAGCAGGACGGCAAACAAATCGAGGGTGATGGCGGCGAGAATGGATTTGCGCTGCCAGATAAAGCGAACGCCCGCCAGCATATCGGGCACGGGTGCGCCCGCGTCGCGCGCGGGCCGGTTGGTTTTCACGCCGAGGAGGGAGAGCGCGAGGGCGAGCGAGCAGCATGCGTCGAGGGCATAGACGGAAGTGTAGCCGAGCCCCGCCACCATGAAGCCGCCGAGCGCCGGGCCGATCACGGTCGAGAGTTCGAACGCGCTGGCGCTCCAAGTGACCGCGTTGCTCACGGCCGCGGGCGGTACCAGCATCGGAACGAGGGCGGCGCGGGCCGGGTTGCCCAGCACGCGGACCACAGTTTGGAGAAAGAGGATCAGCAGGATAATGGGCAGCGCCGGATTGTCGAAATGCAGTGAAGCCGGATCGGCGTGGCGCTCGAAGATCAGGGCGATGGAACGCAGCAGGTGGTTGGCGGCGCGCAGCGGGGCGGCATCCGGGATGGCCGCATGGTAGTGCGTAAAGGCCACGAGGGAGAGCGAGAGCAGGGCCGAGAGGAACATCGTCGCCGTCAGGATGTGGCGCCGGTCCACGCGGTCGGCCAGCACGCCCGCGGGCAGCACCAGCAGCATCAGGGGGATGACGTTCACGAGTCCGACCAGTCCCAGCGCGGTGGCGGACTGGGTCCATTGATAGATTTGCCAGGCGACCGCGACGCTCAGGCCCTGGCGGCCGACGTTGAAGAGCAGGTTGCCGGTGAGGAAACGCCGGTAGCCCGGGTGGCGCAGCGCGGAGTAGGGATCGCGCGCGGCCTCATTCATGCGGATGAGACGGGTGAAACGGTGGGAGGGGTCTTGCGCCTCGATATATTAGCGAAGCCCGTCGGGGCATAAAGCGCCTCCCGCAAATTTGAAAATACAGACTCAGTGGTGGCACCAGGCCTCTGGACGGATTCCACCTGTGGCAACTGCCAACCTGCGACTCGCTCATCCGTGCCGGCCTTTGAACGTCAGCTCGGCGACACCCGACTTGTCGAGCCCGCCGAGGCCGAGCACGACCATGCGGTCGAACTGCTCCTTCGTGGCCTTGGCCAGCGGCAAGTTCAACTTGCAGTCGAGTCCGAGTTGGTGGGCGATGCCGGAGTCCTTCGCGGCGTGGGCGGCGGAGAAGAAGCAGTCGTGCGCACGGTTCTGCATGTCCTCGCCGTCGGTCTTCAACACCTGCGAGTTGGCGCCGGTCTGGGCGAAGACCTCGCGCAGCATGTCGAGGTCGAGGCCGAGGGCGTGGCCCAGGCCGAGGCCCTCGGCGAGGGCGGCGGTGTTGCAGTTCATGACCATGTTGACGAGCGCCTTTACCTGCGCGGCGCTGCCGGTCGGACCGATGTAACGCAGCGCAGTGCTGAGCTTTTCCAAAATGGGGCGCACGCGGTCGAAGGTGGCGCGTTCGCCGCCGCACATCAGGTAGAGCGTGCCGTTGCGGGCCTGCGGGATGCTGGATGCCATGCAGCCTTCTAGCGCGAGCGCGCCAGCCTGGCGAGCGCGCCGTTCCACCTCGACGTGGGTCTTGGGCGTGAGCGTGGCGCAGGTGATGAAAATTTTCCCCTTCGCACCGGTGAGCAGCGAGTCGCCGGACTCAGCAAACACCGCAAGCTGGGCCGCGTCGTCGGTGACGACGGTGAAGATGATGTCGGCCAGGTGCGTGGCCCGGGCAAGGGTGGGACAGGCTTCGGCGTCGATTTCCGTCGCAAGCTCGCGCGCACCGGCAGCGTAGGCGTCGTAAACGGCGGTGACGGTATACCCGCAGTCCTTGAGACGGCGGGCCATGTTGCCGCCCATGCGGCCGACTCCAACGAAGGCGATTTTTTCAGTCATGATTTTGGGTGAGAGTAAGGAATTTTTACCACGGATTACACGGATCAAATGGATAAGAAATCAGCAGGACAGAAGGTCGTCGATGGTTCCGCGGTGACTGGCGGTGGGAATGTGACTCGAGTAATTTGTCTTGGAGTGAAGCCGTGTCCATCCGGGAGATCCGCGGGCAATGCTTTGGTCAGCGCGTGAAAAAGGGATTATGCTGCTTTTCCTGCTTTAAGGTGGTCAGGGGTCCGTGGCCGCAGGCGAGGACGGTGTCGGCCTGCAGTTTCATGATCTTCTGCTTGTTATTGCGCAGCTGCATTTCGTAGTGCGACGCGCTGCCGCCCATGGAGCTGGCGAAAATCGAATCGCCGACGACGGCGAGCGGCCACGAAAGACCGCTAATAAAGTAGGTCGTCTGGCCGGGCGAGTGACCCCAGGTAAAGAGAGTCTTGAACGAGAGTTCACCCAGATGAAAGTGGGCATTCTCCTGGAAAGCTTTGGCGCCGGGGCGCTCACAGGGTTCGAGTTCGCTGGCCCACACTTCCGCGCCACCGGCGGCGAGCCGGTCGAGATCGGCGATGTGATCGTCGTGGGTGTGCGTCAGAAAAATGTAGCGCAAGGTGAGGCCTTCGCCGGCGAGGGTGTCGAGCATCGGGCGGGCGTCGGTGCCGGTGTCGAATGCGGCGGCGAAGCGGGTTTTGTTGTCCCACACGAGGTAGCTGTTCACGGTCATGTCCTCGAAGGCGGTGTTGAACATCGCGAAGCCGCGCTTGAAATTCGGTTGTTCCGGGTACCATGCCCGCCGGGCGAGCCCCATGAGCGCATCCCCGCCGAGCCCGAGGGCGTGCGCGACCGCGCGGAGGGCGGGCTCGCGGACTTCGCCACTCTTGAGGGCGGCGAGATCTTCCGCGCTGACGCCGGCTTTTTCGGCGAGGGCGGAGTCGGTGAGTTTGTAGCCCCGCTGGGCCTTGCCGAGGACGTCGGTGAAATTATCTTCGAGAGGAATGCGAGGCATGGCGTTAACCAATCTCGTCAATCGGGCGCTTTCGCAAGCCGCCTTTACCGACGGGAACGTTTTCGGGGCGACACAACAAGGCCCTGAAACCCGAAGGTTCCAGGGCCGAATTGCGGTGGGCGTTCGCCGCACGCTCCTTCCGATGCACACATTATTGAGTCTTACCCATAGAAGTGACGGAGTCTTGGGTAGGGCGAATCCTCCGGATGAGCCGTGCTGCCGAGCGGCTCGTCGGGGACCAGCCTTCGCCAAGACTACGGCGCGGCAAGCGACTCGCCCTACCAATTGAGCCGTAGTTGTCACTTCTACGGGTAAGCTTCATTAGGCGCTTTCGCGTTTGCGGGCCGTGTGCTCCCCGACGCCACTCTCCGCGGCAGGCGGAATTGTCGCCGATGAGTAGGCTGCGAACGGAACGAGTGCAGGGGTCTCGGCCGGTGCGGGCGCCGTCAGAAGAATCGGGGACGACCCAGCGGTCCGTCCCCGCATGGGCTGGGGTGCCAAAGTCAAAAAATCAAGGGACCCTCGGGACCACCCGGATTTTTCACCCTTATGAAAAGATGGTCTGGGAAATATCCAGCTGTCCTTCGGGCAAGGTGAACTCACTCGCTACGGGGTCGGAGTTATCGCGGTTTGCCCCGACCAAGTCTGTCCGGTCGGGCGAGGACTTCATTCCTCGGAGGCGTGAAATGCTCGGACCAAACTGTGGCGTCAAAGCGAACCCTGAAGGTCGGGATCAGCGACCCGGCCCGGTTCCTCTCCTGACAGATCAGGCATGCCTTGCGTCCGAGGTTGAGCGATCCGGATTAAACGGGCGGCGTGGTCCAGGGCGCCCGGCTGGTTTTGGAAGGCTTGCGCTTCACCAAAAACGCGAGCATGAGCTTGTCGCTCTTGATATCAATTTCGCCCTGCGGCTCGAAATCATAATTGCTGCCGAGGAGCTTCATGGTGGCCTCAGAAACTTGGACCTGGTCGGTCTGACCGCGGGACTCCATCCGGCTCGCGATGTTGACGGTGTCGCCCCAGAGATCGTAGGAGAATTTCTTGGTGCCGATGATTCCGGCTGCGACCGGGCCGCTGTTCATGCCGATCCGAATGTGCCAATCCAGACCATGGCGGCGGTTGAAGAGGCGCACCGCCTCCAGCATCTCGAAGGCGGCGTTGGCGCAGGCCTCGGCGTGATCGGGACGGATCGTGGGCACGCCGCTGACGAGCATGTAGGCGTCGCCAATGGTCTTGATTTTCTCGAGTTCAAACTGTTCGGCGATGCGGTCGAAATTGGAGAAAATATCGTTCAGGAACTGAACGGTCCGCTGCGCCGACTGTTTCTTGGCGTGGCGCGTGAAGCCGACGATGTCGGAAAAGAGAACCGTGGAATCGATGTAGTTGTTGACGATGTTGCGTTCGCCGTTCTTGAGGCGTTCGGCAATCGCCTTGGGGAGAATGTTGTGCAGCAGGCGCTCGGATTTGGCCTGCTCAAGGTGCAGTTTATCGAGGAGGTCCTGTTCGATGTCGCGCAGGCGCTTTTTTTCCAGCGAGGCGCTGATGCGGGCCCGGAGAATCGTCGGGTTGAAGGGTTTGGCGACGTAGTCTTCCGCGCCGGCCTCTACGCAGCGCACATTGCTCTCCACGTCGTCGAGGGCGGTGAGCATGATGATCGGAAGGTGGCGCAGGCGCGGGTCGTTCTTGATGATCTCCAAGGTCTCGAAGCCATCGAGGTCGGGCATGATGATGTCGAGGAGGACGAGGTCGAACTTGGATTCCGCGAGTTTGGTGAGCGCCTCGCGGCCGGTGGCGGCTTCCTCGACCTCATAGCCGAGTTTTTGCAGCCGGCGGACGAGCATTTCGCGATTCGTACGATCGTCGTCAACGGCCAGCACGCGGGCATTGGGGAGGGGCGGCACGGTGCCGCCGAGATCAGTGGGGGTTTGGGGTGCCTGACGCAGCGCCGCCGCGGGAATCGGGAGCTCCTCTTCGGCTTCCTCGTTCCCGACCGGAGCGGCGGTCGTGTCCATTTGATCGGGATAGGCATCGCTCTCGAACAGGCTGTGCAGTTGCGTGGCGGCGCGGAGGATCTTCTCCAGATCCTTGGTTTGTTCGGCGGCCTCCGCCAGGCGCGTCTCGTCGAGGCAGAGTTCGGCATAGCCGATAACGGTGCTGAGCGGAGTGCGCACATCGCGCCGCATGGTCGGAAAATCAATCTTGCCGGTTTCGATTTTCCACGGGGCGAGACCGTCGCTGATGATGGAAAGCAGCTGGTTGCCGGCGGTGTGGATACGCTTCAGGTCGACGAGCAGGGCGGTGATATTGTTCTCCTCCGCCGACTCCATCAGCATCTCGCTGTAGCCAATAATTTGGTTAAGGGGCGTCCGCAACGCGTGACGGAGCGTGCGCAGCGCCTCCAAGTCGCGCGACTTGATCGCCTTGATGAAAGGCGTGATTGAGGTGGGCGGGCCGCTCTCCGACCACGGAAATCGCGTGAGTTCGTCGCTCATGCCTTGGGCGGACTCTTCTTAAGCAATTCCTCGATTTTGGTGAGCAGGCGGGGCAGTTCGACCGGCTTGGTGTCGAAATCGTCGCAGCCGGCGGCGAGGGCCTTGACGCGGTCGCTATCCATGGCGTGGGCGGTGAGGGCGATGATCGGAATGCCCTTGGTGGCGGCATCCGCCTTGAGGAGTCTGGTCGCCTCCCAGCCGTCAATGACGGGCAGGCTCATGTCCATGAGAATGAGATCGGGCTGGCCGCTCTTGGCCATCTCGACCCCGACGGCGCCATCGGCGGCGATCGCTAGGGTGTAACCGCGTTTTTCCAGACGACGCGAAAGCATGTCGCGGTTCATATCGTTGTCTTCGACGAGGAGGATTTTTGGCATGAGTAAAAGGTGTTAGGTAGCGAGATTTCAGTTTTCGGCAAGGGCGCACGATTGAATGGTCGGGCGGATCAGGTCGGCGAGTTCGTCCCGATTGAAGCGGCCTTTCTGCAAAATGGCGAGAACGCGCGGGGTGAGATTGGCCTTCATTTCCTGGGTGATGTCCATCGAACTGACGATCACAACCGGGATCGTGCTCCATTCGGGATTCTTTTGCATCACCTCCAGCAATTCAAATCCGTTCATGCCCGCCATTTTCAGGTCCAGGATCATCACGACCGGGATGCTTTTCCGGAGCACGCGGACGGCGGCTTTTCCGTTCGAGGCAACGTGGTACTGCCAGCCTTCGCGTTCCAGCAGGCGGGTCACGAGGGTGCTGGCAGCGGCATCATCCTCCACGAGCAGCACGTGGCAGCGGGGCAGGGGATTGAGCAACATCGCGATTTCCGTGGTGAGGCGCCCGGCGTCGATGGGCTTGGGCAGCACGGCGGTCGCTCCGAGTGAAAGGGCCATGTCGATGTCGCCCTTTCCGGTGAGCATGATGACCGGAATATCCGACAGCTTGGGATTGCTCTGCAGTTTGGTGAGAACGGTCCAGCCGTCCATGCCCGGCATGGTGCCATCGAGCAGAATCAGATCGGGCAGTTTCTGGTCGGCCAGTTCGAGGCCCTGCTCGCTGGTGGCAGCCTCAAGCGGAGCGTAGAAACTCGCGTCCAGGAGTGCGGCGACAATCTGCCGGACTTCCGGGTCGGCCACGATGATAAGGATCCGCGGTTTTGCAGCGAGGGGAAAGGGGGACTTGGTGACCTTATGGCTGCTTTGAATCACCTTGGGCTGGCCGGCCTGGACATCCGCTGGCAGTCGGACAACGAAGGTCGAGCCGGTGCCGGCGACGCTGCTGACGGTGATGTCGCCTTTCATGATCTGGGCGAACTGCTTTGAGATGGCAAGGCCGAGGCCGGTGCCGCCATACTTGCTGGCAGTCGAGGCATCGGCCTGGCTGAACGCCTGGAAGAGGCGCGCCAGTTGCTCGGGGGTCATGCCGATGCCGGTGTCGATAATGGCCAGTTCGATAAATTCGCCGCTGGGGCCGGAGAGGCGATTGAGTCGCAGCGTGATCGTGCCGCGCTCGGTGAACTTGCTGGCGTTGCTCAGCAGGTTGAGGAGAATCTGCCGCAATTTCGTGGCGTCGGCGTGCATGGAGCCGATGTCGGCGGGGCATTCGATCGCCAGCTTGTTGCCGCGTTTGTCGATCAGCGGGGAAATGGTGGAGGCCACCTCGCGGACGATCTTGGTGAGCTCGAAAGTTTCAAGGAAGAGCTCCATTTTGCCCGCTTCGATCTTGGAAATGTCGAGAACGTCGTTGATGAGTCCGAGGAGGTGCCGGGCCGCGCTCAGTACCTTGTCGAGATCGTCGGCGGTGTGGGTCTCGCCCTCGTCGCGTGCGTCCTCCTGAAGCATTTCGCTATAGCCGATGATCGCGTTCAGCGGCGTGCGCAGTTCGTGGCTCATCTTGGCGAGGAAGCTGCTCTTGGCCTTGCTGGCTTCCTCGGCATCCATGACCGCCTTGGCCAGAAGCTTGGTCCGGTCCTCGACGCGGGCTTCCAGGGTGCGGTTGGCTTCTTCGAGTTGTTCGTTGCTCTGATGGATTCTTTCCTTCGCCTCTTCGGCGGCGAGCTTGGCCCGTTCCAGCTCGGAGGTGTTCGACTCAATGGTGTCGAGCATCGCGTTGAACGATTCGATCAGATCGCCGATTTCGCCGGAGGCCGTGGCCCGCACCCGGTGGCTGTAATCCCGTTCGCGCTGGATGCTGGCGGAAACTTCGGCCAGTTCGAGGATCGGTTGGATCATTAGTCCTTGCAGGCGGTAGGCGACCACGAAGGACAGCAACACCGAGGCCAGGAAAATTATCCCGGAGCCGAGCCGCAGGTCGCGGGAGCGATCGATGTCGGCTTGGGTCAACTCCACTTTGAGGTAGAGGGTGCCGAGCGGGAGAATCGTGCTGGAAATTTCAGACCAAACCACGTCGCCTCTGATGGTAAAGATGTTGAGGAGTGTGGGTGTCTGGCCGGTTTCTGGAACGGTATCGCGCGCCCCGCGGCGGAGATACTGGGCCAGCAGCTTGTTCTCCTTTGAATAAACCGCCGCGGCGACAATCTGGCTATCGGTGGCCGCCAGATTGACGGGGAGGTCGGTTGCGCTTGGATTCTGCCGCAGCAGCGGCGTCAAGCTTTCGACCAGCAACCGGCGCGAGTTTTCCACCCGGCGCTGCGTCTCTAGATTCGCTTGCCTGATGTCATAGAAATAGAAGCCGGCGAATGCGAGTGAGAGACTCACGCCGCAGATCAGCACAATAAATAAAGTCAGTTTCCAGCGAAAGGAGAGGCTTTTCAAAGTAAGAAAAGGCGTTACCCGCCCAAGGCCATTTGATTGCGGCACAATGTCAAATGCCTTTGCGGCGCGATGTCGGGTCGCCCTAAAGAAATCACGGCCGCGGCACGTACTCGGAGTAGGTTAATCGCAAGTTTTCCTCGACTGGAAAGAGAAGCATTCGCCCGCGAAAATGGGAGATCGAGCGGAGGGGCAGACTGGGGCGATCGTCCGCTGGTGGGGAGAAACTCACCTCCACCACGAGCTCATTCATTTTGACCCCGAGCACGGGAGAATAGGGCTGGGGCAGTTCCAGCGTGTATTTCTCGACGTATGCCGGTTGCTTGCTGATCTGGAGGCGCAGCGTGACGTGACCGAGCATCTTGTCCGCGTTGGCAGACTGTTCGCGGAACGAGCAACGATATTCCGCTCGGCGGGCGTCTTCCGAAAGCAGCGCCATACTGCCGGGCTCGAGGTCCCCTTTTTGAAAGGTTGCCTGAGCGGCGCCGGTGGGTTGAACGGCCTTGAATTTGGCGTACTGGGTCAGGTCTTTCGGCGTGGGCGATCGGCCATCGGTCAGCAGCAAGGTCCATTGTTCGGTCAAAGGTTTAGCCGGGTCGAAACGTTCGACGAGTTGGTGCTCATTCCGCTCCGTTTTTAGCGTGTACGCCCATCCGCTGGGAACTTCGGCGCTGAACGTCGCAAGCGCTTCCAGCCGGTAGGAAGGTTTTTCGGCGTGGGCTGCGGCTGCCACCACGAGGGCCCCAACACCAAGCCCGAGCAGTCGGCCGACGAGAAAGGGCCTGCGGTGAAAGGGAAGGGATCTGGGGCGCGAAACCTCCGGGGTCCCGCCCTGAGGCTTTTGCTCGAACCCGCCATGCCCGTTGCTCTTCGTTTTTGCCAGAGTCTGCTGGCGGGAGATGCGGATGGCCCGACACCGGCCCAATTGCGGCATCGTCGGCCAGCAGGTTGCTCCTTTCCGACCACGCCCACGCATGCTTCGGAGGCTTGAAACCACAGGGAGTAAATCACACAGACTTGCCATGGACAGGGAAGGTGTCTGTCCGGCCCTTTAAATCAATGCCGATCACAGCTCGGGCGCGAGGTCGTTCAGGAGGTTGTGCTGGGTCGGCTCGTTCCAGTGTGGAGCCGGCACCGCGCGGGGCGGTCATTTTTCATCCGCCCCTCCGGATTCGGGGCGGACTAGCGGCCGAGAAAAATTCGCGCCGTCAGTCAGCCGGCGCGGGAAAGCATTAATTGGTTAACCCGCGAGACGAGTTCCTTCGGGCTGAACGGCTTCGTGATGTAGTCCAGCGCTCCAAGTTCCAGTCCGAGGTGGCGCGAGTCTGACGAGGCCCACGCCGAAATAATGACAATCGGAATGGTCGCCGTTGCGGGGTCCCGTCGCAACATTTCGCAGACCCCAAACCCGTCCAGGTCGGGCAACATCAGGTCGAGCAGAATAATGTCCGGCCGATTGAGGCGCACCGCATCGATGGCTTCCCAGCCGTTGGCCGCGGTGGCCACGTCGTGGCCGGCCCGCACCAAGTGGAAGCGCATGAGCTCAAGCAAGTCGGATTCATCGTCGACGGCTAGGATTTTTGCGGGATTTGACACACCCACATCCTGGCAGTCGCAGGTTACGATCAGGTTGGGCTTGGGTGCCGATCAGGTGAACTTTTCGGCCTACCAGCGATGAAAAGCCGGGTGGCCCGGCCGCACGGCGACGAACGTACCGCGGCAGGTGGCGCGGGGCTTGCCGGCCGCGCTGAGCACGCCTTCGATCACGGCGCGGTCCGGGGTGGCCTCCACGACATGGGCGGACAGTTCGATCAGGGCGTCGGTGGGGGTGGGCCGAAGCAGTTTAATCGCATAATCCGCGGTCACGGTGCATGGGGGGGTGTCCAGTTGGTCGCGCTGCATGAGGTGCCAAGCGGCCGTCCAGTTGCAATGGCAGTCAAGGAGAGAGCCGACGATGCCGCCATTGAGCATGCCGGGAAAGGCCTCGTGGTGCTTTTCCGCCCGCCAGGTGGCGACCACCTCCTGACCGCGGGCGAAACTGCGGACCTGAAGTCCCTTGGCATTGGCCGGTCCGCACCCAAAGCAGATTCCTTCGGGGGAAAAACGCTCTTGCAGGCTAAGTTCATTCATTGACAAACCAAGGTGCAGGGAATGTCGGCGGCGGGAAACTAAAAGTTCGCAAGATTTTTAACTGGCACCTCTTCACATCTATGCCATGTTCTGCTGAAATCTACCCAAACAACCAATGGCGCGCAAGATAGCCTTCCTCAACTACAAGGGCGGTGTCGGAAAGACCTCGCTGATCGTTAATACGGCGGCCAGCCTGGCCCGGCGCGGCATGCGGGTACTGCTGCTCGATTTTGATACCCAATCAAATGCCAGCATCTGGCTGCTCCGCCTGGAACGCTGGAACAAGATCAACGCCACGGGCGTGGGTTCGATTTATTCAATTTTCGATCCCGGCACTGCCCGGCTGAAGGAGTGCGTGATCAAGGACGTGGTGGAAGGCAAAGATGGAGAAAAATTGCTGCCCGGCCTCGATCTCGTTCCGACCACGTTTAACTTGGTCGATCTGGAGGGCGAGTACAAACCCGATGCCAAGCGCCCGTCCTACGCGATCTTTCAGGAACAGCTCGCCGAGATCGAAGACCAATACGATTTCATCCTGTTCGACTGCCCGCCGAATGTCCTGCGCGCCTCGCAAAATGGCGTCTTTTGCGCCAACGAGATTTACGTGCCGTCGAATCCCGACGCGTTGAGCCTGATTGGCTTTACGCTGCTGATCGAAAAGCTCACCCGGTTTCAGCTGACGTCCGCCAGTTTCCGCACGACGGCGATGGGCACGGCGGCGCAGGTCCATGGCATCATCTTCAACTCGATCAAGGCCAATACGGATATCGAGGTGCCGAAGATGCGCATGCAACTTCGATTGAACCAGTTCAAGACCCAGAAACGGGGTTGCGCCCCGAATGCAAAAATTTGCACGACCCAGATTCGCGACGCGATGATCGTCCGCCGGGCGGTCACCTTGGGTCTGCCGGTTTTCCTAGTCGGCACCGAAGGCAGTGATGAGGACAGCGTCGCCAACGATTACCTCAAGCTCGCCAACGAAATCATCGAGAACGCCCCGGTCTAAGCCGCGCAACAATTTTACCACATGGCCAAATTCAACAGTTCGGAATGGGATGAGATTCGGAAAAAGTTTCGCCACTCGATCATGGCGGACACTTCGCTTGTGAGCTTGGCGCAAAATCTCGATATCAAAGAATGGCCCCACAAGGCGGAGGAAGAGAAGCCGGCCAAGTACATTGATTTCACCTACGACGAACTGTTTATGATGCCGGAAATCGCCGGCAAATATGAGAACGCCGATCACCTGATCTCCATTCTTAAGGAGACCTTGGCTTTCGATGATCCCTTTGGTGATATGGTGGCGCAGGTGGAGGAGACCGCCGCCAAGAATAATCCGATTCTCACGATGCTCTCGCGGTTGGGAATCCCGGAAGATTTCCCCTTGCTGCTGGCGAATTTCTCCGAGGGAACCCGGATGGTCTGCGCTTCCGAGGAAGTGAAGACCATCGGTGGTTTTGCCACCTTGGGCCAGCAGATGTCGACGCGCGTGGTGCTGGGCGGCGATTTTCGCAACGCCCTGAACGCGCTTATCCATGGCGACGAGGAGGGCATCGCCCAGTTTTTGCCTTATCGGAAAGGGGCCACCGGCCTGCACCTTGCGGAAGCCATCGGCCTTGTCATCGGCGGGCTGACGCGAGCCGACCAGTTGGCCCTCGGCAAATTTTACGGGGCCAAGCTGCCGGTCGCTGACGCGAGCCAGGCCAAGCCGCTCACGCGGGAGCAAGGGGAGAAGCACGAGGGCATGCTTCGGGTCACGGTCGTGGCAGCCTTGGACTGGTTTAAGGACGAAAAGGTTGAGTTGGTGACGATGCTGGCCAGCGGCAGCAGTCTCGAACGCTATTTTTCCGCGCTGAATGATCCGGCGCGCGAGGCGATCGCGGTCAAGCTGACCTCGGCGCTCTTGAAAAGTGCGGCCGCCGCGGCCGCGCCCGCGGCTTCTGCCAGCGAGAAAAAAGGGGGATTTTTTTCCCGCCTTTTTGGTCGGGGCTGAGCTGGTTGAATTTCAAACGTGGATTTCCAGCCACTATCATCGCCCGGGGCGTCCTTTCCTGCTCCCGACGGAATAAAATTTCCGTCGAAACCCTCCGGGATCAAGCCCTTGATTTTGCCCCGCCGGATCAGTCCGCTGCAACGGGCGCAGGAGGCGTCGCAAGCCACCGCGGAAGCGCGGCGTTCGATTGACGCCATCATGTCCCAGTCGCGCACGCCGTGGGGCGGGAAAACGGCTCTCAACGGTTCGCAGGTGGAGAGCTTGGAAAAGGCGATGCGCGTGCTCGAAGGCAAGGTCGCCGAACGGGAGATGGCGCTCGCCGAGGCGGAAAATCGCTTGGTGGAGCGCGACCGTTCGCTGGCTGAAACCGAGGCCTTGTTGCAGGCGCGCGAAAAGGTAATCGACGCCATGCGCAAACAGTCGGCCGAGACCGCCGGGTCGACGGCCAACCCCGAGGAATTAGCCGCCCTCAAAACCTTGAAGGAGGAACTGGACCGCCAGGAGGCATCAATGAAGGAGCAGCGCCAGGACATCAAGGAGCGCGAGGAATTCTTGGAGCAAAGTGAATCCGCCTTGTTTGAGAAAATGCAGGCCCAGCAGGAGCATGAGACGGAACTCGAACAAAAATCCGAAGACTTGAAGCGGGCCATGCTCAAGGCGGGTCTCATAAAGGAAGAGCCGAAAGAGCCGATGGAGAAAGCTTGAGGGAACTGAACGCAGTTTGACCTTTCCAAGTCTGTTTCACCCCCCTAGGACTTTCCCTTCATGAGCCTCCGTTCCCTTCAGTTTTCCACGCTGCTTGCCCTGCTCGCCACTCCGGCGTTTTTGTTTGCCCAAGCTAATACCAGCAGCAACGAGGAAGAGCGGTTGGAGGCTCTGGCGCGGAATGACGCCGAATGGTTTGCCCCCAAGAACTCGCTCAGCGTGGGCTTCCGGGTCCTGAACTCCGGCGGCAAGGTCCAGTTCGGCAAGCTCGGCAGCGTGGCTTTCAGTGACGTCGTGCC